>NZ_JBEHGD010000012.1:0-69247 GCF_040225835.1 Corynebacterium sp. KPL3927
CCAGGTGCGACACCAATTTCTTTGGCTACATGAGCAATTGGGCGCTGCGATTCGATTACTAGGTTTGCGGCTTCACGCCGGTACTCAGGCGTGTATTTCTGGCGTTGTTGACTCACAATGAACATCCTCTCTTACGGACACAAAATCCGCACTAATCGGGTGTCCACTAAACGAGGGTAACCTCAAAAGCCCTAGGCCGACGCACCCCACACCAGGCCTACACCACCGGCACCAAAGCCAACCCAGCCCACAACCCGACACAAGAATGGCGCACAAGAAACGACGTCGTCTGGGACAACGGCAAAACCACCGTGCGCTACGCCGGCAAACTCTTCCACCTAGGCATCGGCCGCAAATGGAAAAGACAGAAAATCCTCATGGTCATCGCCGACAACCACGTCATCACATCACTAGCCGAAACCGGCGAAGTCATCACCGAACACTACATCGACACAGCCCGCGACTATCAAAAGCCCTACTGGAAAAAGGCGACCCACCCCTAGATCCAAAACACGAAAACCGGCACCCCAGAACAAAAACAACTGAGATGCCGGTTTGCCAACGATGTCGCGACTCATGACAGTGGAGCCGACGACGGGAATCGAACCCGCGCCAGCAGCTTGGGAAGCTGCAGTTCTACCATTAAACTACGTCGGCACTGCGCTAAATGCGCTTTCCCTACTATACACCTAGGGCAGGCGATTGAGTAGAATCGGGTCCGTGCTTCTTTCAGATCGTGATATTCGTTCCGCCATTGATTCCGGAGAGCTGGGCATCGACCCCTTTGATAGTGAGCTTATCCAGCCTTCTTCCGTTGACGTGCGCTTGGATAAGTACTTCCGGGTATTCAATAACTCCCGCTATACGCACATTGACCCCAAAGCGGAGATGCCGGAGCTTACCACCTTGGTGGAGGTAGAAGACGAGCAATCTTTTATTCTCCACCCCGGCGAGTTCGTCCTTGGTGCCACGCTGGAGAAATTCACCCTCCCGGCTGATTTGGCCGGGCGGTTGGAGGGCAAGTCCTCGCTGGGACGGCTGGGACTTTTAACCCACTCCACCGCGGGCTTTATCGATCCCGGCTTTTCCGGGCACATCACCCTGGAGCTTTCCAATACCGCGAACCTACCCATTGCGCTGTGGCCGGGGATGAAGGTGGGGCAGCTGGCCATTTTTAAGATGACCTCGCGGGCGGAAAGCCCCTATGGCACGGGGGAATTGGGATCGAAGTACCAAGGCCAGCGCGGCCCAACGCCATCAAAGTCTTACCTGAACTTCCGCAGGGATTAATCTGGTATTTACATAAAATCTCTAGGATGAGGTTTTATGCGGATGACTGTTATTGGCACCGGTTACCTGGGAGCCACCCACGCCGCCTGCATGGCGGAATTGGGGCATGAAGTATTAGGCGTCGATGTAGACGAGGATAAAATCTCCGTCTTGCAATCGGGCAAGGTTCCCTTTTTTGAACCGGGGCTGCCGGAGGTGCTCGAGCGCAATATTGATGCTGGGCGCTTAGGGTTTAGCACGGATTATGACGAGGCCGCGCAATTCGCCAACGTGCACTTTCTCGGCGTGGGAACCCCGCAGCGCCGCGGTTCTTATGCAGCGGATATGACCTACGTTAAGGCCGTTATCACGGACTTGGTGCCCAAGCTGCGTGGGGAGCACGTCATCTTTGGTAAATCCACCGTTCCGGTAGGCACGGCGGCGGAACTACAAGAACTGGCGGATGGTTTGGCGCCCGAGGGAACCCGCGTGGAAATCGCGTGGAATCCGGAATTTTTGCGCGAGGGTTATGCAGTGCACGACACCATCACCCCAGACCGCATCGTGATTGGTACCCGTGAATCAGAATCGCGCGCGGAGGAGCTTGCCCGCGAGATCTACGCACAGCCGCTAGCACAGGATACGCCCTTCATCGCGACCGACCTGCAGACCGCAGAGTTAGTAAAAGTCTCCGCCAACGCCTTTTTGGCCACCAAGATTTCTTTCATCAATGCGGTCTCTGAGATTTGTGAGATCGCGGGTGCTGATGTGGTGGCGCTGGCGGATGCCATTGGCATAGACAAGCGCATCGGCCGCAAGTTCCTGGGCGCGGGCCTGGGCTTTGGCGGTGGTTGCCTGCCTAAGGATATTCGTGCCTTTATGGCGCGCGCCGGTGAGCTCGGCGCCGATCAAGCGCTGACCTTCCTGCGCGAGGTGGATGCGATTAATATGCGCCGGCGCGACCGTATGGTGGATCTGTCTAAAGAAGCCTTCAATGGCTCCCTATTGGGCCACCGCGTTACCGTGCTGGGCTGTGCCTTTAAGCCGAATTCGGACGATGTGCGTGATTCGCCGGCGCTTTCGGTCGCTGGGTCCTTGTCCTTGGCGGGTGCTGCGGTGACTGTCTTTGACCCCGAGGGCATGGACAACGCCAAGAAGGTTTTTCCCACCTTGGACTATGCCGCCGATACGGAATCTGCTTTGCGGGAGGCGGAATTGGTCATCCTAGCCACCGAGTGGCAGCAATTTAAGGAGCTGGACCCGAACGAGGCCGGCGAGCTCGTGGATAATAAGCACATTATCGATGGCCGCAATGTGCTCGACGTTGCGGCTTGGGCCAACGCCGGCTGGAAGATTCAGGCGCTGGGCCGCACGCTTTAACGGCGGCGCGACGGGACCGTAAACGCGGCAATCAGCGTGGTAATCGGTACCGCTAGGGTCAGCGCCATGGCGCCGACGCCGGAGCGCAGGAGCTCGGTGGCGACGAGATCGCTGCTGAGGATTTGCCCCGCGGGGCGTTCGGCGGCGGTGATGAGCAGAAGTAGGGGCAATGCGGCGCCGGTATAGGTCAAAATGAGGGTATAGACCATCGAGGCAATGTGGTCGCGGCCGACCCGCATGGCGGATAAGAAAAGCTCGAGCGGTGAGGCAGCGGGATCGGATTCGTGCAGCTCGGTGATGGTGGAGGCTTGGGCAATGGCGACATCGGCAAGGCTGCCCAACGCACCCACGACGAAGCCGCACAGCAGCACGCCCAGGATGGAAACATTGGGCATATACAGCAGCAGCTTGAGGTTATCTTCGGAGCTATAGCCTTGCAGCTGCGAACTATCGATGGCCGCCCACGCAAGGAACGCGGCGATGGCAAGCGCGGTCAGGGAACCGCCCACCGCGGAGGCGGATTTCCAATTCACGCCGTGGACGAGGGGAACGGCAAGGAGAATGATGGCGGTACAGGCGGCGAGCGCTACCCACAGGGGATTGGTGCCTGCGATGAGCGCTGGGATGAGGAAGCTAAAGACGATGCCAAGGCTTAACCCCAGGCCGACGATCGCGCGCACCCCATGCCAGGCCGCGAAAGCGATGATGACAATCGCGATGACCACGCCCCAGAGGAGGAGGCTATTGCTGCGCTGATAATCGGCAAAGGCATACGATACGGATCCGGTGGGATCGGTGGCCTTCGAGAGCACGATTTTATCGCCTGGCTGCAATTCTGGGTCGCCCGCGTTGCCGAAGGTGACCAATTGGGTCATCTTTCCCTCGTCCTCGCCGGAGGTGATCTTCACCAGCGCCCGGTCACAGTCCACTTCTTCCTTTTCCGGAATAAGCGGCGGGGTATCAAAGGCCAAGCCGGTCTGCTCCGATTGGCACGCCGAATGATCGGTCTTCTCCACGGTGCCTTCCACCTGCGGGTGGTTCAACGCGTAGGTGGACTCGAACTCCTCCGAGGTGTGCTCAGAGGCAGCACTAGTGGGCCAGAGCAGGACGAGGCCGACCAGCATGGCGATAAGGACCGCACCGATGGCGGTTACTAGCCCAATGCGCCACGGGTGACCGGATACCGAGTGCGCCAACTGACGTGGCTTTAGGCGTTGTAACCTCGACCGGCCCTGCGCGTGCCCGCTGGACTCCGATCGACCCTGCGCTTGCCGATGCCGCGAAGCGGCGCCCCTAGTGGAATTAGAAACCGAGGAATGTCGTCCCATACGGTGTATTGTCAACGATTATTACTGCAATTACCAATCGGCTGCTGGGCTCTATTGGCGGTAGCTGACTAAGAAATTGCCCAAGCGTTCGATGGCGTTTTCTAACTGGGAGGCCCAAGGCAGCGTGACCACGCGGAAGTGATCCGGGTGCGGCCAGTTGAAGCCGGTGCCTTGGACCATGAGGATCTTTTCCGCCTTGAGGATGTCCAACATGAGTTTGGAATCATCGTGAATGTCATAGACATTGGGATCCAAGCGCGGGAAGAGATACAACGCGCCCTTGGGCTTTACCGCGGACACACCGGGGATCTCATTGATCTTGTCATAGGCGATATCGCGCTGGCGCAGCAATCGTCCCCCAGCCCCGGTGAGCTCGAAGATGGATTGGCGGCCGCCCAGCGCCACTTGGATGGCATGTTGCGCGGGAACATTCGGGCACAGGCGGGTACCTGCCAGCAATTCGAGCCCCTCAATGAGCCCGTACGCATGATGCTTCGGACCCGTAATGACCATCCAGCCCGCGCGGTAGCCGCATACTCGGTAGGCCTTGGACAGGCCATTAAAGGTAAAGGTCAAGAGATCTGGGGCCAGCGAGGCGATGGAGATATGCTTCGCATCGTCATAGAGGATGCGGTCATAAATCTCATCGGCCAAGATGAGCAGGTTGTGCTCGCGCGCGATATCCACGATTTGTTGCAGGACCTCGCGCGAGTACACCGCACCGGTTGGGTTATTCGGGTTGATGACCACGATGGCCTTGGTCTTTTCGGTGACCTTGGACTTAATATCCTCGATAGACGGATTCCATTCATCTTCCTCGTCGCAGAGGTAGTGCACTGGGGTGCCACCGGCCAGCGAGGTTGCTGCCGTCCACAGCGGGTAATCCGGCGCCGGGATGAGAATCTCATCGCCATTATTGAGCAACGCCTGGGTGGTCATGGTGATGAGCTCGGATACGCCATTGCCCAAGAAGACATCGTTAATATCAAAAGGTGGGAAGTCCTCGAGCTCATAGCGCGTGACGATGGACCGGCGGGCCGAGCTAATGCCTTTGGACGTGGAATAGCCCTGGGAGGTGGGTAAGGCGCTGATCATATCGCGCATGATGACATCGGGTGCATCGAAACCAAATACGGCAGGGTTGCCGGTATTGAGCTTTAAGATGGTGTGGCCATCTAGCTCCATTCTCTCCGCTTCCGCCGAGACCTCACCGCGAATATCGTAAGCGATGCCCTTTAATTTTTCGGACTGGTCAAAGATGCGGGGTTTGGGAGAAGTCATGGCCATATTGTGCCATCTTTCACAGCGTTAAGAAATATTGCAGCGCACCTCAGCGCTATTTATTATTCCACTTGTTGATTTGCTTCTTCGCCATTTCCATAGCCTGACCAGTAAGTTCACCGGCCTGTTGGCGGCGTTCGGCCCACATTTTCTTTTCTAATTCTTTTTGGTGCGCCCGCTCGTGTGCCGTCAGCGCACGGATCTCGCGCTGCTGTTGGCGCTCAATCTGCCGCACCGACGGGGCATGCCACGATTGCGGGCCCACCTTGGCCACGTACAAGAGGATCCACACGATAGGAATGAGCGCTGCGGCTACGGCGCCGCCGGCAAGCAACCAGGGGCTATTCATGGTGGCGCTGAGCATGACAAGGGTAGGCGATGCCGCGAGTAGAACTACCGAGCTGGCCAGCGCGGTAGCGACGCGGGGCTTCTTCGCGGCATTAAAGGCGCGGTCCACATCGCCTTGGGAATAGATCTTTACCTCTTGTGATCCGGTCGCAGGGATATCGCTGAAAATTGGCGCCAGGTCCTTGTGGGTGACGGCCTGCATGACGCTATCGGAGCGCTCCTCAAACTCGGTCATAGATAAGCGACCTTCGCCCACTGCGCGGGCTAGATCCGTCAGGGCATCGTTGCGCTCTGAATCGGATAGACGCAGGGTCCGGTCATAGGGGGAGGATCCGTAGCTATTAGTCACAGCCACCATAATAGACAACCTGATTCAAAAAGAATATGCCCTGCCGTGGTGGCAGGGCATAGCTTCTAGTGCGGGGTAAAAGATTAGAGTTCTTGCGACTCTTCTTCCTTATCGTCCTCGGTGGAATCGGACTTCTTCTTTGGATCGGATTCATCAACTGTCTTGGAGTTCTTCCTTCCCACCAGGTTGGCCAGGAATGGGAAGATGGCAACGGTCAGCGCGCCACCGGCAACGAAGATGGACGCGGTTTCTTGCTTCATCAATTCCGAATTAACGGCCAGCGACGTCACGGCAACGATGATCGGCAGGCCGGTCGCCGTGTACAAGCTGACCTGGAGGCGTTCGCGCACCGTTTCAATTTCGGAGCCGGTGTGGCCCACATTCTCGCGCAGGAATACCGGCAGGCCGCGGGTGACAAGAATAAGCGCCGGGATGCCCAGTACTTTCCCCGGGTTATTAGCGATGGTATCCCAGTTAATCGTCATGCCAGAGACTACGAAGAAGACGGGGATGAGCATGGAGTGGAAGACCACATCGAGGCGGTGTTCCAAGCGGCGATGGAACTCATCCGGGATGATGCGGTTCAAGATGATGCCGGCGGCGAAGGCACCCAGCACGATGTCTAGCTCAAAGACCGCCGTGACGGCCATGAGGGTGGCAAGAATAAGGATGATAAGGCGCAGAATGGTCTGGTTGGTGGACCCTGCACCGGAGATAAACGCCGCTTTAACCCACGGAATCGTCGTTGCAATGGCAGCCGGCATGATGGCGACGGCCACGGCGATGCCGATGAACGCAAGCATAATCAGCAGCGTGGTCCACGTGGAGCGCGTGCTGAGCAGCAGCGCCATCGCGGTAATGGGGGCGACCTCACCAATAGCGCCGTGAATCATGACTGATTTGCCCACTTTGGTCTCGAGCACACGGTCCTGTTTCAACATGGGCTGAAGCGTGCCCAGTGCCGTGGATGTCAGTGCCAGCGCCACCACGATGGCACCAGGGACATTATCGACCAAGAAGTACGCGCCGACGCCGCAGGCCACGAGGCAGATAAGCCAGGTGGACAGTGCAGTTCCCGCCTCTTTGGTTTTGAGCGTAGAAATCTCGATTTCAAAACCGGCGAGCAAGAAGAGTGCACCAACACCCAGCTCTTTCAGCATGCTGATGCCGGCATCCTCATGGGCGACATCCAAAAGCGATGGGCCGATGACCATGCCAAAGATGATGAGAAGGGCAACGGCCGGCAACCGGTTGCCCAACATGAACGACACTATGGGCGCCAACAGCGCCGCGAGCATGATCCAGGCAAAGGAAACGAGGCTAGTGGTGTTTTCCGTCGCACCCGCTGCGAGAACAAAAGTATCCGCAGCCCATCCCACATCTAAATGCATGAATCACAGCGTACGCACTCATCCGTGCGCATGCCTACTCGGTATTCGTGTCCTTCGGCGGTGTGGGTGGCTTCGGCGGTTCCGGTGGCTTGGGGGCCTTGGGAGCCTCCGTGCTTGCCGATGGCGCCGGTGGTGCCGGCGGAGTGGACGGCGCGGACGATGCCGGCGGAGCTGGTGGCGCCGCTGCCTCGGGTTTCTTGTCAGTCTGCGGTGGCTTTGGCGCTGCTGGAGCCTGTGGCGCCTTGGCAGCTTGCGGAGTCTGGGGCGACTGTGGAGCTGCAGGTGGTTGTGGCGTAGCTGGTGCTTGCGATGCAGCGGGTGGCTGTGGGGCACTAGGCGGTTGGGGCGCCGCGGGTGCTTTCGCATCTGGAGCAGCCGGCGGAGTCGGGGCACCTGGAGCTGTCGGGGCACTTGGCGCTGCCGGAGCCTTCGGAGCCGCCGGGGCGCTAGGTGCCGAAGAAGAACCTGGAGCGGCAGGAGCAGCAGGGGCCTTGGGAGCCTTTGGCTGCGTGGCAGCACCCGGTGGGGTTGGCGCGCTGGGCGCGGAGGGGGCACTCGGTTCGGCAGGCGGAGTAGGCGCCGACGGGGCATTAGTGGATTTCGGGGCACTCGGTGCGTTGGGTGCGTGGGGTGCCGAAGGAGCATTGGGGGCCGCCGGGGTAGAAGGAGCCTTTGGCGCGGATGGGGCCGCAGCATTGGGGGCCGCCGGTGCCGAAGGCGCGGCGGGCGTAGCAGGTGGCGCGGTAGCCGTGGGGGTATTGGTGGAGGAGGGGGCATCGGCAGGCGCGGGCGCCTTGGGGGATTCAGCGGTGGCGGTAGCTGAAGCCGCACGGTGGCGCACTGGGGTGCCCAAGAAGGCCTTGGGGCGAGGCTCTGGAAGGGTGCCCTTGTCATCCAGGGAAATGGAATTGCGCAGCATGGTGGCCACGTCGTTGACCTGAGTGGTGGGGGTGGACTCGGCGGCCAAAGATTTCACACCGCCGGTCATCATGACATTGCAGAACGGGCAGCCGGTGGCGATTTCCTCGGCGCCGGTCTCTAGCGCTTGCTCCGTGCGGAACTCATTGATTCGAGAGCCCAGCTTTTCTTCCATGAACATGCGCGCGCCACCGGCGCCGCAGCAAAAGGCTTCATCGCGGGACTTGTCCATCTCGCGCAACTCCACGCCCGTGGCCTCGAGAAGCTCGCGCGGGGGATCGAAGACCTTATTGTGCCGGCCCAAAAAGCACGGATCATGGTAGGTGATCGGTTTGCGGTTTTCCGGGGTACGTGGGACCGGCTGCAGCAGCTTCTCGCGCACCAGGCGGTTGAGCAGCTGCGTGTGGTGGAAGACATCGAAATGCCCGTCGAAGTCCGGGTACTCATTGCGGATGGTATTAAAGCAGTGCGGGCAGGTCGTGATGATTTTCCGCTGGCCTTCCGGCACGCCCTCGAAAGCGTTGTTAAGTGTTTCAACGTTTTGCTGCGCCATCATTTGGAACAAGAACTCATTGCCGGCGCGGCGGGCGGGATCGCCGGTGCAGGTCTCACCAGTAGAAAGCACACCGAATTTCACGCCGGCGGTGTGGAGAAGATCCACCACGGCGCGGGTGGTGCGGCGGCCATTGTCATCATAAGCGCCGGCGCAGCCTACCCAGAGGAGGTATTCCATATCGGAGAAATCGGCGGCGTCCTCACCAATGATGGGCACCTCGATGCCATCGGCACGTGCCTCATCAATCCAGGCGCGGCGCTCGGAATTATTGCGGCCCCAAGGGTTGCCCTTGGTCTCCATGTTTTTAAATAGTCCGGTCAGCTCCGATGGGAAATCGGATTCTGCCAAGACCTTGAAGCGGCGCAGGTCCGCAATATGGTCAATGTGCTCGATATCGGTGGGGCACTGATCCACGCAGGCACCGCAGTTGGTGCAGGACCACAGGACATCGTCATCGATAACGCCAGCCATCGAGAGCACATCGAGGCCCTCGTGTGGGTTGTAGTTATCCAGCGCGCCCTGGCGCAAGTCCATCATGACCTTTTTGGGGCTCAGCGGCTTATCGGTATTCCAAGCCGGGCACAGCTCCTGGCAGCGGCCGCACTCGGTGCACGCGGTCGAATCCAGCAGCAGTTTCCAGCTGCCAGGGGTGATGTCTTCTTCCAAGTCCGGGGTAGGCAGGGATTTGAGCGCCTTTTCTCCAGAGGTATTGCGCTGGAAAAAGATATTGAAAAACGCCATGAAGCGGTGCCACATGACACCCCACTGGAATTTGCGGGAAATGAAGAAGATGAAAAGGAGCCCGGACAGCAGCTTGACCAAGGCAAAGAAGCTGACCAGTGCCGGGGACTCAGGCAGTGCCTTAGCTAAGTGAATAGTCAAGAAATCCGCGACTGCGGAACCGCCACCAAAGGCCGCGATCTTGGAAGCTTTGACCAAGAGCATGCTGAGGCCCTCGATGAAAACGATGGCCTCCACCCAGCGGGCCGCTGCCGTTTGGGAGTTGAAAAAGCGGCTGCCGCGCTCGGTATCGCCCAGTTTTAGGCGCACGCCGATGAGGAAGCAAATGCCCAGCACCGTGCCGATGCCGAGCACTTCTTCCACGAAGTGATACACCGGCCAGGTGCTTAAGCCCGGCCACCCTTTATCCGGGGCGAAAGTTTGAATATAGGCCTCAAACCACACCAGGATGCCGAATAAGAAGCCCACCATGACCGCCCAGTGGGCGGCATTGACCAATGGTTTTCCCTTGAAGTGGGTGTGGCCGAAGACCTCTGCCAGCACGCGCCCGACGCGCTTTACGGGGCTATTGGTGCGCTCTAGTTGGGTTGGTCCGCCGGAGCGGATGAACTTAATGAGCGCGCCTATGCGGGCGAAAAAGTATAGCCACACCGGAATCGATGTGGCTATAGCAATCCAACCGGACACGGTTGTCATTCGTGCTCCTTCACTACTAATGCTCCACGTTGTTATCTACCTTAAGGCCTCAAGGTGCAATCGTGGGAGTCAGTATTCAGTAACTATGAGTGAAGGGGTAAAGGCCTTAGTAGTGGAAGCCGCCTTCAGCTTCCGCCTTCTCAAAGGCGCGGGTAGCAATAGGAACCATGCGTGCCTTACGCGGGAGGACGGAGAAGACGCCACGGACGGCGCGGGAGAAGATCTTGAGCTTGCGCTCATCCTTCTTGGTCCACTCCCAGCCAAGCTTGTTGCGCAGCTTGTCCGGAATCATGCCGATTGCAACCCACAACAGCAGGCGGGATGCGTAAGGTGCAATGGGCTTCCACAGCCAGTTGGGCACCTTCGGATCCGGGCTGTCGAGGGTAAGGCCGTTGATGATGCGAGAGCGCTCGATGGTTTCGCTGATATCGAGGGTATCGATCATGTTGTCCACGTACTCTTCAAACTCAGCGTACGTCTTTGGCGCATCGTCGGGCTCTGCAACCTCGTAGAAGGTGTACCAGGTACGGGTCTCCTGGAAGAGCTGCTCGCGCTCCTCTGGGGTCAAAGGATCCATGAAGTTGCCGGCCAACTGGTACGGCATAGCAGCGAAGGTAGCGTGTGCCCAGTAGTAAACATCCGGGTTCAGCGGGTGGTAGCGGCTTCCATCTGGGTGGGTGCCCTTGATGTCCTTGTGGAAGTCACGAATCATGACGCCAACTTCTGGGCCTTCATAGATCGTGCGGATGATCGGGAAGGCGGAGCGAACCAAGCGTGCAACCTCGTTATCAAAAACGTTGGAGTGCTGCACCAAGGACCGGCTGACGTCACGCTGGGCAATCTGCAAAAGACCAGCAGACAGTGCGACGAATGCGGAGCGCCAGTCACCAAAGCGCTGCCACAGGATGGAATCCGGGCCCAGCTCAGGCAGGTTATCGGTGTTATTATCTGCAGTCTGGGTGTGCTTGTCGTTTACAGTGCTTTCAGGATTGCTCAGAGTAGTCATTATGCCTCCTTAAGGGCAGTAGCGGACTTTTGTTGTTTCTGGCGTTCGGACGAGGCGGACTCAGGGGCGTAGTTGGATGCTCGCTTGAAATCATGGGCCGGTGCATCGAACCCTGCGAGCACTTCGCGGATTCCGCGTACGGTACCGGGCTGAACCAACCACTTATCGTGCTTGACGGTTAGTTCGCCTGGTCCACGAATCTCGAGCTGGCGGACGTAACGGCGGCAGTGATCGGCGCGGGCTTCGATGACAGCCAGTGGGCGACGCTTGAGGTAAGAGTCGCGCGGGGTGGGGCCGTCAACAAAGAGGGCATTAGGCAGCCCGAATACCTCTACGCCGTGGTGGAGGTACATGTCATCGACGCTGGCCTTTGACCGTCCTGGAACGGAAATCCACGGGGACTCCTCGCCGGTGGCGCGAATCAACACATCGAAAGCTTGGGTTTCCTGACCAGAATCACCGAGGTAGGAGATTTCCCATTTGCCTTCTGCTCGGTCGAACTCGGCACCAGTAACGGCGGTGGAACCGCGGAACTCGGCGCCACTGGCAGCAACAGCCTCTTCAAGGTGGCGTACTACAGAAGCTGGCGAGCCATCAGTTTTAGTGAGACGGAGGTACGGGGTACGGAAGTGGTACTTCCGGGAAACCTCAGTGGCCTCAGCGGAATTGAAGTGACCACCGATGTGCGGTTCTTGTTCAAAAAGAACGGTGTCGAATCCAGAGAATGCGCATTCAGAAGCCGCGGCGCATCCGGCTACTCCGGCACCAACCACTGCGACAGTCGGTCGGCGGTATGGCTTGAACATACTGTTCCTTTCGAGTTTCACAGGGCGCTTACTGGCCGCTGTGTGTTGTGCAATTTATGTATTCAGCAGAACACATTTCTGAATATGTTGTGATCTTACACACATGCCTGCTAAATGTGAAGTGAGTTACTGAATTTAAGCGGTGACTGCTTATGCTGCGCAGTACTTAGGGGAGGAAACGCAAGGCCTTTCCTAAGCGCAATGCAGAGCTCAGCAGGGTGCCGTAGTACTTATTGGGAAGCCAGCTTGGCCCACGCATCGGCATGATCCTTTGCGAGGAGATATTCTTCGCTTCCGTATATTTGGTCAGACCCTCGTGGCCATGGCGGCGGCCAACACCGGACTCCTTGACACCACCCAGCGGGGTAGAAATCGAGGCCCACGTAGAGGCGTAACCGTCATTGATGGTCACGCTGCCTGCTTCAATTTTCTCAGCGATGCCCTGTGCGGTCTCGGGCTGTCCGAATACAGAGGAGTTCAGGCCGTAGGGCAATTTATTTGCCTGCTCGATGGCCTCTTCGACATCGCGCACGCGTTGCACATAGACCACGGGGCCAAAGACCTCTTGCTCTGCAAGCTCGGTGCCTTCTCCCAAATCAGTGAGAACCGTGGGCTCAAAGTGGTAGGGGCCAATATCCGGGCGGGGCTTGCCGCCGGTAATAACGGTGGCGCCCTTATCCACCGCATCGTCGACAAAGTGCTGCACCACATCTAGTTGGTTTTGGCCGATGAGTGAACCCATCGTGTAGTCCCAGTTCAAACCGGAACCAAGCTTGATGGACTCGGTTGCCCGGCGGAATGCGATGATAAATTCATCGAAGATGGCATCGGGGACGTAGATGCGTTCAATCGACACGCACAGCTGGCCCGAATTGGAAAAGCAAGCGGTAGCGATGGTGTCAATATGCTTGTCGATGTCCGCATCCGGCGCGATGATCATCGGGTTCTTACCACCCAGTTCTGCGGAGTATCCGACGAGGCGCTCGCCTACGGTGGCACCCAAAATCTTGCCGGTCTTGGTGGAACCGGTAAACATCAGGTAATCGCAGCGTTCGGAGATGGCTGAGCCAACGACTCGACCGGAGCCGGTAATGATCTGCAGCAAATCCTTCGGCAGTCCTGCTTCCTTCAAGAGGTAGAGGGAAATCAGGTTAGAAAACGGGGTGGATCCATCGGGCTTGGCCACAACGCCATTGCCGGCAAGCAGTGCCGCAACGGCATCGGAAATGCCCAATGCTAATGGATAGTTCCACGGGCTGATTTGCCCCACAACGCCCTTAGGAACTCGCTGCAAGTGCGTTTTGGTGATGAGCGGAAATGCGCCCGGCTGCTTCTGGGTGGCCAATAGCTTTGGCGCATTATTTGAGTAATAACGCGCGTTATTTAGTACGTCGAGTACCTCATCAAAGGCGGCCGTGCGGTCTTTGCCGGTTTCCAATTGGATGAAATCCGCAAGCAGCTCGCGGTGTTTAGCCACGAGGTGGTGGAAGCGCTTCATTACCTTTACGCGCTGTTTAACGTCGGTATCGGCCCAGGCCTTTTGGGCCTGACGCGAACGGCGGAAAGCCTCATCTACGTCTTCTTCGGAGCCTACTCCAACCCAGCCTAATTCTTCTTCAAATAAGGGGGAGTGGACCGCTTTGCGTTCGCCTTTATCCAGCGAACCGGTGGAGTAGTTAGTGGTGAGATGTTGTAGCTCAGTTAGTAATTGCTGTGGCAAGGGCCGTTCTTGTAGACGGCGTGGTAAAGACATGTAATGCACGCTCCAGAAAGATCAATGAAAAGGTTCGTGAGCTAAAAAGCTCACGAACAATAAGGAAGCCGGTGTGATTTAGAACGGGCAGCCGGCTGCCCGGCGTGCGGCTACTGCATCATCGGAATCCGGCTTGTCGGTAGATTCCGCGGTGGCAGCAGAGTCCTTAGCCTGGGCGGCGTTGTAGCCTTGGATCTTCTTCGGCTCCTTGTACTTGCCCTCGATCATGCCGTTCTTGATCATCAAGGAACGACCAGGCTCCATGTAGCGCTTGTCCTCAGGGAGGTGGTCCATGATGAAGCGAACGGACTTGGCGATGCGGTCGAAGCGCTTCTGGTCGCGCTTGGTCCACTTCAGCTCCAAGATGTCGCGGTACTTCTGCGGCAGGGTGGCCACAGTCAACCAGATGGCGCTGCGCATAATGGGCTTCCAGATAACCTTCCATACTGCCTCTGGAACGCCTTCCGGAGCCTTGACCGGCTCTACGCGTGCGGTGCGCAGGGCGAAATCAACGGTCTGGTTGCGCTCGAGCACGGTATCTGCCATGTCATCCATGTACTTGATCAAGTCATCGTAGTTATCGATGACCGGACGCTCAGACATGCCGTACTTATCCCACCAAGTCACGCCCTCGCGAACGATTTGGTCGCGCTCTTCCTTGGTGAACGGGGTACCGAAGAGATCTTGGGCGTAGATAACGCGGTAAACGAAGGTGGCGTGTGCCCAGTAGTAGGTCTCCGGGTTCAGGGAGTGGTAACGCTCGCCATTTTGCAGCGTGCCCTTAATGGTGACGTGGTAGTCGCGGATGCGCTCACCGATGTCCCCATCATCGTAGATGGACTCAATAATCTGCGGCGTAGAGCGCTGCAGACGGGCGAAAGGTTCGTCGAAGAACTTCGAGTGGTCCAAAAGGGACTGACCAATCGCTGGGTGCATATTCTGCAAAATGCCGGTGTAACCGCGTAGTAGCTGCAGGCGGTTGTCCGAGCCCCACTTCCACAACAGGGAATCCGGGCCCAAAGGAGCGCGCCGCAGTTCGCGCTTTTCTTCCTTCTTGTCCTGAGCGTTTACTTCTTCTGCACCGGACTGAGAGGAATCAATGTGGGTATTTTCTTCGTTTGCCTGTGCATTTTCGGGTTTCAGTGAGTTGGACAATTCGACCCTCCTTAGTCGATAAAATCTGATGGTTGTGTAGCGTAACACACACCGGTGCGCACCTATTACATGGCGCACAAATTTGGGGGTGCAACGATGTGCGCTGCAGGTTTAGTGGGGGATCGGAAGTTGACAACGGCAGGGGGTGCGATAATCTTCATTAAACATATGACTTGGGCTACACCGTTGCGGGCGTATTTAATTGCACCCCTATTTGTGTGACGTGTCTCAGGTAGTGTTAACGTGTGTTCAAGCTCATTCAATCAGTGGATTGCGTAGGTCTATTTCTCATCGTCGGCTTGTATATCTCTGGCCGCGGTAAAGAGTGGGCTGAAAATTCACAGTAGACGGGGGATGCCGCTAAAACAGGCAGCTACCCCGCCTTTTCAATTCCACAGAAAGGTTCCTTCATGGGCAGGATTAGTATTCCAAAGTTTGCAACCGCACTGGTTGCCGGGCTTGCAGCTTTTGGTGTAACAGGTTTTGCGGTAGCCCAAGGTGGCTTGACCGCTAATATCGCACTTTCAGGAACCTTCTTTAAGGTGAACATGAGCCACCTAGAGGGCGAAGGATTGTCGATCTTCGTTGATAGGGACAAGATGGGAGAAGAAACCATCCCCGCCGCGCGCTTGAAGTTTGAGCACGCAGTGGCTTCCAACTTGTGCCTGTCCGCCAATCTTCCTGATGTCCCAGGGATTGGCGAGACCACCTTCGCCCTCCGTGCGAATGGTGATGACAGTGTGGAGGTAGAAAACCTCTTGGTTGGTGCTACCGACATTAAGGGTCAGCTGGATCTGACGAACGCCAACGTGGGTGTTGACGCCAGCCAGGTCAATGACAAAGCAGATCCAGGTTCGTGGGGATTGTACGCGCAGAAGGTGACCCTGAGCGCGGACGATATTCGTACGACCTCGGTGGGAGCAGAAAGGCTCGCTGCCTCTGGTGTGAATGTGACGGTGAAGAGGGGAAGCAACAACAATGGCTGCTAAGTCTTCTGATGATGAGACTTTGCGCATGCCTGCAGTGAACGAAACCGGTACCGATAACGGCGAAGCTGCACGCAGCGCCCAAGATTCCGCCCATGAGCCAGCCGAGAAAACCGCTGGCGAGGCCGCCGCTGGCACCGATCACGCTAGTGCTGCGGAGACGAAGGCCGACGGCACCGCTGCTGTTGGTGCTGCAGCCATGGCCGCGGCGGAAAGCGATGGAGACAATACATCGCAGTCGGTCGCGGATGCGGTCAAAAGCGCTGGTGAATCGCAGGACTCCGCAGCGAAGAACAAAAATGATAAAGCCGTGACCCGAGTGGCCCCCAAAGAGAGCTGGTGGAAGCGGTTCAAACACTGGCGCAAGCGTCGCCCGTTCGCGGGTGGCTTGTTGCTTATCTTGTCCGGCATCGCCATCGCCGCGCCGGCTTATATTACTGTGCGCATTTCTGATCTGCTGGTCATGATTTCCACGGTCTCGGGCGTTTCGACGCTCCTTATTGGTGCGGCACTTATCATGTTCGGCCTTGGATCTTGGTTTAGGCAGGAGACTTCGTCTTACCTGGGTGTTTTAGCCATTTTGGTGGCGATCATCGCGCTTCCCACCACGAACCTGGGCGGCTTCGTGATCGGCAGTCTTTTGGGCATTATCGGTGGTGCGCTCTCATTTGCTTGGCAGCCACAGGATCGCCAGAAGTCTCCTAAGAAGCACAAGAAGAAGAAAAAGTCCCAGGCCAAAGAACTGGCGGTTTCAGCATGAAGCTATTCAGGCTGAGCTCACTACCGCGTCGTCGCTCCGCTCGTGTGGTAAAAAGTAGTGCGCTCGGGGTGCTCTGCGCTTTTACAGCGGTGTGTGCGGTGAACCAACCTGAGGAGACCCGTGCGCAGGAAGGCTTGGCCTTAGCGCAATCTGAACTCAGCACGGTGACTGCTGATAACGTCACCCTGACTGGAAACGTAAGCGCCTCGCTCATTACTGTGCCTACCGCACAGGGTGAACAACGAGCGCTGAAACTCGTAGGTGATAAGTTGGCCGCGCGAAACCTCGCGTTGACCCTGCCCGCCGCTATGGGACAGGGCAAGCTAACTACCGGTGATGTGGAGACCACCGTCACGGACGGTCCGGTCACCGTGCTGACCACTGGACTGCAGACAACGCCCGCGGTGGTGGATCACCCCACCATTCCGGTAAACGTCGATTTATCCAACGGCGATCTCAACGCGGTACTTGATCAATTGGGCGTTCCTGACCCGCACGTGGTGCCCGATGCTCCTATCCCGAACGTTCTGATGGAGCACATTTCGCTGCAAGATGTCACTATGGAGCTGGTCAACCTGCAGGGCGCTAATTTGCACGCCCCGCAGGTCCAGCTCAACGTGCAGTAACCACGCAGCGGCTCCCTGCCTTTAAGCCTTTTTGAACTGCGATTGGTGCAGACGCCAATAAGCGCCTTGGGCGCGCAGCAGTTCTTCGTGCGAGCCTTGCTCGACGATGCCCCCGTTTTCCATCACCAAGATCAGATCCGCATCCCGGATGGTGGACAAGCGGTGGGCGATGACGAAGGAGGTGCGCTCTGCGCGCAGGGCATTCATGGCCTCTTGGACAAGCACCTCCGTGCGGGTATCCACGGACGAGGTGGCTTCATCCAAGATGAGCAGCGCAGGCTGGGCCAAGAAAGCGCGGGCGATGGTAATCAGCTGGCGCTCACCGGCGGAGATGGCGCCTCCATCTTGGTCGATGACGGTGTCATAGCCCTCCGGCAGGGAGTGCACGAAGCGATCGACGTAGGTGGCCTTGGCCGCAGCGATGACCTCATCGTCCGTGGCATCGAGCCGGCCGTAGCGGATATTGTCCATGATGGTGCCCTCAAAGAGGACGGCATCTTGTAGCACCATGCCCACTTGGGAGCGCAGGGCGGTGCGGGGCATGTGAGCGGTATCGTGGCCATCGATAAGAATGCGCCCAGAATCGATGTCATAAAAGCGCATGAGCAGATTGACCATGGTGGTCTTGCCCGCGCCGGTAGGGCCTACGATCGCCGCGGTTTGCCCCGGCTCCACGCGCAGGTTGAGCCCGGTAATAAGTTCCTTTTCCGGCGAATAGGAAAAGTCAACGTCCTGGAACTCCACGCGGCCGCGGGCGCGGCCGGCTAGCTCATCGCTGGTGTTCTCCAACGATTGCTCTTCGGCGTCGAGGAACTCGAAGACGCGCTCGGCTGAGGCCACGCCGGATTGCACCTGTTGCATCATGCCGCCCAATTGGCCCAGCGGCTGGTTAAATTCGCGGGAGTACTGGATAAAGGCGGTGGCCTGGCCCAGGGTCATCTGCCCGTTGGCCACGCGCAGGCCGCCCAGGACGGCGATGGCCACGTAAGACAAGTAGGACACGAATTGCATGATGGGCATTATGATGCCGGAGAGGAATTGCGCCAGCGCGGAGGAGCGGAAAAGCTCGTCATTGCGCTCATCAAATTGGCGCGTCATATCCTCCGTGCGGCCAAAGACGATGCCCAGATCGTGGCCGGAGAAGGACTCTTCTACCTGGCCATTGAGCTGGCCGGTAGCGCGCCACTGGGTTTTGAATTGGCGCTGCGAGCGCCCGCCGATGACCCCGATGATCAGTCCAGTTAGTGGCAGCGCCAAGAGCGCCACTAGGGCGAGCTGCCAAGAGATGCTAAACATCATCACGGTGATGCCCAGGATCATCAGGATGTTATAAAACAGCTGGGAGAGCGCCTGCTGGAGGGCCTGTTGCACATTGTCGATGTCATTGGTGGTGCGCGAGAGGATATCGCCGCGCTGGTGGGAATCGAAGTAATTCAACGGCAGCGCATGCACCTTGGCCTCCACGCGCTGGCGCAGCTCGTAGACCGTGTCGATGGTCAGGCGGTTTAAGATGAGCCCCTGCCAGAGCTGGAAGCCGGCAGAGACGATGTACATCGCGATCACCGCGATGATAAGCGTGCCCAAGCGGGTAAAGTCGATGCCCTCGCCGGGAGTGAAATCCATGCCTGAGGCCATATCGGCCACCTGATCCTGGCCCTGGGCACGCATGCCGTCGATGGCTTGCTGCGCCGAGATGTCAGTCGGCAGCTCGCGAGAGATAACGCCGGAGAAAATGACGTCCATGGCATCGCCCAAGACCTTGGGTGCGAAGACCGCGAGGAAGACGCAGACTATGTTCATCGCCGCCACTACCGCCAGCAGGCGCTTATAGGGCATGAGCAGCAGCAGCAAGCGCTTGGCAGAAGGCCAGAAATTCTTGGCCTGGCGGGGTGCGGAACCGGACCATTCATCGGCGGCGAGCTTGGCCTCAAGCTCTTGGAGCTCAGCGTCCTCAGCGGAGGAGTGGTGGGTGGTGTCCTTGGCCATTAGTGCTCGCCTCCAGTTACTCCAGCGGTTTCTTGGGATTCAACGATTTCCTGGTACACGCCCGAAGATTTCAGCAGTTCCGCGTGGGTGCCGCGGGCGACGATGCGCCCGGCATCGATGACCAAAATCTGATCGGCATCCTGGATGGAGGCCACGCGCTGGGCCACGATGATGGTGGTCACGGCCTCGCCGCGCTCGGCAAAGGACTGATGCATGGCGGCGCGCACATTGGCATCCGTGACTACATCCAGCGCGGAGAAGGAGTCATCGAAAAGGTAAATGCGCGGCTGGGCCACGAGCATGCGGGCGATGGATAGCCGCTGGCGTTGCCCGCCCGATACATTGGTTCCGCCCTGCGCGATGGGCATGTCTAAGTCATCGACGAAGTCCGCCTGCGCGACGCGCAGCGCCTCCCATAATTCATCGTCGGTGGCCGCGGGGCGACCCAACCGCAGGTTGGAGGCCACCGTGCCGCTAAACAGGTAGGCCTTTTGCGGCACCAGCGAGACGCGGCTGACGATGTCCGCGCGGGAGAGGGAGGTTGTGGGGGTGGCATCGATAAGCACCTCGCCCTCGCTCGGGACATACAGGCGCGGGATGAGTGACAACAGCGTGGTCTTGCCCGCGCCGGTAGAACCGATGATCGCGGTGGTGGTGCCGGGAGTGGCGGTAAAGGAAATATCCTCTAGCACTGGGGCATCCGCGCCGGCATAGGAGAAGCTGACATTGCGAAACTCCACGGTGCCGGAATTGGTCGCCGGGGTGACGGTATCTTGCGGCGGGGTAATGGACGGCTCGTGACTTAAGACCCCGGTGATGCGGCGGGCACAGACGAGGGCGCGTGGGAGCATCATCGCCATAAACGTGCCCATCATGACGGCAGCGAGGATTTGCAGCAGGTATTGGAGGAAGGCGGTGAGCCCGCCGACATCGACAAGCCCGGCATCCACGCGCTGGCCACCAAACCACAGCACTGCGCCCGTGGCCACGTTCAAGATGACGGTGATAATCGGGAACATGAGGACAAAAAGCTGGCCGATTTTCAGCGAAAGCCGGGTAATATCCTTATTGGCCTTGGTAAAGCGCTCAGCTTCATAGGCCTCGCGCACAAAGGCGCGCACGACGCGGATGCCGGTGATTTGCTCGCGCAAGGTGCCGTTGATGGTGTCCAATTTGTCCTGCATAGAACGAAAAAGCGGCATAAGCCGCGCGATGAGGCCGGAGATGGTGCCCAGCAGCACCGCGACAGAAACCCAGACCAACCAGGATAGTCCGGCGTCCTCGCGGATAGCCATGATGATGCCGCCGATGGACATAATGGGTGCTGTAACCATGAAGTTCAGCATCATCATGTAGACCATCTGCACCTGCTGCACGTCATTGGTGCCGCGGGTAATAAGCGTGGGCGTGCCGAACTCGCTCATATCTTCTGCGGAGAAGGTGGTGACCCTGCGGAAGACCTCGCTGCGCAGATCCCGGCCCACACCCATGGCGGTGCGGCTGCCGCACCACACCGCGCCGATGGCGGTAATGACTTGGACAAAGGCCACGATGAGCATGATTCCGCCGGTGCGCCAGATATAGTCGATATCGCCTTTAGATACGCCTTCATCAATGACCTTGGCGTTCAAGGAGGGCAGATACAGGGTCGCCGCGGTGGACAGCGCCTGCAGGATAAGTACCGCTATGACGTAGAGCGTATAAGGCGCCGAGCGGGTGAAGAGGATTCGGACTAGATCCATAAACCTGCGCTTCTTTCGGGACTAATAGGGGGTAACCGCACAAGTATATCTGGTTGGCGCACGCGGGGCGAACGATATTTTTTGGCACCTGCCCGTTTGGTACCTGCCCGCAAGGCCGAATCTAGACCAAGACGTGTGCCAGCTGTGCCTGGGCGATGACGCTGGTCCAGTCCTCAAATTCCGTGATTGGCGTGCACAGTCCCTCCCACGTGGTGACGGGAATGCCGCGGGCTTTTAATTCCATGACGATGAGCTCGCGGTCACCGTGGGCGGCCAACTGGTGGACCTCGTTATGGGTGATATCGCCGTCTACTCCCACGCGCACGTTTCCCAGCAGGCGCAGCCGCGGAGTAGTACCAGGTGCGCACTCGTGCGGCACGGCCTCCTCGAGCACCCCGGCAAGCCCCGCAAACCGACGAAGTAGACCGAACGGTGCAGTTTTTTCTGAGATGAGGTCTACGCACATGCCGGCGCTCAGGAGCCTTTCCGTGGCGGATAAGGCGGCAGGACCTTCTCCAATGATGGCAACACGCTGCATAAAAGTTCCTCCCCGGGCGAATCCAGTCGGTCCGAGATAGACTACATTGTCTATAAATCTAGTCAGCTTGGTCCAGAAATAAAACATTTTATTCTTTCCTTCGGCCAAGCTCAGCGCCGTTTCCGGAAAAACGTGCTGCGTGAGCTACCGGGGTTGCCTAGTGTGTGAGCTCATGAACCCAACGACGAACTTGCTGGATGGCGGAAAGCCCTTCCGCGATCCCCACATCTCGCCCGAAGGCACGCGCGATACCGCGCCGCTTTCCACTGACGTGGCCGCGCGCAATGAACAGCTAGTGGAAAAGTGGGCGGATAAGCTCGCCTACGAATCCGCAGAAAACATCACCGAGTGGGCCGCCGAGCACGCCCCTGGCCGGCTTGCGGTCACCATGTCCATGGAAAATACCGTGCTGGCAGAGCTCTCCCACCGCGCCGGGCTCGCAGCGGATCTGCTCTTCATCGATACCGGCTGGCACTTCCCTGAGACCCTTCAGGTGGCCGAAGAGGTGGAAAAGCGCTACCCGGATCTCCCCCTTGTCCGCGTGCTGCCGCTGCTGAGCCCCGAAGAACAAGACGAGGTGTACGGCCCGCGCCTCTACGCGCGCGATACTTCCGCCTATAACCGCATGCGCAAGGTGGAGCCGCTGAACATGGCCATGGATTCTTATGCAGGGTGGGTCACGGGCCTGCGCCGGGCCGATTCCGAGCACCGCGCCCACGCCCCGGCGCTCAGCCTGGACCGCACTGGGCGGTTAAAGATTTCGCCGATTATTACCTGGAACTTGGACGATACCGATCAGTACATTGCAGAAAATGACCTCATCATCCACCCGCTGACCCTGGAGGGATACCGGTCCATCGGCGATGCGCCGTTGACCTTCCCAGTCGGCGACGGTGAGGACGCCCGCTCCGGGCGAGTATTTGCAGATGGCAAGACAGAATGCGGGTTACACGAATAATGAGCACACTTTCCCCACACCTACAAGACTTAGAAAATGAATCCATCCACATCCTGCGCGAGGTGGCCGGGCAATTCGATAAGGTAGGCATCCTCTTTTCCGGCGGCAAGGACTCCGTCGTCGTCTTCGAACTGGCCCGCCGCGCCTTCGCCCCGGCCACGGTGCCATTTGAATTGCTCCACGTGGATACCGGCCATAACTTCCCCGAGGTCATCAAATTCCGCGATGACTTGGTCGCAGAATCCGGTGCCCGCCTCCACGTCGCCCACGTTCAAGACTGGATCGATAGCGGCGAACTGCAGGAACGGCCCGATGGAACGCGCAACCCGCTGCAGTCGGTGCCGCTGGTAGAGACCATCGCCAAGCGCGAGTACGACGCCGTGCTGGGTGGGGCCCGCCGCGATGAGGAGCGCGCCCGCGCCAAGGAACGCATCTTTTCCATCCGCGATTCCTTCGGTGGCTGGGACCCGCGCCGCCAGCGCCCCGAGCTGTGGGACCTGTACAACGGCGGCAAGATGGCCGGCGAAAACGTGCGCGTCTTTCCCATTTCTAACTGGACCGAATCCGATATTTGGGAATACATCGGCGCGCGCGGGCTCGAGCTGCCGCCCATTTATTACTCGCACCAGCGCGAGGTCTTCAACCGCGGCGGCATGTGGCTTTCGCCAGGTGAATGGGGCGGGCCGAAAGGCGATGAGCAGCTAGAGACCCGCACCGTGCGCTACCGCACCGTCGGCGATATGTCCTGCACCGGTGCCGTCGACTCCACCGCATCCAGCCCCGATGAGGTGCTCGCGGAAATCTCCATTTCCACCCTGTCTGAGCGCGGCGCCACCCGCGCCGATGACAAACTTTCCGAATCCGCCATGGAAGACCGCAAGAAGGAAGGCTACTTCTGATGACGACTACCCTCGAGCCGAATGTCGGCGCCCTCAAACAGCGCGATACCCTGCGCTTATGCACCGCTGGCTCCGTTGATGACGGCAAATCCACCTTCGTCGGCCGCCTGCTCTATGACACCAAGTCCGTGCTCGCGGACCAGGTCGAGTCCATGGAGCGCTCTTCCTCCGATCGCGGTTTCGATGGCATGGATCTTTCCCTGCTTGTCGATGGCCTGCGTGCCGAGCGCGAGCAAGGCATCACCATCGACGTGGCCTACCGCTACTTCGCCACCGATAAGCGCACCTTCATCCTCGCCGATACCCCAGGCCACGTGCAGTACACCCGCAATACGGTCACCGGTATGTCCACCTCGCAGGTAGTGGTGCTGCTTATCGATGCCCGCCACGGCGTTGTCGAACAAACCCGCCGCCACCTCAACGTGGCCGCGCTTTTGGGCGTGCGCCACGTTGTCCTCGCGGTCAACAAGATCGACCTCGTGGACTATGACGAGCAGGTCTTCCGCGATATCGAGGCCGAATTCCATAAGATTGCGCAGCGCCTGGACATTACTGATACCACCGTCGTGCCCATTTCCGCGCTCAAGGGCGATAACGTGGTCGAGCGCTCTACCACCATGGACTGGTACACCGGCCCCACGGTCCTCGAGGTCCTTGAGACCATTCCCGTCGCTACTGGCCGCGCCGATGAGCTGGACTTTCGCTTTCCCATCCAGTACGTCATCCGCGAGCACGCCACCGATTACCGCGGCTACGCTGGCCGCGTGAAAGCCGGGTCCGTCGCCGTGGGCGACGAGGTGCACCTCCCCGAAGGCCGCACCAGCACCGTCACCCAGATCGATACCGCCGATGGTCCTGCCTCCTTGGCCGCCGCCGGTGATTCTGTGACGCTGCTGCTTGCCGATGACGTCGATCTCACCCGCGGCGATCTCCTCGCCGGCGCTCAGCGTCCCCCGGCCACCCGGGAATTCGATGCCACGGTGGTAGGACTTACCGAAAAAGACCTGAAACCTGGCCAGATGGTAAAGCTGCGCTACGGATCCTCCTTGGTCAAGGCCCGCATCGCTGCCCTTGCCCGCACCTTGGATCTCGATGGCGTATCTGACGTGGATGATCCCGAGGCCGTTGTCATGAACGATATCGCCCGCATCACCATCCAGACCCAGGCCGAACTGCCCGTGGAGGATTACGCCGCCCGCGGCGCCGTGGGAAACTTCCTGCTCATTGACCAATCCTCCGGCAATACCCTGGCCGCCGGCTTCGTAGGCCACCGACTGCGCTAGTCGTTTTTCGCGCCACTCTCACTTTAGCCGCTGTCGCTCATGTCGCTGCGCGTCATATTGAGGCCTGTGCACCGAGCAACAGCGGCGAAGTTGGGCCCAGCACAGCGGGCCCTTCGATGGCTAGGTGCACGTAGCAGGGGAGTGCAGCCACCAGCGCGAACCTAGCAAGATTTGCCACAAAACGGTTGAAAATTCAGCGAAACGTGCTTGTTTTACATTGACCTATCGTGTTGGTGGAACATCACCCGACATGATGACCTTCTGCTCGCTCTCATCCCAGCGGAATCCCGCATTGGTTGTACCCGAGCGGTTGGCATTGCTTTCACCTTTGCGAGGCCAGTGATAGGTCACCGCGATTTCGGAATCGTTTACGCGTTCAACCGTGGGAGCGAAGCCGTAGGGTTCTGCTGTTGCGGTCCCTAAGTACTCACCGTGGTTGAACAGCATGATGTGGTAGGGAGAAGAACTTGTTCCTCCCTCGATCATCAGGGTTTCCCACGATAGGGAAGCGCAAGGGTCGTAGCCTGAGGAATCGATTAGCTCCCAACCGATGGTGTACCACGGCGCAACTTGGGAAACGCTGTCTTGGAACGCTGTCTGGGCGCTTTGCGTACCGCAGGTTTGGTCGGATTTGCTTGCAGAAGAATTCTCGTCACCTAGTTGGGACGCTTGGCTTTCCTCTTCTTCATCCATCACTACGTTGGGCGGCACTGGCTTGGAAGTAGTTTCTTCTCTTGGGGAAGAATCTTTCCTCGAGGTTTCCTGCTCTGCGTCGTCATCTTTTTCTGGTGAGGTGGACCTCGAAGCAGTCTCATACTGGAGGTGTTGACCATCAGCGTTGGTGGAATTATCGTCACAGCCAGCCAGAGCAAGGCACACGTTTGCGAGGATCATTGCTGCTCCGATGGCCAGTACTCGGCCATGGAAAGGCCTATGCGAGTTAGGCATTCTCAATTGCCCGTCGTCCCATAGTCTTGCGAATCGACCACACGAACTCCCAAAGAATCAACATGAGCGGAGTGGTTACGAGCGTTTTGATCAGTGAGGCGCTGAAGCCTGCGGTCTTAGACTCCAGCTCCGAGGAATCAAAGACGAGGTCCAGGGCGGTGACGTCACTAGCTTCGCCGGCAAGGGACAAGCCTCGGATTCCGGCAATAAGCCACATGAGGAGCAGTATGCCCCATAGCACGCACCACATGATGGATTGACAACGTTGGCGGTCTGGCTCGACAGAGAACGCTACATTACTAAAGTCGACGGTGAATTGTTTATTAGCGACGTTGAAGCTTGAATTGCTGCTGGATTGATGATTCGTTGCCTGCGGCTTCCAGTCTTGTTGTTGCGCCGAGTGTTGAGGAGCGTATCCAGGCACCGGGGAATTGGAAGCAGGATTCTCTTGCGGTGCAGTGTCGGACGGGAGAGCAGCGATGTAGCGGATGCGCGCGATATCTACTTCGGCCCCAGTGGCATCAGCCAACTCGTTATCGTATTGCTTGCGCCGGTTGTCCGCGGAAAAGATTTGTCGCGCAGTATTCAGTTCGTCGCGTGCTGCAGTGTCCGCAGGATCTACGTGGGCAAGCTTGTTGTCAATCTCTGCGATGAGATCGGTGGAATCGGCCGAAGCATCGAGGGAGAGAGAGTCGTAGAGGTTGTAGTGGGGCATAGAGAGTTCCTTTCTAGTGTTAGATCCAGGGTTGTACGGAGAAGAGAGTGAGAGATCAGGAAGAGAGTATTTACGTAAAGAGGGAACTAGCAGGGGTCGGAGAAGTCGGCGTTATTATTCAGTGAACGAGCATTGCCACCGTATTGCGCTTTTAGCTCGCACACTTTCTCCACGCTATGGCCTGCGTCGAAGTAGATAGCATAGACGTCGTTGCCGTTTACTTGACTACGAAGAGAGCTGCAAGCGCCGCCGTAAAGAATTTTCGATCCCGGGTACTTGTCCTGTACGCGGGAGGTCTCGCTAAACGGTTCGCCACTTGAGATGAGCACGGACTCAGCGATGAGGATGTATCGGCCGTCGCACTTTCCGTCCCAATCTCCGGCCCAGGCGAATTCATCTTCGGCCCCGGATCTGTTGGTGGTTTCCTTAGCGCTTTCGGCTTTGGCGTTAGCATTGTCGTCGCACAGCAAAACCTCATCAAGCAAGCGGCGTGGGGCACCAGCGTCTTCAAGTTTGGACTGGTCGTAGCATCCCATATCGGATTGCGGCACCGATCCATCTGTTTTGTAAATGTGCCACGCATTGTCGGTCCAATAGAACAAGGCGAGGTTCCCGGTGCCGTCTTCACCTGCAAAAAGCCAAGAGTCATCGCAGTACATCTTTACTGGGGAGCGCAAATCGCTAAGTTTGTCGTCTGCGTAATTATTGCACTTCTCGTATTTGGTCAGCTCTTGTGCTTTAGCATCATTTTCTTCTCTGGGGGATTCTTTTCCTCGTCCTTTTTTGGAATTATCCTCATGTTTGTCGGACTCGGCTCCCTTCTCAGAGTGGGAGTCATCTTTAGCCTCAGAGCTAGTCGCCAATGCAGGTTCATTTGGATCATCTGCATCATTTGTATCGTTCCTATCAACGAATGCCCAAGCTAGACCGCCAACCAGAGCGAGAACCGCTAGCACAGAGATGACTAGGAACACGATGCGTCTATTTTTACTGGAGGACTTAGGGTGTTCAAAGTTCTCGTCTGAAGATGATGCTGCAGTAGTCGAGGCTGTAGAGGAATTAGGTGAGGGCGTGCCCCAAGCTTGTTCCTTGCGTGGCAAGGGGCGCATACCTTCAGTAGAGGGATCCGAGGAGGGGTGATCCGGCTGGCCCCAAGCATTGTTGTCGTTCAAAAGCTGGACTCCTCCATAAGCAATTTAAGAGCGGAATACGAGAGAGATTGGACAATCTAACGATTAATCCATGATGTACTAGTGACATACAATTTGCAGAAATTGTTTCAATTAAACTTTAATCTAGGCATTTAGCTCCATTCAAGTTACTTTCGCATAAAACGAACGACATAAGTACGACATCTGTGCGGTCAAGAGTTGAAGCTAGAGGGAGTAAGTCGCCCCCAAAACCGTTGAATAAAAGGGCCTAGCAACAGCTGAAGGCTGTGCTTTAGTGCGAGAGCTTGAGCAAACGAGGGACTTGCAGTCGGGAATAGTAAGCCGGCTCCTTCCTGGCCAGCTTAACCCCAAGTGTGACCTAAATTTGAATCCTCTATGAGGAACGAGAAAGAAGCACCTGTGGCACTGGAGCGAAATCGCAATGCGTCCGAATTTCACACAGCTCGCAAACGAGTGAGCGTGCCCCGAGACCTTATCAGGCGATTAGGCGGTGCGTTGGCCTATGGCGCAATCGAAGCTTTCGGACCAGATGCCCAATCAGAATTGAGCAAAGTCTTTGATTTGGGTGACGTTATTGACCTCATCTTGCTATGTCAGCTGCCGGAAATGGAGATCGCGCCGGGAGTGGAGCAGTAGGTGGAGAGAGACTACGCCAAGAAGCTGCTGGGGCGAATCAGTGCGGGGGCTACGCATTAGGAGACTTATGACCGCCAGCTGCGTGCGACTGTGGTGCGGGTATCGCGTGGGGCGTTCGCCTGTGGACCTTGCCGGACGTCAGCGCCTTCCCAAGGATGTGGAAAGGGCATTCCCAGAGTCGTTTTCCATTGCGATATCACCAGTCCCTACACCATTGCCGGAGGAGGTGTGGCTGGGGATGTACGTGGCCAATGCGACGCGGCTCGGAGAGCTAAACACTCAGGTAGAAGGTGCCGGGTTGGATGAGAACTGACAGCAAGGGTTGCGGCTGGGGATGAGCCTGGCCGCAACCTACCGCCAAGTCTGGAGTTCCGTGCGCGGCCAGTGGCACGTGAGCCCGCAGACGCGCTATATCGTGCTCTCGTGCTTTGGCTATTGCCCCTTTGTCTGCCGCGTGGCCGAGGGCAGTTGGCGCCGCGATTCCTTCGACGAGAGCCACGGTCGTTTCAAGGTCACGGAAAGGTATTTGATAGATGTGGATCGCGAACGCTTCATTCACCTTGACAGCCCAGATCCGGGTGGTGCTTAGTTGCCCACGGCACGGGAGGCGGCGGAGGCGACGACGGAGGAAGACCTCGCCGTCGCAAGTACGCTTACTGGCCGAATCATCGCCGTGGGCGCCGGGCATAAAAATATTACGATTCGCCTGCACCAAAGGAACCACACGTTGAACTTTGATTAGGGCGAGCAGGTATTCTCGCAGACATGGAGAATCTCAACGGACGCACACTTTTCGTCGCCGCCGTGGACGCCGAAGCTGCGCACATTCCAGACGGCGAAGCGCTGCTCATTACCGGAATCGGCACGGTTCCAGCCGCGATTTCCCTGACGGAGGTATTGGCAGAGGCTCGCGCAAACGATGCTTTGCCTGAACGCGTGGTCAATATTGGTACGGCAGGCGCGCTTGTCGATGGCATGGATGGCGTCTTCGAGATCAATAAAGTGACCAAGCACGATTTTAAGCTAGAAGTGCTGACCGATATCAGCCGTTACCTCCTCCCAGAATTCATCGAGCTGGAGACCTCCGGCGAGCTTCCGGCGCGCGGGCTGGCCACCGGTGACATGTTTGTCTCTACTACCGCATTGCGCAATGAGCTGGTGAAAAAATCCCAGCTATGCGATATGGAGGGCTATTCTATTGCCGCTGCCTGCCAGCGCTTTGGTGTGCCCTGCACACTGCTGAAGCAGGTCTCCGATTCCGCTAATGAGGAATCGATGGGCACCTGGGCTGGCGTCTTGGACCGCAGCGCCCGCCAGCTGGCCGCTGCCGCAGCCGATTTAGGCTTCTTGCGCTAGCCGATGCCTCCGTCGCCTTCCTCGCCGTTTCGCACGGCGGAGGAAGAGCGGGGCTTTTTAGGTTAGCGGGCTCATGGCCGCGAAAAGCTGCTTTACCTTTTCGCGAGGAGACTCTTCGAGGGGGCTGTCGCTGTCGCCTTCTTCGCCGGTGCGCTTGTCCTCGGGGTCTGTATTGTCCGCGTCCTCAGCTTCTTCGTCTTTGGACGTGGACTTGGAACCGGTGACGATTTCAATGTCATCGGGGGAGACCTCACCGGCGCGCAGGGCGGCCATCTCTGCGTGGTAGCGCAGGACAACGGTAATGGTGGCGGCGACTGGCACGGCGAGGAAAGCACCGACGATGCCGGCCAGAGTGGAGCCCACGGTGATGGAGAGCAAGACGATGGCCGCGTGCAGGCCCATGGCCTTGGATTGCAGGATGGGCTGGAGGACGTTGCTTTCTACCTGCTGGACAATGATGATGAGCGCCAGTGCGAGCAGCGCATTGGTCAGGCCGTTGGATACCAAGGCGATAATGACGGCTAAGGCGCCAGCGGTGACGGCACCGATGATGGGGATAAAGCCCGCGAAGAATGTGATGACGGCGATGGCCAGTGCCAGTGGGACCTGGAGAACCCAGAGGCCGAGGCCGATAAAGACGGCATCGACAAGCGCGACTAGGGCTTGGGCCTGAATGAAGCCAGACAGCGTCTTCCAGACGCGGGAAGTAAGTTCCGTGATGTGCCAGGCGGCGGAGTTACCGGTGTATTTGCGCAACCAGGGCAGGAACCTATCGCCGTCTTTAATGATGAAGAAGGTGATAAAGAGCATGATGACGGTGGCTACCGCAATGGAGCTGGCCATGGAGAAACCAGAAAGCACGCCGGTGGCGATGGTGGAGGCCTGGCCCTTGGCAAAGGACACGATGTCCTCGAGGACCGACTGCAGTTGGTCCACCTCAATATCCAGTGGGGAATCATTGACCATCTTGGTCAGTTGCATAATGCCGGCTTCGGCCTCATTAATAAGCACCTTGGACTGTGCGGTGACCATGGGCGCCATGGCGGCAAAGATGCCGCCGAAAATAACCACCAAACCCAAAAGCGTCGTGACCGCTGCCAGGGTGCGGGGCAAGCCCTTGGAGCGCAGCCAGGCGCTCACTGGATAAAGCACCGTCGAGACCAAGATGGCGAGGATAACCGGCAGCAGGCCCACCCAAATAAAGCGCAGCAGGAAACCCGCCAGGCCCAATCCTGCGACGATGAGGATAAAGCACACCGAAATCTTGGCCATGCTGCGGAAGTCCTTGGCCAGCACGGCGGATTTATTATCGCGATCGGCGGGATCGGCGGTGGCTACCTCAGCGCCCAATTGGGATTCATCGGGGGAGACCAGCGGCGCGACAAAGGGGTTCTTCGCGTCAGCCTTGCGGTTGACGGAGTTTTGCTCGAGCGCTGACGGGTACTGCGCGCCCTGCGCCGAGTCCTGGCCCGAGCGCTGCCCGGTGCCGCTGGAAGAGTGGTTATCTGGCGTAGTCATTCATCTACTATGCCATACGAAACCACCTAGAGATAGCGCACGAAAAGCAGAGAAAAAGATAGCGCCCCACCCAACTCCCAGCAAGAAAGCGGGAGAAGGTGGGGCGCTTAGTCACTGTGCCGCGGCGGGCAGCAATCGGCGTATTAGTCGCGCAGGTTGCCCACGTTGCGGATGATGCCGAAGCGGTGCATGGTCACGGAGACTGCCTGCTCGAGGAGGTAAGGCATGAGCTCACGGCGGCCATCGGCAAGCACGGGCTGGTCCAGTACCACGGAGTTGGAGCGCACCGCTGCCTCGTAGACGGAATCCGGTACGGTGCCCAGGGCACGCACGCGGGAGGACTCGTCATTGGCCACGGCGGCAGCGAAGGAACCATCAGAAATGGACTTCACGTCGAAGCCGCGCTCCTGCAGCTGGGCGGCAACCTCTGGGGCGGCGGAGATTTCCGTCTCGGTGCCGGTAATCCCGGAAGCCAGTACCTGGCGGGCAACATCGCGCAGCTTGTAGTCCTCGCCCACGCGGATGCGCAGCTTGGTGAGCAGCGGGCGGTAGCGGAAGCGGTTGGCTTCAGCGACCAGCGCGGTGCGGTCGTGGGTGCGGCCGAATTCCTCGAGCCACGCAATCCGGTCCAGCTCGGCGGCGCGCCAGAGCCATTCCAGATCGTCCTGGCTGAGCTCATCAGAAAGCTCATCGCGCAGGCGCTGCAGAATCTTTACGCTGGCTGGGGCGATATCCACGTCGCGCGGCTTGAGTTCGCCATCGGTCCAAGTACCCATCTGGGCTACGTAGTTCGGGCCGCCGGCCTTGGCGCCCGGTCCCATGACGGATTTCTTCCAGCCACCGAAGGACTGGCGCTGGACAATCGCGCCGGTAATGCCGCGGTTGACGTAGGCGTTGCCCACCTCAACGTTGTCGATCCAGTACTCGATTTCCTTGTCATCCAGGGAGTGGATGCCGCCGGTCAGGCCATAGCCGGTGCTGTTTTGCCAAGCGATGGCCTCTTCCAAGGTATCGGCGTACATGATGCCAAGGATGGGGCCGAAGCACTCGTTCTTGTGGTACCAAGAGCCCGGTTGGACATTATCGCGAATGCCCGGGGACCACAGGGTGCCTTCTTCGTTGAGCTTTTCCGGCTTCAGCAGCCACTTCTCGCCCGGCTCCAGCTGGGTCAGGCCGCGCAGCAGCTTCTCACTCGGCTTTTCAGCCAGGCCATTCATCGTGGTGGTGATGTCATAGCCCGGGCCAGGCTTCAAGGTCTTGACGGAATCCAGCAGCTGCTCGCGCAGACGCTTGGACTTGCCCGCAGCGCCAACGAAAATCACCAGCGAGGCGGCCGAACACTTCTGGCCGGAGTGGCCAAAGGCGGAGTTGTACAGGTCCTGGATGGCCAGGTCCGGGTCGGCGGCCGGGGTGATGACCAGCGCGTTCTTACCGGAGGTCTCCGCCATCAGGTTCATCTTGGGCTTCCAGGAACGGAAGAGCGCGCCGGTATCGGACGCACCGGTCAAGATGATGTTGTCCACGTCATCGTGGGAAAGCAGGGCCTTGCCGGCATCGCCTTCATCAGTAAGCACCAGCTGCACCAGATCCGGGTCCAAGCCTTCTGCTTCGAGTGCGGTGCGGAAGGCCTCAACCACCATCTTGCCGCAGTGGACCACCTGGGGAGCAGGCTTGACGATGACCGCCGAGCCCGCCGCCAAGGAAGCAGCAATGCCGCCGGTAGGAATGGCGATGGGGAAGTTCCACGGCGGGGTCACCACGGTGACGGTGTGCGGGTGGAACTCGGAGTGTGCCTCTTCCAAGAAGCGGGCGGACTGGCCGTAGTAGGTGCAGAAGTCAATGGCTTCCGAGACCTCCGGGTCAGTCTGGGTGACCGTCTTATTTGCCTCGTAGGCTGCCACGGAGATGAAGTCTCCGCGCTTGGCGGCCAGCTGGTCCGCAACGGCGTCTAGGGCAGCGGCGCGCTCTGCGGCGGGGCGCTTACCCCATTCGGTGCCCAATTCCTTGGCGCGGGCGACGTAGCTTTCAACAGCGGTGGGGTCGGTGACCTCTTGGACGCCGTGCTCACCAGGGTCATTCGCAAGCGCGCGCTTGGCCCAGGTGCGGTTCGGGGTAATTGCCGGGTCCGTATCGGGCTCGTTCCTGAAGCGTCCGGAATCCGGTGCCTGGCGCCCGGAATCCTCGAGGCGGTTTTGGGTGCGGCGCGATCCAGCGAAGGTATCCCAGCGCTTGGCAACGGCCTTGCGGAACGTCTCTTCCTGGCTTGCCAGCGGTTCTTCGCCCGGGGCAAAGAGGGCGTAGAGGAAGTTCTGCGGCGCGGAGTTCTCCTCCAAGCGGCGCACCAGGTAGGACACGGCGACGTCAAAGTCATCTGCGTGGACCACCGGGGTGTAGAGGATCTGGCGGCCCTCGTAGACCTTGCGCACCGCTGCCTGCTGCGCCGGGGACATGCCCTGCAGCATCTCAGAATCCAGCATGTGCAGCACACCGCGCTTTACACCCAGCTCATAAGCCATGGCGGCGGTGTACAGGTTGTGGCTGGCCACACCAATGCGGATGCAGTCCGCGAATTCCTCCTGGAGGATGTAATCCAGCAGGCGGTAGTAGTTAGCGTCAACGTCCAGCTTGTTGGTGTAGGTAGCCAGCGGCCAGTCGTGGACTTCGCTCTCTACGGTCTCCATGGACAGGTTGGCGCCCTTTACAATGCGCACCTTGACCTTGGCGCCGCCCTCTGCCACGCGCTGCTTGGCAAATTCCGCGATGTCCTGGAGGGCGTCGAAGGTATCGGGCAGGTAGGCCTGCAACACGATGCCGGATTCCAGGTTCTTGAACTCCGGCTCGCTCAAAAGGCTCTTGAAAAGGCGCAGCGTCAGGTGGAGGTCGTGGTATTCCTCCATGTCCATGTTGATAAAGGCCTGTGGGTTGCGGCGAGCGGCCTCCTGGTAGAGCGGGCGCAGGCGGTCCTTCAAACGCTCCACGGAACTGCCGATGTCCCAGTTGTTCAGCTGCGCCACCATCGAGGACGCCTTGACGGATACGTAGGTCACGCGCGGGTTTTTGATGAGGTCCAGCGTGCGGCGCGCGCGGGACTGTGCTTCCTCTTCACCAAGGACGGCCTCACCCAGGAGGTTGAGGTTCAGTTGTTCACCGGAAGCGGCGGCCTTTTCCAGGGTGTCATTGAGTGCATCCGATTCCGCGTCCAGCACCAAGTGGCCAACCATCTTGCGCATGTACAGGCGCGCTACCGGCATGACCAGGTTAGGCAGGATCGGGCCGAAGAAACCGCCGGCACCGACGAGCGCGCCATTGATGCTGCCCAAGAAGGAAGGATCGTACTGGGAAGAAATGTCCTTCAGTGCCTTGGCCGCAACCTTGTCATCCTCTGGGCGCATGACGCGGTCAACGAAGTCCATGGTGAACTTCACGCCATTGTCATCGCGTAACAGCTCCGCGAGCTGCTCGGTGGCCTTATCCTTTTCATCCGCGGTGGAATCGAGCCAGCCTTGTGCGCGCTTAATGGCGGCAGGCAGTACGGCCTCAACATCATCAGATAGTGGCGTGCGGGTGTATGCGGGAGAAGTCATGTGAAATTCAACCTCTTTTTCGAAACGTGTACTTCCAGGTTGGTGGCCAACCCACACCGCGGTGTGGCCTTTGTTCTGTGACTTTTAGCGCCGGGGGCAGAAAGTGGCTGGTAAGTCTATGAAAGTTAGAAAGCATGCGGCGATTAGGTCTCCGCATACCTGGCAATGAGTGGAACACGCGGGATGCGCGCGCCGCTGCTCGGAGGTTTAAACCAAGCGAATCAACAAGCCATAGTGCTACCGGTAGTGGGGGACCGGGGGCCTGTCGCTATGGCGGCGGACGCGTGCCAAGTTGGTGTTCAACACTCACCTGCTTTCTACACTGTGGCGATGTGGAGCTAGGGGGCAGGAATGAAAGCCCAGTAGTGGTTTCCTAATCCGGTCCTAGCACAGGCATCAGTGGCCGAATGACGCCGAATGATGCGCGGGAAATGCTATGTAGTTGTGTGTGAAATCAATTATAGGGTTGTCGATATAGTGATGCTAGTCTCGTTAGCAAAATCGGCAGTGGGGGTATAAAGGTAAAAAAGAAAACCCCAGCATGTGGGGTTTTAAGGGGGTGGGGCCACGATTAGGGGTGAGCGCTATTCGCGCCTATGCAGCTATTTGCCGTACCCCGCTTTTAGCGCCTTGACCGCTAGCTCGAGACGAGACTTGGCGTGAAATTCGGTTAACAGGCTAGAAACATATTTCTTTACCGTTCCCGGAGCATAGTGAGTGCTTTTTGCGATCTCTTCGTTGGATTTTCCCTCGCATACTAAATCGAGGATCTGAGCTTGAGCAGGCGAAATATGGTGCTCAGGGGCGGAAACCGCAGACGTAGATTGAGCATCGTTTTCGCTCCAGCCAGGCATTTGTTGGAATAAGCGCGTTAAAGGTTGGGGAGCCACGACCGTGCCACCGCGGACGGCCTCGCGCACCGTATCCAAAATATAGGCCGGCTTCGAGCTTTTGAGGATATAGGCTGCCGCCTTATTGGACAGGACTTCCCTTAGGGTGTCGTCATTATCCATTGCGGTCATAGCAATGAATACCGGTGGATTAGGCAGCTCATTAAGCTCGCGCAGCAGTGCTGTGCCGTCCATCTCCGGCATATGAATATCCGCGATGACGGCATCGACATCGTGTTGTTCTAGCTGCTGTAATGCGGCTTTCCCATTTTCTGCGACGGCGCTGATTTCCATATCTTCGGCCGCAGCGAAATAGTGGCCGAGTGCCTCGATGACTAGTGGGTCATCATCGACTAGGAGCAGCGAAGTTTTTACTTGAAGCACCATGGGGCTGGGCAGCCGAAGACGAGCTCTGCCGAGGACTCGTATTTATTGTTTTGCGGGAGGTCGCCAGGGGTGAGGTCTGCGCCAAAGAGAGAGGCGGACAGCATGAGGGGCGCGAGAAAGCTAGCGAGGGCAGCCTGCATTGCACGACTCCTTTATATAAAAACCGGATTTATAAGAAACATACGTAAGTGTAGTAAAGGAATGGTGGCGCTGCCAGCGAAGGTGGCTGAACTAACGTTCTTCATGCGCAGACGGGGGCAGCGCGAGCGTGAGCTCCCAGTATTCATCGACACGACCTGCCTCCAGCCGAGCATCGATAGTTGCCGCAAGGCGCGTCATCGAATTAATTCCTATGCCGGAGGAAGTCTCCGGCGTGGTGCTCGTTGGCTTGGCAATAGGGTTGCGGATAGTAAGAATCGTCCATCCCAAATGTGGTTGTGCCGATACGCTAATTTCCGCCCCAGGCGGCGAGTACTTGACGGCGTTGAGGCAAGCCTCCCTGGTGATGGCTGCGACCGAGTCAAGAACAGAAGGAGAAAACTGGGGGCAAAAATCTTCTCCGCTTACCTTAATGATTGGCGTGCGGTTGAGCTTTGGTAGCTGTTCTTCTTCCCAGGCCAGTACCTGTGCAAGGCTTGTAGGGCGTGGTGCTTGATTAAAACTAAATTCGTCGTTGATGCCGTCAATATTGGAACGCAAGACTTTAGTTAAAGCGCGTATTTCAGACATCGACGAGCGCATCGCATCGCTTAATTCATCGAGGCGGCGGCTGAGCTCCGGTGTGGTGGCGTATTCCAAACTGAGCGCTTCTAACTGCATGGTATTGACGGTAAGGCTGGAAATTACCGAGTTATGCAGGGTTTCAGCTAGGTCGGACTGTCGGCGCTTGACATCGTTATTCCACTCCACCATGGCGGTTTTATAGCGCCGTGCGGAATGGGCGAGTGAGCTGCCGATGAAGGTGCTAATGACCAAGAAAATTCCCCAGACCAGTGCCGGTGTTGGATTGAGGACTAGCCGCAACGTACTAGGATCTACCAGTCCTACCAGCCAAAACACTACGCAGAGAAGAATCGACTGCCACTTGGTACTGCGAAAAGCGAATACGGCAAGGAATACCGGGGCTAAGAAAACGGAACTGGCGTAGGGGATTCCCACGGTAAGGATGGCAATAATCCAAATTGCCAGAAACCCCACTGCCATGGTCTTCGGGTATCGATAGGCAGATGTAGTGATGGCCGTCAAAATTAACCCGACGATTGCCGCTGAAAGTTGGTGTTTAGTTGGGGTGAGAAATGCGGCGAAAAGGGTAAGGGCCAAGCAAATGATGGCGATCAGCGCTGCGGTGCGCTGTAGGGTCATCGCCGCCCGAAGGCGGTGGCGAAATGGTAGTGGCGGGGTGAAAGTCACGGTGGAATGCGCTTCTTTGGTGCTCAGGCTGAATAGTTGTGAAAAGCTTGTGGCGTCTCGCACCTAGCTTAAGGCCTGGAAGCGTGAAACCAGCAAATGAAAACAACTAAACCCCGCACCTTCCGGTGCGAGGTTTAAAACCTGCGTGGAAAAGTGCGGGGGTTTAGTCGGTCTTCATGAAGGAGTGTAAACGCGAAGGTTTACTTAAGCGTTAGCTGCGGTTTCGGTAGCAGCGTCAGCGTTGTCCTTGGAGGACAGGCCCTCGATTACGGAGGACAGGTCCACGGAGTCGGAGTTGGACTCGGAGGACAGCTCAGCAGCGCCCTTGATGGCCTTGAAGATTGCCTCGAAATCGAGGGAGGAGCTGAGGTTTACGAGGGTGTCGAGCATTGGACGTTTCCTTTCGAGTTGGCGGAGTGAAACTACAAATCAATCTCTCTCTGGGTAGCAACCAGTGGCTGCTGTGGTTTCCAGTATGTGCGAGTTAAATACGCCTGCCAAGCCTCTTTTGGATCCTTTGTGAGGTAACTTTTGGCCACCTTTTTACGGCCCTTTGGGGAGCTTTTGGGTGTGGAAGAGTTTGTTTTAAAAGGTAGTTCACTCCTGTTTGAAGCAGTAGGAGGGAGCGGAGTTTGAGGCTAAGAGCTGGGAAAATGGAACAATTTTTGAGGAGGGTCGAGCCGGCGGGAATAAGATTTGAGTGTGGGAGGTTATAAAGATTGAGTGACACAGGCTCAAGAATTTATGAACGAGTTCGCAACTTCTGTTAGAGTAGCGCTCGGACGCAACGAGAAGTTGAGTCACTCACAATCAACTTTATTAACTGCACTCGACAAAAAGGAGAATGAATCATGGGACGCGCAGTAGGTATTGACCTTGGTACGACGAACTCCGTCGTTTCCGTACTGGAAGGTGGCGAGTCCACCGTTATCGCTAACTCCGAAGGCTCTCGCACCACGCCTTCCGTTGTAGCGTTTGCTAAGAACGGCGAAATCCTGGTTGGCCAGTCCGCCAAGAACCAGGCCGTGACCAACGTGGACCGCACCATCCGCTCCGTCAAGCGCCACATTGGTACTGACTGGACCGTCAACATTGATGACAAGGACTACACCTCCCAGGAGATTTCCGCTCGCACGCTGATGAAGCTGAAGCGCGATGCAGAGTCCTACTTGGGTGAGGATGTTACGGACGCCGTTATTACCGTCCCTGCATACTTCGAGGACGCACAGCGCCAGGCCACCAAGGAAGCCGGCCAGATTGCCGGCCTGAACGTCCTGCGCATTGTCAACGAGCCCACCGCGGCAGCACTTGCGTACGGCCTAGAAAAGGGCGAGCAAGAGCAGACCATCCTGGTCTTCGACTTGGGCGGCGGCACCTTCGACGTGTCCCTGCTGGAAATCGGCGATGGCGTCGTTGAGGTTATGGCTACCGCAGGTGACAACACCTTGGGCGGCGATGACTGGGACCAGCGCATCGTTGACTGGCTGGTGGACCGCTTCAAGAGCTCCCAGGGCGTTGACCTGACCAAGGACAAGCGCGCCGTACAGCGTCTGCGCGAGGCTGCAGAGAAGGCCAAGATTGAGCTGTCCTCTTCCCAGCAGGCCAACATCAACCTGCCTTATATCACCGTTGACTCCGACAAGAACCCATTGTTCTTGGACGAGACCCTGACCCGTACCGAGTTCCAGAAGATCACCCAGGATCTGCTGGACCGCACCAAGGCTCCGTTCAACCAGGTCATCAAGGATGCTGACCTTTCCGTCGGCGATATCGACCACGTTGTGCTGGTCGGCGGTTCCACCCGTATGCCGGCCGTATCTGACCTGGTCAAGGAGCTGACGAGCAAGGACCCGAACAAGGGCGTTAACCCGGATGAGGTCGTTGCAGTGGGTGCTGCACTCCAGGCAGGTGTGCTGCGCGGTGAGGTTAAGGACGTGCTGCTTCTCGATGTCACCCCGCTCTCCCTCGGCATTGAAACCAAAGGCGGCGTGATGACCAAGCTCATCGAGCGCAACACCACCATCCCGACCAAGAAGTCCGAGACCTTCACCACCGCAGAAGACAACCAGCCTTCCGTGCAGATTCAGGTTTTCCAGGGTGAGCGCGAGATGGCTACCGCCAACAAGCTGCTGGGTTCCTTCGAGCTCGGCGGCATCGCACCGGCACCTCGCGGCGTGCCCCAGATTGAGGTCACCTTCGACATCGACGCCAACGGCATCGTCCACGTGACCGCCAAGGACAAGGGCACCGGCAAGGAAAACACCATCAAGATCCAGGAAGGTTCTGGCCTTTCCCAGGAAGAGATCGACCGCATGGTCAAGGACGCCGAGCAGCACGCTGAGGAAGATAAGAAGCGTCGCGAGGAACAGGAGCTGCGCAATAACGCAGAGTCCACCTCCTACCAGACCCGCAAGTTCTTGGAGGATAACGAGGACAAGGTCTCTGAGGACACCAAGACCAAGGTCACCGAGGCTGCTGACGCCGTGGACGAGGCACTGAAGGGCGATGACCTCGATGCCATCAAGTCCGCAGTAGAGAAGCTGTCCACCGAATCCCAGGAGATGGGCAAGCAGATCTACGAGGCACAGGCTGCAGAGGGCGGCGCCGAGGGTGCTGGCGATGCCGGCGCCGCACAGGGCGACCCAAACGTGGTCGACGCTGAAGTTGTGGACGAAGACGAGAACTCCGACGACAACAAGGACGGCGACAAGTAATGACTCAGGACAGCGGAATGCCGCAAAACCCAGGCGACCCGGAAAACACGGATCCGGAGGCTACCTCGGCTGACCGCGCTGAGGCTGCCGCCGAAAAGGCCGAGGAAGCACAGGCTGCCAACGACGCACAGGCTGATGCCTCCGAAGAAGCCAAATTGGATCCCACCCTTGATGCTGACCTCGAAGACGCGCTGGCTGATGTCAACGCCGATGAGGTCGAGGCCGAGGAGGAGGGCGATGAGCCCACCTCCACCGGCGCTGCCACCAACGATGTGGAGGCGCAGTTGGCAGAACGCACCGAAGACCTGCAGCGTCTGAATGCGGAATACACCAACTACCGCCGCCGCACCGAGCGTGACCGCCAATCCGTTATCGAAACCGCGAAGGCAAAGGTCATTAGTGACTTGCTGCCGGTCCTCGATGACCTCGATTTGGCCAAGCAGCACGGTGACCTGGAGGGCCCGCTCAAGGCGGTTGCGGATAAGCTCCGCAAGGGCCTAGAGCAGCACAACCTCACCGCCTTTGGTGAAGAGGGCGAACCCTTCGACCCAGAGATGCACGAGGCCGTGCAGGATTTGTCCTCCGGCGATGAGCAGGTGCTCGGCACCGTGCTGCGCCAGGGCTACCGCGTAGGCGAGAGGCTGGTGCGCAACGCGCTGGTCATCATCGCGGACCCCGGTGAGGATTCCGGCAGTTCGGAAGGCACCGAACAAGCCGATTAATCCGGGAAAAGGGCGCCTTGGGAACTGACTGATTCAACTTCCCCCGGCGCCCTTTTTACTAATTACAACCGATTCTTCTTGAAAGGAGGAGATGCCCAGTGAGCGCTAAACCCGAATGGGCAGACAAAGATTATTACGCGGATCTGGGGGTCTCCTCGTCCGCAGACCAAAGCGAGATCAAGCGCGCGTACCGCAAGCTTGCCCGCGAAAACCACCCCGATACCCACCCCGATGACCCTGCGGCAGCGGACCGGTTCAAGCGGGTTGCGGAAGCATACGATGTGCTTTCTGATGCCTCCGAACGCAAAGAATACGACCAGTTCAAGGCCATGCTGCGCAATGGCGGTGGCTTCGGACGGAACGGAGGCGCCGGCTTTCCCGGCGGGTTTCGATCCACGAACATGGGTGGACAAGGTGCGCAAGACTTCGACCTCTCGGACCTCTTCGGAGGCGCCACTGGAGGATCGTCTCAAGGCGGCGGTTTTGGGGATATCTTCGGTAGCGTTTTCAACCGCAGCGGTAGTGCTGGCCACTCAGCTAAACCGTCGCGGGGGGCCGACGTCGAAACGGAAATAACCCTCGATTTCCGCGAGGCCGCCAAGGGGACCACCATCCCGCTGGCCTTAAGCGGTAACGCGCCGTGCACCACGTGCCATGGCTCGGGTTCTTCCTCCGGCAAGACCTCAACGTGCGGGACCTGCAATGGCTCCGGATACACCTCGGAAAACCGCGGTGCGTTCGGCTTTTCCGCCCCATGCAAGGATTGCGATGGCACGGGCCGCCGCATCACAGATCCGTGCCCAGACTGCAACGGCACCGGAACGGTGCACCGCACCCGGAACATCACGGTCCGCATCCCCGCCGGCGTCATCGACGGCCAAAAGGTCCGTATCGCCGGCCAAGGCGAGGCAGGCCCGAATGGCACCCCGGCCGGTGACCTCTTCGTTGCGGTCACCGTGAAGCCTGACAAGGTCTTCACCCGTGACGGCGACGATATCCACATCACCGTCCCCGTCTCGTTTGCCGAGCTCGCCCTTGGTGACACCATCACGGTTCCCACCTTGGACAGCCCGGTCCGCGTGAAGATCCCCGCCGGTACCCCGGATGGCCGCACCTTGCGCGTGCGTGGGCGCGGCATTGCCAAGCGCGCCGGCAAGGACGGCGACCTCTTGGTGAGCGTGCAGGTCACCGTGCCTTCCAAGCTCGATGCTGCGGCCTCCAGCGCCCTGCGTACCTATGCACAAGCCGAAAAGGACTCTGGCTTTAATCCCCGCGCAGGCTGGGCCGGCGCGGAGAGCAATTAAGGCAGGAGGTGCATTGCACAATGAGTACTGGAAAGGCAGAAGGCTCCGCCACTGCGGTCTACGTTATTTCCGTGGCCGCCGAGCTTTCCGGGATGCACGCCCAAACCCTGCGCACCTATGACCGCATGGGTTTGGTTTCCCCGGCCCGCACCCGGGGTGGCGGCCGCCGTTATTCGGATCGCGATATTGAATTGCTCCGCAAGATTCAGGCGCTGTCGCAAGACGATGGCGTCAATCTCGCCGGCATCAAATCCATTATCGAGCTAACCGAAGAACGCGATCGGCTCGAAGCCGAACGCGATGCGCTTGCCGATGAAGTCCGTGCCCTCCGCGACCAACTCGCCGCCGGGCAGCGCTCCGGATCGCAGCACCCCCAAGCCCAGGGGCAGCACACCCGCGGCGCACAAGGCCCGCAAGGTCCACAAGGCCCACAAGGCTCGCAGGTCCCGGTGCGCTCCCAACGCAGCGGCGAGCTCGTCCACGTTCCGCGGTCTACCTCTGTGGTGATGTGGAGCCCGCGCACCGCGCGCGATCGCAAACGCAATCGCCGAAACAACGGCGGCTAAACCGGCTAAACCGGCTAAACCGGCTAAACCGGCTAAACCGCCTAATTCGTCCTGCGGACGAGAAACCTCAACTTAAACCCTCCATACCTTTCACGGCGTAGCGCCCGCACAGGTATGGAGGGTTTATCTCTGCCCAAAAGTCCCTCACCCTGGCAATGCCACACCCGCATAACCGGACTTTGGCCTGTGAAGAAATGTTAATTCCCCACCCCTATTTTGTGCGAGATGCGAAAAATTGCATTACTATGGCCGGAAAGCAGGTGAGGTACACCACAGTAGAGCGCCTGCAGTGGTCCGAGCCATAACCGGCAAGGGCCATACCTGGCAAGAGCCACAGTCAGAATTTCTACACGAGAGGACACCACCATCATGACTTTGTACGCAGCGCCCGGAACCGAAGGGGCTATCGTTAACTACCGCGACCGCTATGACAACTACATTGGCGGTAAGTGGGTCCCGCCAGTCGATGGCGAATACATGGACAACATCAGCCCCGTGACCGGTGAAGTATTTTGTCAGGTGGCCCGCGGCAAGGAAGCCGATGTCAATGCGGCCATCGACGCCGCGGAAAAGGCGTTTGCTACCTTTGGCAAGACCACGCCAGCAGAGCGCGCGCTCTTGCTGCACCGCATCGCGGACCGGATTGAAGAAAACCTCGAAAAGATCGCTGTGGCGGAGACCTGGGAAAACGGCAAGGCCGTCCGCGAGACCTTGGCCGCCGATATCCCGCTGGCCGTTGACCACTTCCGCTACTTCGCGGGCGCCATCCGCGCACAAGAGGGCCGTCTGTCCCAGATCAACGAAGACACCGTGGCCTACCACTTCCACGAGCCGCTCGGCGTGGTTGGCCAAATCATCCCGTGGAACTTCCCGCTGCTCATGGCCTCTTGGAAGATTGCACCGGCCCTGGCTGCGGGTAACTGCATCGTGCTCAAGCCTGCGGAGCAAACGCCAGCATCCATCCTCTTGCTCATGGACATCATCGGAGACCTCCTCCCAGATGGCGTACTCAATATCGTCAACGGCGTGGGCGAGGAGGCCGGTGCGGCACTGTCGGGTTCGGACCGCATTGCCAAAATCGCATTTACCGGTTCCACCCCGGTGGGCAAGCTCATCAATAAGGCCGCCGCGGACAAGGTCATCCCGGTCACCCTGGAGCTCGGCGGTAAATCGCCGTCCATCTTCTTTAAGGACATCATGGATGAAGATGACTCTTACCTGGAAAAGTGCGTCGAAGGCTTCGTCATGTTCGCCCTTAACCAGGGCGAGGTCTGCACCTGTCCATCGCGTGCGTTGGTCCATGAGGATATTGCCGATAAGTTCTTGGAGCTTGCCATCGAGCGCGTCAAGAAGATCAAGATTGGCCACCCGTTGGATACCGAAACCATGATGGGTGCCCAGGCCTCCCAGGAGCAGATGGACAAGATTACCGAGTACCTCAAGATCGGCCCGGAAGAAGGCGCGGAAACGCTCATCGGCGGCCACGTGAACAAGGTGGAGGGTCTCGAAAACGGTTACTACATCGAGCCCACGGTATTTAAGGGCAGCAACGAGATGCGCATCTTCCAAGAGGAAATCTTCGGGCCCGTGCTCTCAGTGGCAACCTTCAAGGACTACGATGAGGCCATCGAGATCGCGAATACCACCAACTTCGGCCTCGGCGCCGGCGTGTGGTCGCGCCAGCAAAACATCTGCTACCGCGCCGGGCGCGATATTCAGGCCGGCCGCGTGTGGGTCAACCACTACCACGACTACCCAGCACACAGCGCCTTCGGTGGCTACAAGGAATCAGGCTTGGGCCGCGAGAATCACTTGATGATGCTTGGCCACTATCAGGAAACCAAGAACATGCTGGTCTCGTATTCGGACGCCCCCGCAGGCCTGTTCTAAACCCACAACTGGCGTTCCCCAACCTGCGCTAATCCGTCCTCGATTCCCCAGCAGCCACCGTGCCCAGCCCGTGCAGGAACTGTGGGTCCTCCCAATAGGACCCGTGGTCCCCGGGCAGGCCATCCGCGCCGGGGAGGGGAGTGGCACCAAAGGACTGGACGGTGGGATCCGGTCCGTGGATCCCGCTCAGTGGCCCCGTCGCGATAGCGATGGGGTCATTGTCATTGGTCGCCGCCCACACGGTGCCGTGCAGCTCGCGGGCATGCTGAGCACTCGTACCGGGGCTTCCCACCAGCACAATATCGGAGGCGATTTCCTCCTCGCGCGCCGCGTATCCAGTCACGACGGAGCCATAGGAATAACCCACCACCGTTCGCTTTGCACCTGGATACCGCTTGCCGATGCCCCGCTGAAACCGCACCAACTTCTGCCCCGCCGCACGCGCGGGATCGGCGTGCACGGCGCGCGGCAGGCTCGATGGCGCCTGGTAGCCCAACCACACGGCGGCCGGTCCACCGCTCGCGGTGGCGATATTGCGGCCGCGGTCCACGGCGCGCTGCCAGGTGGTGGGGTCGGAGGAATGTACGCCTTCAACAAACGTGGTCACAGACGCAGGCTCGGTGCGAAAACCCGCCGGATCCACCAACGCCACCAGCCGGCCGGGGCTTGTCTCCACGATGCGCATATCGGGGTTATTTGCGGCCAGCTGGGCCACGCGGTCGCTGGCCTGGGCGAGGTTGATTTCGTGGATGGTATCGAGGGGGAGATCGGCAAAATCCTCGAGCCGCCGCGGCGGTTCCACCCCGGCGGGCGTGCAGAGGGCGTCGATTTCTTGGGAGCAGAGCCAATCGAGGGCATCGCCAAGCGCACGTACCTCCCGCAGTAGCACGCCGCCGGCCAGTGCGGCGGGCCCAGAAAACTCATCGACCTTGCCCAAAAAGGAAATGATCCGCGCCTCCACCCCCTCGCGCCAGGCCTGCAGGTCCGCGTGCCGGTCAAGCACCTCGATGACCTGCTCCATCTGCCCAAGGGGGCTACTCAGCCACTCGGTCGCCTCCGCTAACCCGGATCGCGCCGCCACGCCCGCGGGCCCACCCAGCGATAGCGAGTGCCAATCGTGGTGCGAGTCCACATAGTGAGTGTGCAGGCCAGAGCGATCCGCGGCGAGCTGCGCGGCGCTGTGGCGCAGGGCAGTCGATAAATTCATCGCGCCCTCCTCAAGCTCGCAGCGAGCGAGGAATCGAGCGCGCCGCTGCGGTCCAGGAAGACGTGGAGGCTGCGCAGGCGCTCGGAAACGGTGGCATCGCTAAGCTGCTGCGTCTCAGACCACTGCGCCACCGCGCGCTGCAGGGCGGCAGACGTCCGGGAAGCCACGCTTAAGCGTGCCCCCGGCATAGCCGCCGCCGGCCGCGCCCTCAACGTGCGTACATGTGCGGGAAGGTATTCAGGAATATCTACATAACTCATGGCCTTAAGCGTGGCCGCTGCGGGCTGTGGCCGCGAGGGCAAAACCGCCAACCTGTGGATAACTAGGTGACGCTGCACTAAGTTGGGATTTATGAAAGTAGCAGCAGTGCAATTGACCTCCACCGGCAGCATCGAGGAAAACCAAGAACTCGCCCTGGATAAAATCCGCGAGGCCGCGGCGGCGGGCGCACGCCTTATCGTGCTGCCCGAGGCCACCTCGCAGAACTTCCGCTCGGGCCGCCTAGACGAGCAGGCGCAGAACCTCGAAGGCCCGTTCGCCACCGCGATACAGGAAGCGGCGGAGGAATTGGAGGTCACCGTGGTCGTCGGCATGTTCTGCCCAGCCGATACCATCGAGCGCGAGGAAAAGACCATCAACCGCGTATCCAATACCGCGCTCGTCGCAGGCCCAGGCGTGCTGGGCGGCTACGAGAAAATCCACACCTACGATGCCTTTGACTACCGCGAATCCGATACGGTGCAGCCCGGGGAATCCTTGGTGACCTTCGACGTTGATGACCTTACCGTCGGCGTCGTGGTCTGCTACGATATCCGTTTCCCAGAGCAGTTCAAGGACTTGGCGCGCGAGGGCGCGCAGCTCATCGTTGTCCCCACCAGCTGGGCGGATGGCCCCGGCAAGCTAGAGCAGTGGCGCCTGCTCACGGCCGCGCGGGCGCTGGATTCCACCAGCTATATCCTCGCCGCGGGCCAATCCCGGCCAGGCGGCAACGCGGAGGCCGGATCCCCCTCGGGCCCGACCGGCATCGGGCACTCCACCATCGTCGATCCCAACGGCGTGCGCGTGGCCGAGGCCGGCTACGAAGACGAAATCCTCTACGCCGATATCGACCCGCAAGAAGTAGCGAAGACGCGCCGCTCCCTGCCGGTGCTAGAACTTAACGACTAAGACTGCGCCGCATAATCCTTCGGCAGCCACTCCCGGTCGCGGCCCCAGCTGTGGCTTAAGATCCACTGCTTGCCGATGCCCCTTTTCTCCAACCCCCTCCTTCCTTCCGCTACCTCCTCGGCGCTGCCGAAGAGGGCGAAGTAAGTGGGTGTGCCTGTGGATAACTCGACCTCGTTGACTACTACATCGGTCGGGTCGGGGGAGAGGGTGTGGGTGGCGGCATCGGCAAGCGGCCGTGCCCCCAGCAACCACGGGTCGTTTTCCTGCCGGATGATGCGGCGCAGGTTGAGATCGGGGTAGAGGGCCGCAAGGTTCTGCTGGAAATGCGTGTCATAGTGCGCGCCGGGGCTATCCGCAACGGCAAAAATCTGCAGGTCCAGGTTCTTCGCGAGTCCCTCCTCGCCCGCATCCGCGGCCTGGCGGGCCGCCAGCGCCAAGCACCGCGCCGCCGCCCAACCGGTGCCATAGGCCACGATGACCAGCCTGCCCCCGCGCAACGCGCGCAGGTCCTGCCAGATGGACCCGGTGGGCCGGCCCAAAGTCCACCAATCACCCGGCTTGGTATGCGCAAGCGACCGCGAAGCCTCGCCCACCGCGGCGACGTGGAAGACCAGCTGGCCGGTGGCATCGCTTGGCTGGGCTGGGGTGAGCATGCGCCACTGGCCGGGAAGGTACTGGGTGGTGACGGGGAAATACTGCCCCGGCTCAAAGGTGGCGGGCATGCCCGCCACGACGCGAATGACCGCGGTTTCGCGCGTCGGCCGCTCCACCGCGACCACCTGCCCCGAATACGCCGGCGCCTCCCCAGCCAGGTCCGCCTCGCGCGCCGCACTGGCCATTTCCTCGCAAACCTGGTGGATGACGGCACAAGCGAAGTCGTATTGGTACCGCGTCAGCGCCAATACCCGCAGGCCTTTGATGAGCGCCTCCTCGAACCGCGCGTACACCTCGGCCGGGAAGCCGTGCCTGCGGTGATCGCGGCCAAGCTGCGCGATCTTCTCCCGTACGTCCTCGGGCAGCGCAGCCCCAACCCCGGACCCTGCCTTCGCGCCGGCGCTGCTGGGCTCTGCGTGTTCAATCACCCATGCTAGTGCGTGCACCATGGACCGGTGGGTGTCCTGCATAGAGAGGGAAAAGACCTGCCGCGCCTCCGGCACCATGAGGAAAAACTGCTCATGCACCGCATCGCGGTAGTCGTCTGCGTACTTCCGGAAGTGCTCGCCCAATTCCCACATGTTTTCCCATCCTAGTGTGCTTGCCTGCCTTTTAGCGTGCGCATTATCGCCCCGCGCTACAGTCCCAGCACCTTGATAACCTCGCGCGCCGCCAAGCGCCCCGCGCGCGTCGCCCCCACCGTCGAAGCGGTCGATCCATATCCGGCGAGGAAAACCCGCGGGTTCGCGACAGGTGAGACCTCGTTGCGCATGACAATCCCGCCCTTGCGTGAGCGCAATCGCAACGGCGTCAGGTGGTCCAGCACCGGGCGGAAACCGGTATTCCAAAAGATGACGTCCACCGCCAAGTGCATGCCCGCCGGATACGGCTGCCATGCCGCCACGCTTTCCGATGCCCCCGCCACCTCACCGCTCGCAGACTCGCCAAACCGCACGCCGGTCGCATCGATGGCTTCGAACATGCCGCGCGAGACCAGAACGCCGCGTTCGACCGCATCCAGGTATTCCTGCCAGGGCGGAATCCCGGTGGTCGAGACCACCGAGGCTGGAGGATTTCCGCTAAAGACCCGCTCGCGGACCTTCTTTTCCACATCCAAGCCCCACTGCTTATCAAACTCCGTATCCGTAAAATCCGGTGCTCGCCGCGTGGCCCAAGTGGTTTGCGCGATGCCTTCAAGCTCCAATAAGAACTGCACCGCGGATAGCCCACCGCCAACGACCAACACGTGCTGGCCTGCAAAATCCTCCGCCGCCGAATAATCCTTAGTGTGCAGTTGGCGCCCGCCGAAACTGCTGATGGCCGGAATATAAGGAATATACGGCCTATCCCACGTGCCGGTGGCGTTAACGATGGTGTCCGCGGAAAACTGCTCGCCGGACTCCAACGTCACGAGGAATGCGCCGCGTGTGCCGCGGGGATTGCGCGCGCCGTGTGTGCCGTGCGCGCTGGGCAGGGCACGGACGCTGCGGACGCGCGCCGGGCGGTAGGGACGGAGTTGGAACTTGTCCTCGTAGGCGCCGTAGTAGGCGGCGACTACGTGGGAGGCGGGGGAGGAGGCATCGGCAAGCGGGGCGGGCATGCCCGGCAGATCCGCGATGTTATGGGCCTTGCCCAGTGTCAGGGAATCCCACCGGTGACGCCAGGCGCCGCCGGGGGCGGGGTTGGCATCGATAAGCAAAAAGTCTTGGGCGGGGATAAGGCCGCGGGAAGTGAGCTGCTGGGCAGTTGCCAAGCCTGCCTGGCCCGCGCCGATGATGATGCTGAGGTAGTGCTCCACCGTGCCATTGTAGCGGGGGTGAAAAATCCGCCTTATGTTGTGGCTCACTACATGATAGGTAATGTACTTTTTATCTGCGCGCTCGCTACTCGTGAGCAGCCTGCCATAATTGCACAGCTAGAAAGGATTCCCATGGAAGATTTTTCCGCTTATACGCTCATGCTGGACGTGGGTTGGATTTCCTTACTCATGGTCATCGGCAATATTTTGCGCCACCAAGTGAAGTTCATCTTCCAGGACTTATTGCTGCCTGCCCCCATCACCGCCGGCCTGCTTGGTCTGCTGGTCGGGCCCAACGTGCTGGGTTGGATCAACTTCTCCGATAACCTCGGCGATTACACCTCCATCCTCATCGCCGTGGTCTTTGCCTCGATGGCGTATTCCATGGAGGTTGGCGGCAACATGGGCAAGGGCGCGCGCCATATGTGGGGCTATTCCACCATGATGTTTACCGGCCAGTGGGGCCTTTTCATCGTGCTCGGCCTGCTCTTCTTCGCCCCAGTCTTTGATACCCCCAACTGGTTCGGCATGATGCTGCCGGTTGGCTTTACCGGTGGCTTCGGCACGGCCGCCGCTGTGGGTGGCGCGCTGGAGGGCGTCGGCGCCGATGCGGCAGCGTCCCTGGGCTTTACGTCTGCGACCGTCGGCACGCTGGCCGCGATTATCGGCGGTGTCATCGCTGGTAACTGGGGCATCCGCAAGGGCAAGGTGTCCTACGTGCCCAAGGAACTGCCTGAGGAGATTCGCCGCGGCTACATTAAGAACCTCGATGATCGCCCCTCTCTCGGCCGCGCGACCACCAACCCTTCTTCCATCGAGCCGCTCGCGCTGCACTTCGGCTTCATCATTCTCACGGTCATGACGGCTTATGGCGTCAATCAGGGTATTTCCAGCATTTGGGAAAACGTTTCCGTCCCGCTCTTTGCGATGTCCATGGTTATCGGTCTCCTCTTTCGCGCCATCATGAACTTCGTCGGCGCCGAGGACTACCTGGATAAGGATTCCGTATCCTCCATCTCCGGTGCCGCTACCGATTACCTCATCGCCTTCGGCGTGGCCGCCATCGTTCCTGCCGCTATCGCTTCCTACTGGCAGGCGCTGCTCGTTCTGTTCATTCTGGGCACCATCTTCTGTACCTTCTTCTTGATGTGGTTCCCCGCCGAGTTCTTTGGCGAGCGCTGGATCGAGCGCGGTATCTTCGGCTGGGGTTGGGCGACGGCCACCGTGGCTACCGGCATCGCCGTGCTCAAGATCGTCGACCCGAAGCTGAAGTCCGGCACGCTTTCCGAATACGGCATGGCCTACATCGGCTTCGGCCCGTTCGAGATTTCGTGGACCATCATCGCGCCGATGGCCGTGATGTACGGATTTACCGGCGCGTTCGGTGCCGTCTCGCTGGCCATTTCCATCGGCGTGTACCTGACATTCAAATTCATGGGCTTGCTTCCGCCGCGCGGCACGATTTTCAAAGAGGGCATCGGCCACGTGGGCCAGAAACAAGAAACCTAGCCTTCACAAATCCACTCTGCGCAAGCCGGGCTCCCACACTTCTGCTGTGGCGGCCCGGCTTTGGCGTACCGCCAATTCGCTTGCTTGCCGATGCCCGTCTACCCCCAGCCCTCATTAGCGCTGGGCGCCCCGTTTCGCGGCCTAGTCTTTCGCGTCATGGAGGGGTCCAGTCCTCATTAGCGTGGGACGCTCACTCCTGGGGTGGCCGAACTTCGATAGGGCTGTTGTGGCAGTGCGGTAGGGGCGCAGGAGGTAGCAGGAGGTATCTGCGGGGTAAAGCGCGAAGTTGAGCCGGGTGGACTCAAAAAATTTGGGTTGAGTGGAATAGGCTCAACTTTATGTGCGTTATACCAAGTGAATCCTTAAAATGGATGAATAAATCTTAGAAGGAGAAACGTACAGATGAGTTCTTTTAACCCCACCACCAAAACACAAGAGGCGCTGCAGGAAGCCCTGCAGACCGCTTCCGCGAATGGCAACCCGGATATCCGCCCGGCGCACCTGCTGGCGGCCATCCTTGGGCAGGAAGGCGGCATCGCCGCGCCAGTGCTCAAGGCCACCGGCGTTGACCCGGATACCGTGCTGAAAGAAGCGCGCGAGCTGGTTAACTCTTATCCCAGCGCCGAGGGTGCCAATATGTCCAACCCGCAATTCAACCGGGATGGCTTAAACGTACTGACCAAGTCGCAGGAATTGGCGGGCGAGCTTGGCGATGAGTTCGTGTCCACCGAAGTCCTCCTCGCCGCCATCGCCGGTTCGAAGACCGACGCCGCCGAGTTGCTGACCGGCTGCGGCGCAACCTACGACGCCATCAAGGGCTCCTTCCCCTCCGTGCGCGGGGCCGCCAAGGTGACCTCGGAGAACCCGGAAGACCAATTCCAGGCGCTGGAAAAGTACGCCACCGACCTCACCGCGCGGGCGCGCGAGGGCAAGATCGACCCGGTCATCGGGCGCGATCAGGAAATCCGGCGCGTCGTCCAGGTGCTTTCGCGCAGGACGAAGAACAATCCGGTGCTGATTGGTGAGCCGGGCGTCGGCAAGACTGCGATCGTTGAGGGCCTGGCCCGGCGCATCGTGGCTGGCGACGTCCCTGAGTCCCTGAAGGGCAAGACGCTTATCAGCCTGGATCTCGGTTCCATGGTCGCCGGCGCCAAGTTCCGCGGCGAGTTCGAAGAGCGCCTTAAGGCTGTGCTGGATGAAATCAAGCAATCTGAGGGCGAAATCATCACCTTCATCGATGAGCTGCACACCATCGTCGGTGCCGGCGCCACCGGCGAAGGCTCCATGGATGCCGGCAACATGATTAAGCCCATGCTGGCCCGCGGTGAGCTGCGCCTCGTCGGTGCAACCACGCTGGATGAGTACCGCAAGTACATCGAAAAGGACGCCGCCCTCGAGCGCCGTTTCCAGCAGGTCTATGCTGCAGAGCCGTCCGTGGAAGACACCATCGGCATCCTGCGCGGGCTCAAGGAGCGCTACGAGGTGCACCACGGCGTGCGCATCATGGACTCCGCCTTGGTGTCTGCGGCGGAGCTATCGAACCGTTACATCACCAACCGCTTCCTGCCGGACAAGGCCATCGACCTAGTCGATGAAGCCGGCTCCCGCCTACGCATGGAAATCGACTCCTCGCCGCAGGAAATCGATGAGCTCGAGCGCATCGTTCGCCGCATGGAGATCGAGGAGCTCGCGCTGAAGAAGGAATCCGACGCCGCCTCCAAGGACCGCCTGGCCGCCCTGCAAGGCGAGCTCGCGGACCAGCGCGAAAAGCTCGGCGAGCTCAAGGCGCGCTGGGCCAACGAGAAGAAGGCCATCGATGACGTGCAGGATATTAAGGAAGAGCTCGACGATCTCCGCCGCCAAGCAGAAATTGCCGAGCGCGACGGCGACCTCGCCCTAGCCTCCGAGATCAACTACGGCAAGATCCCGCCGCTGGAAAAGGACCTGGCAGCAGCCGAGGAAAAGGCCGCCGCCCAGCGCAATACCATGCTGGATGAGGAGGTCAGCCCGGATACCATCGCGGAGGTCGTCTCCGCGTGGACCGGCATTCCCGCCGGCAAGATGCTGCAGGGCGAGACCGAGAAGCTGCTGAACATGGAATCGGTGTTGGGCAAGAGGGTTGTCGGCCAGCGCGAGGCCGTGACCGCTGTTTCCGATGCCGTGCGCCGCTCCCGCGCGGGCGTGGCTGACCCCAACCGCCCGACCGGATCCTTCCTCTTCCTCGGCCCCACCGGCGTGGGTAAGACGGAGCTGGCTAAGGCGCTGGCGGACTTCCTCTTCGACGATGAATCCGCCATGGTGCGCATCGATATGTCCGAGTACGGCGAGAAGCACTCCGTTTCCCGGCTCGTCGGTGCCCCTCCGGGATACGTCGGCCACGAAGCCGGCGGCCAGCTCACCGAGGCCGTGCGGCGTCGGCCTTATACGCTCGTGCTTTTCGACGAAGTGGAAAAGGCCCACCCCGACGTCTTCGACGTCCTCCTCCAGGTCCTGGATGAGGGGCGGCTTACCGATGGCCAGGGTCGCACCGTCGACTTCCGCAATACCGTCATCATCCTAACGTCCAACCTGGGCGCCGGCGGTACGAAGGACGAGACGATGGAGGCCGTGAAGAGGGCGTTTAAGCCGGAGTTCATCAACCGCCTCGATGACGTGGTGATGTTCGAGCCGCTGTCGGAGGAACTGCTGCGCGGCATCGTGGACATCCAACTGCGCGGTCTCACCGAACGCCTGGAGGCCCGCCGCCTGACGCTGCAGGTATCCGATTCCGCCAAGTCCTGGTTGGCCGACCGCGGCTATGACCCCGCCTACGGCGCCCGTCCGCTGCGCCGGACCATCCAGCAGGCTATCGGTGACAAGCTGGCGAAGAAGCTTTTGGCCGGTGATATTGCCGATGGCGATACCGTCCACGTCGACGTCGCCGATGGCGGCGCGGAGCTGGACATTTCCGCTCGCTAAATTACCGGGCGAAAAATAATGCTCATGCCTTTAGACTGGAAGGCATGAGCATTTTAGTTTCCCCGCAGGAACTCAAAGAATCCATCTACCACGGCGATCGTTTCACTCTTCTCGGCACCCACTGGCACCCCAAGACGGGCCAGAGTTTCATCGACTTTGCGTCCCAGCACATCCCCACCGCACTTTTCGGTGATACCGGTGCGGCCTTCGTCGGCCTTCCCGGCTCGCGCAATGGCCGCAACCCGCTTCCGGACGAAGACAAGCTGCAAGCCTGGATCCGTTCTTGGGGCCTGCAGGAAGACCGCCCCGTGGTGGTCTATGACGAGGGCCGCGGGCTTTTTGCCGGCCGCGCGTGGTGGACGCTGCGCTGGGCCGGCCTAACTGATGTGCGCATCCTCGATGGCGGCCTGGAAAACTGGCTCGCGAACGGTTACCAAACCCTCACGGGTCCGGGCAATATCGCGGTCGGCTCGAAATTCGAGGTCACTCCCGGCCAGCTGCCTACCGCCACGATTGAAGACGTCCGCGAGCACGATGGCGTGCTCATCGATACCCGCTCGAGTAACCGCTTCGCCGGCCGCCGCGAGAACCTAGATTTGAAGGCGGGCCACATCCCCGGTGCGGTCAATGTTCCCGAGCGCCTCTTCCACAACGATGGGGTGCGCACGTTGAAGTCGCCGGATGAAATCCGTGAAGTGCTGGCCGCTGCCGGATTGACTCAAGAAAACACCAAGGATGCAATCATCTATTCCGGTTCGGGCAACCACTCCGCTCTTGCACTCGCGGCGATGGAGAACGCAGGATTTACCGGCCTGCGCCACTACATCGGCGGCTGGTCGCAGTGGTCGGCAGACCCGACCAACCCGGTAGAACGCGGGGATAGGACTTCGGTTAACGATTAATTCCAATTAATCGCTCCGACTCCGACTGGTACCGGCACCGTGGGGTGCCGGTACCTATTATTATCAGGAGATGATGGCTTCTTTACTCCTGATTTTCGCACTCGTGCTCGGCATCGCCGGTGGCTTTTTGCTGTACTACGATCGCACGCAGCGCGCAGCCGATGCCCAGCGAGACACCGCATCCCAGCACGACCCGAAAGACTGGGACACCCGGGAAGACCAGGATGCGCCTTCCCACGCAAGCCCCGAAACTGAAGAGGGCGCGGAAGACACCACAGGCTCCGAAGCAGTGACAGATCCTGAGAGCGAAGGCGGTACTGAGGCCCACCCCGGTTTCGTGGCGAAATACTCGCCGTTTCCCGATGTTGAATCCGATTCTTCCTCCGCAGTCTCTTCAGGCCGTCACCATCGCACTGCAGACGATTCAGACCGCAGCGATGACGACAAGGGCAGCGGTGACGACAAGATAAGTAAAGACAAAGCCAACGCCGATAGAGGCAGAGCCGAAACCCGCGCCAGCGAGACTGAGGCTCTTTCTGACAATGACGTTGTAAAAGGTAGCGCCAACACTGCAGGCAACACTGAAAAGACGTCGGAAATTGGCGCAGATTCTGACGTTAACCAGGATGCGGACTCGGACGCAGAAACGGAATCGGGTGGGGATGACTCCCCCGAAGAGGCAGTCCAGGAGGGAGCTGAAGAGCAATCGGAAGGGCACGCTAAGTCCAAGCCGGTAGGGCGGCCGCGGCCGCTAATCCCTGGCACCATTCGTCGGGAGCGCAAGAACTGGGCGGAAACCCGGGGCTTTGAGTACATGAAGTCGGACCAGTATCTTGTCGATGAATGGACGAGGGGAGTGGCCTCCTCCGGCGCCGCGCCGAAAGATATCGTTGCCGGCAACGTGTACGGCCACGAAATGCTGCTGATGGATATTGACGGCGTCAATGTGATGGCGATGCGGACGGGAGCGGCATCGGATGTGGTCATTGATTTCCAGCGCTTCGGCAGCCAGGAGGCCGAGATGTCCGAGGACCTGTTGATGGCCATGAGCATCGAAGGGTTTGATGTATATTCCTCCGATCGCGGCGTGGCGGAGCGGATGGTGGACGAGCGCGTGCGAATTGCGTTGCAGCGCATGCCGGAGGTGGTGTCGGCGCTGTGGCTGGAAACCGAGTGGGTTTTGGCACAAACCACCAAGCATTCGCGCACCGCGGATTGGGAGGCAATGCTCCCGCCCTTGGCTTTACTTGCCGATGCTTCCCGCGTTCTCCCACCCCGGTCCTCCTCCGTGCATACCATCCACCTTGAGGACTTGGACCCGGCCAGGGAGATTCCCGCTGCGCCTGTGGTCGACGCGGTGGGTGGAACAGCGGCGGCGGGGCAGCCGGAGTTTTCCCGGCCGGTCATTCAACGGCCGGAGGAACCGTTGGATATGCCCTCGCGCACGTATTCTGAGACCCGCGGCCCAGTTGAGCACACGGCGATTGGGGCGGACGAAGTCGATGCCATTGCCGATGGCAATGAACGCCCCACCCCCGACTCGGGCACCGCCCGCCTGCCGCGCCAGCAATTCGGGGAGGCTTCCATCTTCGACGACGCTTCCGATGATGCTTTTGGTGACGGCCTCGGTGACGCGGACAAAAATGCGGCCAAAGACTCGTCCACCGGCTCAACCAGAAATTCTTCTCGAGGCAGCTCCCAAGACGCCAGTGGCACGGCCGCTGCACGGGAGAAAGAGGATACAGACCGTCATGACGATTCCGGGTCGCAGCAGGGAGAGTAGCCTAGAATGTTGCGTTGGCCCACATAGCCAGGACTTTCCTCATGTGCCGAAAATCTCTAAAGAAGGAGCAATGCGATGACTGAAGTGCAACTGCAAGAAGACAAGAAAAAGCGCCTCGCGGAACTGGTCAAGGAGCTTGCCGTTGTGCACGGCAAGGTGACTTTGTCCTCGGGCAAAGAGGCCGATTACTACGTTGATTTGCGCCGTGCGACCTTGCACCACGAAGCCTCCCGCCTCATCGGGTCCTTGCTCCGCGAGCTCACCGCCGATTGGGATTTCGCGGCCGTGGGAGGACTAACCCTTGGCGCGGATCCGGTAGCGACCTCCATCATGCATGCCGAGGGCCGCGATATCGACGCCTTCGTCGTACGCAAGGAAGCTAAAAAGCACGGCATGCAGCGCCGCATCGAGGGCGCGGATGTGACCGGAAAGAAGGTGCTGGTGGTCGAGGACACCACCACGACCGGCAACTCGCCGCTCACGGCAGTCGCCGCATTGCGCGAGGCTGGAGCAGAGGTGGTCGGTGTGGCTACCGTCGTTGACCGCGCTACCGGCGCCGAGGACGTCATCTCGGCCGAGGGCCTTGAGTACCGTTCTTTGCTTGGCTTGGATGACCTTGGGCTCGCGTAACGAGGTGGACCAGGCACGCCAGGCGGATCCGGTTGGGCAGGCCGAGAGTTCTGCGCAACCAGAGCAGCAGGAGCAGCGAGAGCAGCCCGAGGAGGCGAAGGGTCCGACCGAATGGAACGAGGGCCGCCACGGCGTGGGGCCCTGGGAAGGTCCCTGGCCGGAAGGCCCGGAGGCGGACAAATACGATCCGGAGCTCCTGCGCGAGGGCGACCGGCGCAATGTCGTCGACGCGTATCGGTATTGGCGAAGGGAGGCGATTAAGGGGGATATCGATAAGCGGCGGCACAGCCTGCATATCGCCATCGAGAACTTTGAAAATGACGCCAATATCGGCACCGTCGTGCGCACCGCCAACGCCTTTGCCGTCGATACCGTCCACATTGTGGGGCGGCGCCGGTGGAACCGCCGCGGTGCCATGGTGACAGATAGGTATCAGCATCTGCGGCATCATGAGAGCGTCGATAAGCTCATTGCCTGGGCAGCCGAGGAAGACCTGACGGTCGTGGCCATTGATAACACCCCCGGTTGCGTGCCCCTCGAAACCGCCGAACTGCCGGAACGCAGCCTGCTGCTATTCGGGCAAGAAGGCCCCGGCGTCAGCGCCGCCGCGCAAGATGCCGCCCTGATGACCTGCTCCATCGCGCAATTTGGCTCTACGCGGTCCATCAACGCGGGCGTGGCCGCGGGCATCGCCATGCATACTTGGATCCGGCAGCACGCCGATCTGAACAATTCCTGGTAAGAGATCGTTACACTAACTGTAATAAACCTTGCTACTGGAGTGATAAAGAAATCGTGGAAGAAAAGTGGGCCCACCGCGCCGAACTCGCGGAAACCGCCATTGATGAGCGCCATGCGCATTCCGTATGGGGCCTGCCGCGAACCAACCTCGCCATCGTCAGCTGGCCGCCCACCACGAAAGAAAAGCTCCTCGTGCACTGGCACTACTGGTGGCAGGCGCACTACCTCGATTGCCTCGTCGATGCGGCGGAGCGGAAGAATACTAAGGCCCGCCGCCAGCGCATCCTTGACACCATGCGCGGGATTCGCGTGCGGAATCTTGCGCAGCTGACCAAGAATAAGTACTTCGATGACAAAGCCTGGCTCGCCCTCGCTTTCGGGCGCGTGGGCGAGGTAAAGAAGATGAAATCGCCCAAGGCGTTGGCGTCTTTGCAGGGCAATATCACCGAAGGCCTCGATGACTCGCTGGGGATATTGCCGTGGCGCGACGGAGAGAACTTCATGAACGTGCCGGCCAATGGCCCCGGTGCCATCATGCTCGCGCGGATGGGCGATATCACCGCGGCCCGCCGCATCGTTGACTGGGTCTACGACAACTTGGTCAATGAAGATGGCTTCATTATGGACGGCGTGCGCATGCGCATGGACGGCCCCGAAATTGTCAAACAAGTCCACCCGTACTGCCAAGGCGTGATGTTGGGGGCATGCCTGGAGATTGTGTTGGCGATGCGGGAGGAGTCGAGCATCGGCAAGCTGGAGCAGATCGACAGCGTCTACGAGGCCGAACTGGCATCCGGGATGATGAGCTACATCATTAAGATTCGGGGCCTAGTGCAGGCTATTGCTTCCGGGATGGCGACTCCCTCCGGCGTCGTGGATTGGGAGACCGGTGATGGTGATGGCGGCCTGTTTAAGGGCATTCTGATGCGTTATCTTGCCGATGTTGCCGTGCGGTTGCCCGGGGACTCGCCCGCGAACCGGGCCACCAAGAAGCTGGCGACCCGGATGGTGGTGGCGTCTGCCGAATCCGTGTGGGAGCACCGGCTCGAGGTCGATGGCCTGCCAATTTTTGGCTCTGACTGGACTGCCGATGCCCGCCTTCCACACAACTACGGCTTCGGGCACACGACCGTGAGTGAAAAGATGGGAATCATTCGCGTGGATGAGCGCGACCTATCCGTGCAGCTGTCTGGTTGGATGCTTCTGGAGGCGTGTGCTCGGGTGGCTCGTGACCTGCATAAAACATCGGGTCGCGATTAACCGCGTTTAACCGTGCTGTTAAACACCTTGCGCGGGGTTTGTCGTGTGGGGGGCGCGTCATTTTTGAGAGTTGGGTAGTAAACACAGGAAATGTCACACCAATTTTGCGGCGGGATTCCGGAAATGTGGGCATAATTGGGTGTTGGAACGTGTTTGACCGCAATCCCACTTAAGGATGGAATTTCATGCCAATTGCAACCCCCGAGGCGTATAACCAGATGCTGGACACCGCGAAGCAGAACGGCTTCGCATTTCCAGCCATCAACTGCACCTCGTCTGAAACGATCAACGCAGCACTGAAGGGCTTTGCCGAGGCAGAATCTGACGGCATCATCCAATTCTCCACCGGTGGCGCAGAGTTCGGCTCTGGCCTCGCGGTCAAGAACAAGGTTAAAGGTGCTCAGGCCCTAGCCGCCTTCGCACACGAGGCAGCGAAGCACTACGGCGTCAATATCGCCCTGCACACCGACCACTGCCAGAAGGAAGTTCTGGACGATTACGTTCGTCCGCTGATGGCTATTTCCCAGGAGCGCGTCGACCGCGGCGAGAACCCGCTCTTCCAGTCCCACATGTGGGACGGTTCTGCTATTCCGATCGATGAAAACTTGGTCATCGCCCAGGAGCTTCTGGAGAAGGCGAAGAAGGCACACATCATTCTCGAGGCAGAGATTGGTGTTGTCGGCGGTGAAGAAGACGGTGTCGAGGCCAAGGCCGGCGATAACCTGTACACGACTCCGGAAGACTTTGAAAAGACCATCGATGCCCTGGGCACCGGCGAGAAGGGCCGCTACCTGTTGGCCGCAACCTTCGGCAACGTCCACGGCGTCTACAAGCCCGGCAACGTGAAGCTGCGCCCCGAGGTTCTGCTAGAGGGCCAGAAGGTTGCGCAGAAGAAGCTCGGCCTGAGCGAGGGCGAGCACGCCTTTGACTTCGTCTTCCACGGCGGTTCCGGTTCCGAGAAGGAAAAGATCGAAGAGGCGCTGCGCTACGGCGTCATCAAGATGAACGTGGACACCGATACCCAGTACGCGTTTACCAACCCAGTGGCTCGCCACATGATGGAAAACTACGACGGCGTGTTCAAAATTGACGGCGAGGTAGGCAACAAGAAGGTCTATGACCCACGCTCCTACCTGAAGAAGGCAGAGCAGGGTATGTCCGAGCGCGTCATCGAGGCATGCCAGGACCTCCACTCCGTGGGTAAGACCACGGCCAAGTAGGACGAGTCGAAACTAGCTCCATGTTGAGCTGAAGCCGAAGGCGAGATCTCGCAGTAGGCACGACGAAGTAGCCGTTTCCCCTGTGTGGGAGGTGGCTCTTCCTATTTCTGGTCCGATCTCTGGACCTATTGTTGGGCCCATCTGTGGGGTGCGAGGATGCGGCGGGGCCTTGCCGGGTATGAGACAGAGCAGGCACGTATGCCAGATCAGCCAGACAAGCTATGCCGGCCCGACCAGATTTGCCAGCGAGATTGGGCAGAAATATAGGCTGGCAAAGCCAGGCGGAGACGGCAGGCCCAGCGACCCGAGTGGACTAGACGGACCAGACGGACTGGGTGGGGTGAGGATTAGGCGTAACTCCTTGTTGGTCGTGGTGAATGGGCGGGTGAGGGGATGAACCGCGGGTTACCGCTCCACGGCGGGATCCAAGCGATGCGGCCCTTGATGCGAACCATGCGCCCGCGTGCGGTGGGGCGGGAATCATCATCTTGGTTCACCGCATTGTGATGGGCACAGAGCGTTACGAGGTTTTCTTGGTTCGTGGGGCCGCCGGCGGCCCAGGCGGTGAGGTGGTGGACTTGGGCGTCATCGGCAGGCGTGGAGCAGCCGGGCCAAGCGCAAATAGGATGTTCCGCGCGGGCTAGCATGCGCTGCTTCCAGCTGGCCATGCGTTCGGTGCGATACAGGTTTACCGCGCCGTGCTCGGGGTGAACCAAGCTGACGTAACCACGTTGGGCGAGGGTGCGGGCAACGAGCTGGGCGCCGGACATGCGCGCGCCGTTGGAAAGCTGAAGCATGATGTCATCGCCCTGGCCAGCAGTGATGTGATCTAGTTGGTCGAGGGGAATGATCACGTTGGTATGGACCGCGGGGAGCGCGCCGGGATTGCCCTCGAGGATGACCTGCTTGGCTGCCGCAAGCGGGTTTTCCTTATCCACGGAAGCGAGAACGCCCTTGATATCTGCGATATCCGTGGGGTCCGCGGTGATAGAGATGGTGTGGGGGCCATTGGGGCGTCGGGTGTAGCGGACGCCGGGGGAGGGCCGCTTGGCGGGGTTGAGCTGCTTGAGGCGCTTTTTCGCGATCGCCGGAATCAGGTGGGCTTCCGCGCGGCAGAGCTCCAGGCGGAGATCCCAACTCCGGTTGGTGTCTTTCACGCGGTGGGCGAAAGACTCGATGCTTTCAAGCACAGCGAGGTCGTGGCCGCGGGAACGAGCGGCCTCGCAGGCGAGGCGCTGCTTGCGGCTATTGGAGGTGCGGCCGAAATAGGTGTGTTGCAGGCGGGCGAGTTGCGCGGCGAGGAGCTGGCTGGCGCCGGCTTCGATGAGCTGCTGTTCGGAGCATCCCTGAAACTCGGCGACGAGGTCCACACCGCGACGGCAAAGTTGCAAAAATTCTGTGTTCACGGCTCCTGACCGTAAATGCGGTGCGGGTACGCGGCAATGGATAAGTAAGGCGAAACGGCGAATCTGTGGAATTCTTGCGCTGCGGGGGTCACTGTCGCTCAGATATAGCGGGGTTATCCACAACCTGGCTCGGGCCGGGATGCGGGTATTCGGGGGCGGTGGTATCGAGCGGTCTTCTATGCTGGAGGTCATGTCGGAAGCGAAACAAAGAGTCTCAACGAGGCAAATGCTGCGGGTGGTGGACCGCTCAGTATTATCGCGTCTGCAACGCATCCGTTCGCGCTTCGTTTATATAATCCAGGCCACCGTTGGTGCCGCATTGGCGTATTGGGTGGCTAGCTCTCTCTTTGGGCATCCGCAGCCGTTCTTCGCGCCCATCTCGGCAGTCATCATCCTGGGCCTTTCGGGCGGGGACAGGATGAAGAAGGCATTGGAGATGTCGCTAGGCGGCATCGTCGGCGTGGCTGTGGGCGATTTGCTCTTCCAAGTGGTGGGGCAAGGCCCGTTCCAGATCCTGTTCATCGTGGGAGCCGGCCTGGTGGTGGGGTCCTTTATTACGAAATCGCCGCTGGTGTCCAACCAGATTGTTTTTGGTTCCATCCTTATCGCCACGATTTTTCCGCCGACCGAGGGGCCAGGTGGCCTGCACCGGGCCATCGACGCGATGATTGGTTCCGGCATTGGGCTTATCACGATTGCACTGATCCCGAATTCGCCGTTGAAGGAAGCAAGGCGCAAGGTGTCGAAGGTGCTGCGGATTGCATCGAGCATTCTCAATGACGTCACGCATGGCATCCGCGATACCAATCCTGAGATTATTCGCGATGCCCGCGATGCGGTGCGCGGCACGCAAAATGACGTGAATACGCTGTTGAGTGCGGCGCAATCGGGGAGGGAGGCATCGGAAGTATCGCCGCTTTTGTGGACCTCGCGCAGGAGCATTCGGTCCCTAGAGCGCATCTTGTTGCCGGTAGATAATGCGGTGCGTGGGGTGCGGGTCTTATCGCGCCGCGCGCTCGTGCTTACTGAAGACGGCGATACCGTGTCCGAGAAGCAGTTAGAGCTCTTGGAAGAACTATCAGAAATTATCCTCGCGGTGGGAGAGCTCTACGGCAGGCAAAAGCGGGACCACGATGAGGCGATAGAGATACCCGAGCTGGTGCAGCGGCTGCGCTACGTGGGCGGTCAAGCAGGCATGGATCTTATCGAAGAAGATGCGACGCTTTCTGCGTATACGATTCTCGCGCAGACGAGATCCATTGTTGTGGACATGCTGATGGTGTGCGGACTCTCGCGCGAGTCTGCCGTCGCGCACCTGGTTCCTACCTCTACGCACCCGGCGTTCCCGCCAGAGGTGTGGGAACGCAAAGATAAGCAGAAGGGGCAGAATTAGCAGGACCCCGCCCGCATATCCGCCGAGCGGGGCGCCGGTGCGGGGGGCCGCGGTAAGAGCCAAGGGAAGTCGGCGTTAGCTGTGAAGGGTGGACTAGGGGCGCGCGATTTGGAGGTCGCGCAGGTGGCGGTAGAAGGTGACGCGGGTGAGGGGGCGTTTGTGGGGGATGGCATCGACAAGCACGCGCAGCTGAGGACCGCCTGCCTGGACCGCGCGGCCGGTGTGGACGGAATCCGGGTCGAGGCGACCGGGTTTGCGCAGCAAGGAGCGCAGGCGACCTTCGGGCTCGACTGGCGAGGTTGCGCGGGCCGCCAGGATGCCCGGGGCATCGGTCATGGGGACCAGCCGCGCGCCAAAAGTGCCGCGGCCGGAGGCGGCGAGGGTGTCATCATCGATGATGATCTCACCGGTAAGCGGGCCGTTGGACCAATCTGAGATGGTCGCAGAGCCGGCGACGGCCTGGCCAGAATCATTGCGGATGAGCGGCACTGGGCGAACCGGGGCGGTGCGGGCGAGCTCGAGGGCCTCCTGCGGTGCGGCGGGCAGGCCCCAATTGGCAGCGGCGGCCGACTCGCCCGTGGGGATGAACGCGACCTCGGCCCACAGGTTATCGGCTCGCATGAGCCGGGTAATGACGGCGTTGAGCGCCGAGTCCGAGCCCGCCACCACGATGCGCAGGCGGTCTTCCAGGTAAGGCTCCTGCGGGGCGGCGGCAGGGGCGCCGAGGTGGCGGACATCGGGCTGCGCGGCGATCTCGTCAAGCGAAGGCGTGGGATCGTGGGGGAGGAGGTTGGTGGCGGCGGCATCGATAAGCGAGAGCTCCTTGCGGGAAGGAACGGCCGAAAGATCATAGGCCTCTGCGGGCAAGTCGACGTCGGGGGCGCCGCAGCGGAGGAACAAAAAACGCATGCACAACATGCTACGTGGGCTATTGCGGCCAGAAAAGTGTAAGGTAAATGCGTATTTTGGCTTCAATAATGAGGAAGTGACTTAAAAGATGGCAGCGATCGTCATTGTCGGCGCCCAATGGGGCGACGAAGGCAAGGGCAAGGCTACCGATATCCTTGGCGGGAAAGTTGACTACGTAGTCAAGCCGAACGGCGGCAATAACGCCGGGCACACCGTCGTGGTCGGCGGTGAAAAATACGAGCTGAAGCTCCTGCCCGCCGGGATTCTTTCTGAAAACGCCACCCCTGTGCTGGGCAATGGCGTGGTGATTAACCTCGAGGCGCTCTTTGATGAGATTGATGGCCTGGAAGCGCGCGGGGCGAATGCCTCCCGCCTGAAGATTTCCGCGAACGCGCACCTCGTGGCGCCGTACCACCAGACCCTCGACCGCGTGCAGGAGCGATTCCTGGGCAAGCGCGCCATCGGTACCACCGGCCGCGGCATCGGGCCGACCTACGCCGATAAGGTCGCGCGCATTGGCATCCGCGTGCAGGATATTTTCGACGAGTCCATCCTGCGCCAGAAGGTCGAGTCCGCGCTGGAGATTAAGAACCAGATGCTGGTGAAGATGTACAACCGCAAGGCCATCGAGGCCGAGCAGATTGTGGAGTACTTCCTCAGCTACCGCGACCGCCTGCGCCCCATGGTCATCGACGCCGAGCTCGAGCTGAACGAAGCGCTTGCTAATGGCCAAAATGTGCTCATGGAGGGCGGCCAGGCCACCATGTTGGACGTTGACCACGGCACCTACCCGTTCGTAACTTCCTCGAACCCGACTGCGGGTGGGGCATCGGTTGGCTCTGGCATTGGCCCGACGCGGATTAAGACCTCGCTGGGCATTATCAAGGCCTATACCACCCGCGTGGGCGCCGGCCCATTCCCCACGGAGCTGTTTGATAAGTGGGGCGAGTACCTGCAGACCACCGGCGGCGAGGTCGGCGTGAACACCGGCCGCACGCGCCGCTGCGGGTGGTACGATTCCGTGATTGCGCGCTACGCCACGCGCGTGAATGGCTTTACGGATTACTTCTTGACCAAGCTTGATGTGCTTACCGGCATTGGGGAGATTCCTATCTGCGTGGCTTATGACGTTGATGGCAAGCGTTACAACGAAATGCCTATTACCCAGTCCGAGTTCCACCACGCCGAGCCGATTTTTGAAACCATGCCGGCGTGGGATGAAGACATCTCCGAGTGCACCACCTTTGAAGAGCTGCCCCAGAAGGCGCAGGATTACGTGCTGCGCTTGGAGGAGCTGTCTGGCTGCCGCATCTCTTATATTGGCGTCGGCCCTGGCCGCGACCAGACCATCGTGCGCCACGATGTCATGGAAGACCAGTAACGAACGTAATTGCGTGGATGAGCTCGTACTAGCCGTGAGCTCATAAAAGAAAAAGAAGGGGCGAGGTACCTTGGTGAGGTACCTCGCCCCTTCCTTAAGATCCTCGGGACTCCCCGAGGCTACGCCCGTCCAGCTTTAGTAAGCAGCGGTCAGGTTGTCGTAGTCGTTGATCTTGAGTGCTTCCAGCACGCGGTCCACGGCTGCCTGGTCAGTATCCGGGTTATAGGTGTCCGGGAAGGTCAGGTGTGCGCTGTGGCTGTCCTTGAAGTCGATGTTCATGAACTCGTGGCCCAGCTCGTCGGTAGCGAGCGCGAGTTCGCGCTGCACAGCCAACTTTCCGCTCTGCAGGATGGGTGCAGAGTAGTCCTGGTCTCCGTTGATTACATCTTCCTTGTCACCGGTGATGCGGCCCTTTTCGGCATGAGCGCCGGGCTCATCAGTCTGGTCGGTGGACTGCTCAACGTCAGCGGTCTGGTTAACCTCTGGCTCAGCAAGCTGGTCCTGGGCGTCAACTGGGCCGGTGCTGCCAGTAAGCGGCAGTACAGCAGCGATGGCGCTAGCAATAAAAGAAGGAATAGACATTTCCGATCCTTTCTGGGGTTAGTGTTTTAAACCGATAAAAATACTAGCACCGTAAAAGGAGGGAAGAGATCTAAAATTCACTTTGTTGATTCCACCATTAAAAATGTATTTAGAGGTTATTGGCGGAAGAAAATGCTTTAGGCCAATACAGGGTATTAGACCTGCATTATTTGTCTTGAAGTGTGATATGTACCATGCAATTTAACTAGAGTGCAATGTAATACAGTGGCGGTAGAAGCCGGGAATCCACTAGATCTTGATGCAGATAAAGGCTGGCATTTAATGGGGTGCGATCCAGAAAAGTTTCATAGTATTTCTATTGAAGGTTAGAAAAATAGTCTCGAACTGTGGTTTAGCCCTTCTTTTAGTGGACGCTTCAATTACTGCACGACTTTTGAGGGCAGTGCAATTTTGCGCGAAATATGCACACTTTTCTGTGACGCTCGACACGTTTTGGAAAGTTTCCTTAACTGCAAATCATTTTCTTAATCAGTTCTTACAAAGAGGTTGTGTGCAACTGAATAATGCCTGAAGGTAAGTTGAGTCGAACATGTGAGCGTAATTAATTACGATTCTTTATCTGGAAATTCACGTGACTGAAGGCTCGAATTGTGGAAAAATCATTGGTTGTGACTACTTAAAAAGTGCACGAACATTTAGTGAGGTGCAGGATTGAAATGTAAAAAATATCGTTAACGGCGTTAATAGAAAAGGCAAATAGCCTAAAAAATATCGAATATCTATTAGGGTATAGTATTTTATAGGCGGGATCCACTTTCGAACAAGGGTTTATTTGTAGGGGGTATAATTGCCAGCTTCCGTTTATCGGTAAACGGCATTGATATAGAGAATTCGTTGACGTATCAATTGGGTAGGTTTGAAACTATTTGCTTTGAGGGCACGGATTGGTATTGTTCTAAAGGCACAAATGTTGGCGATCGTAGCGGTTAGTGAACCGGGATTGTCTGCCGTGTATTCAAGTTTCACATTTAGGTTCTATACGGCTGAAGTTCGAGTTGTGTAGATGCGAATTGTAAGAAAGTGTCCTTTTGGAGGGGAGAAGATGAGCGGAGTGCGCGATTTATCCCGGGGAAAGTGGACTGTACTGACCGCAATCTTTGCTGCAATTGCGGTTGTTGCTGCTATGGTCAGTGTTCCGTGGAATCAAGCAAATGCTGAGGAAAGTAATCCTACAGATTTTGAACCAAATGTAAGTTTGGGAGATGTAAACAAGATTATGCCCAAAGGAGTAGACACTTCTTGGGGGCCACTTGTTTGGGCAGGAACGCCGCCAGAGGGTGCTGGTAAAGGAAATCCGAACAACAACGTGGGATGGGGCTGGTGTATCGAACCATTCGCCCAAATCCCACTACAAACAAATCGGGTATATGCGAAGGAAAACGCAGAAAAGCTTGAGATCTCACCCGAATACAGGGATGGTGTGATCAATCTTGCACGGAAGTTGAAGGATGCAGCAAAGCGGGAGGATAGTAAGGCTGCTGCCAACTACTCCGTGTATTTAGCAGCTTTAATTGCTGAGAAGGACACATCACGGGCTATAGCTGCCGCTACTATTACTGGGCGAGACCCATCTTACGGTGCGCTCGATCCAGGTCAGCCTACATACCCTAGCTTTACGGGAAGCCACGAGGAATTTACGGAGCTGACCGGGTATCGAATTGTGGACGATTTTGACCCGCCAAAATTCGAAAAAGATCCATCCGTGCAGATTCCGGAACAGCCTGAAGATGCTTATATCACGATTGTTCGACCTCACGATGATAAAGGTAGGGTCGATAAAACACGCAGAGACCAGCCGGTGATGCCGCCGGATCAGCCTGGTCTACCTGATACCGAGGAGGACGAGCCGGAGGAATCCACGACCCCCGAGCAGCCTTCTGAGGAAGAAACCACGGAAGACGAGCCTACGGAGGAAGAGAGCACTCCGAATTCCACGGAAGAGCAGCCTTCCGATGAGGAGACCTCGACTGAGGAGACCACTTCCTCTGAGGAACCTTCGACGGAGCAATCGACTACTCAGCCAAGCACTGAGCCTAGTGAATCGACTCCAACTACTAGTGCTTCTGAGAAGAAGCTGCAGCCAAAGATTGGCACCAAGGCAGAGTTTGCCGACGATGCTGACCAGGTTGTTGCTGGCGCAAAGGTAAAGGACACGGTTCACTATGAGGATTTGGTCCCACACAAGAAATACACCCTTGATGCTGAGCTGAAGGATAAGGCTGGGGACAACCAGGTCGTCGGCAAGGGCAAGAAGACCTTTACTCCAGAACAGTCCTCTGGTGACGTGGACGTGGAGATCACTGTTGACAGCGATCTTAAGAAGCCTATTGACGCAGCAGTCGCCTTTGAGACTTTGACCTCTACTGAGGTTGATGCGGAAGGAAAGTCCACCTCTGATTCTGACAAGAAGAATGTCATTGCTGAGCACAAGGACTTGAGCGACGAGGCACAGACCGTAAATTCCGTCTGGAACCCAGAGATTGCCACCAAGGCCAAGCTGGATAAGGGCGAGACAGTTAAGTCCGGCGCTAAGGTAACTGACACCGTTAAATACAAGGACTTGGTCCCAGGGAAGAAGTACACCCTGAATGCGGAATTGGTTAATAAGGCAGACGAGTCTGTGATTGGTAAGGGTGAAAAGACCTTTACCCCGAAGAAGTCCGCTGGCAAGGTTGACGTGGAAATCACTGTTGACAGTGACGTAAAGAATCCGGTCAAGGCTGCGGTTGCTTTCGAGGAGTTGACCTCTACTTCGGTTAATGCCAAGGGCGAGGAAACTCCTGATGCTGAGAAGCCGAACCATGTTGCTGAGCACAAGGACATTAATGACAAAGACCAAACCGTAAACTCTAAGAAGGACAACAAGCCTTCGGAGTCGTCTTCGTCGGAGACTTCAACGACAAGCTCGAAGCCAAGCACCTCGGAGTCCAAGAGCTCTGAACCATCGGCGGAGAGCAGTTCGGAATCTGAAACTTCGGAGCCGTCGGACTCAGAGACGTCCACTTCGAAGACCACGACCAGTACTGAGCCTTCAAGCACGACCTCTTCGGAAAAGCCGGAGGAGCCTGCTGATACTTCTGCAAAGCCGGAGATTTCGACGAATGCTGATTTTGCTCAGGGTTCGCATGAGGTTGTTGCTGGTGCTGAGATTGTTGATGA
>NZ_JBEHGD010000013.1:0-61182 GCF_040225835.1 Corynebacterium sp. KPL3927
GGCTCACCTTTATGACAAGCTCGATGGCCTAGTCACCGGTACTTTCCCAGTTGACCGCTACTATGAATCGCTCGAGGTAGGTAGCAAAGCCCGCGACATCGCGCGGATCGGGCTGACGGACGCGCCCAGTATTATTGCTGCTGGCAATCTCATCGTTGAGGTAAGCCGCAAAGTCTTTATCCGAGCCCATGTAGTTCGCCAGCAACGCGATTCCCCAGGCACCACCTTCGCTAGCGGACTGCGCCACGGCCACTGGTGTTTTCAACGCGGCTGCCAGGAAGCGCTGCGCTACGCCAACCGTGCGGAAAATCCCACCGTGAGCTTGGACGACGTCCACGGAAATACCTTCCTGCTCTAGCAAGCGCATACCCAGCGCCAGCGATGCAAAGACGCTATACAGGTTGGCGCGCATGAGGTTAGCAAGGGAGAAATTCGCATCGGGTGTCCGCGCCACCATGGGACGCCCTTCAATCAAACCCGCAATCGGTTCACCGGCCCGGTAGGGATAGACCACTACCCCGCCGGCATCCAGTTCACCGCGTAATGCCTCGGTCAAAATGGCCGTATATACATCGTCGATGTGGTCAATGTTCTTGGTGCCGAACGCCACTGCTACATCGCTAAACAGCGAGATCCAATCCGAAATTTCCTGCGCGCCGTTATTACAGTGCACCATCGACACTGGCAGACCCGTCGGTGTGGTCACCGGGTCAATTTCGGGATAGGACTTACTCAAGGGCTTTTGGTGAACAAGCATTGCAAAAATCGAGGTACCCACGCTCACGTTGCCCGTATTGATGCTGACGGTATTCGTGGCCACCATGCCCGTTCCAGCATCGCCTTCAGGCGGGCATGCCACCGCGCCGGCCTGCAGCGCTCCGCTGGGATCCAGGAGTTCTGGGTGCTCAAGGGCACCCGCGGCCGCGCCCGCAGACAAGGACTCGGGCAATAACTCTGCGAAGTCTCGCCCAATTTCTCTGCGGAATTTCGCGAGCGCCGCCTCATCGTAGGACGCCGTTTGAGGGTCAATAGGAAACATGCCAGAGGCATCCCCCACGCCGAGAACTTTCTGACCCGTTAACTGCCAGTGGATATAGCCGGACAAGGTTGTCAGAAAATCGACGTCGCCAACGTGTGGCTCGCCGTCCAGCAAAGCCTGATAGAAATGGGCGACGGACCAGCGCATTGGAATATTAACGTCGAAGAGTTCCGATAGTTTCTTCGCGGCTTCGCCCGTATAGGTATCGCGCCAAGTGCGAAAGGGCACGAGCTGTTCAGCGGACTTATTGAAAGCCAAGTAGCCATGCATCATCCCAGATATGCCAATAGCTGCTAGCCGGGTGAGCCTTTCCCCCGTGAGCTCACGTATCTCTGCGTTCAAATCAGCGTAGGCGGCACGCAGACCATCCCACACATCATCTAGTGCGTAGCTCCAGTGGCCATCTACATAGTCGCTTTCCCAGCGATGAGAACCGGTTGCGATGACCCGTCCGGAGCTGTCGATGAGGCACGCTTTAATACGCGTCGAGCCGACTTCAATGCCGAGTACTCCTCGGCCGCTGCGGATAATTTCTGCGGGCGTTAAAGAATCGCTCTCTGTCACGGCTACCTTCCTCACGTCGGGGAATTCGGCCGCCAGTCTACTCCCCTATTCCTTCTATCCTTCCGGAGCTTAGAGGAAAATGCAGCGCAAACCTGATAAAAGCAGCGGCCCGGCCGAACGCTGTAGATAGCATCCGGCCGGGCCGCTTCAGGTTGGCGCTATACGCTCTTAGTTCTTGGCTACGGTGGCGGTGACTCCGATGAGGATATCGTGGGCATCGGCAAGCGGCTCGGTGACCACGGAGAACTCCGTTGCCAGCACCTCGCCCGCGATGGTCTCAGCGTGGCGCTGCGCCCACTCCTTCTTATCTTCGGGCACGGAAAGGACCACGGAGATGCGGTCAGATACGTCGAAGCCGGAGTTCTTGCGGGCATCCTGCAGGCCGCGGATAACATCGGCGGCCCAGCCTTCGGCCTCGAGCTCTTCGGTGACCTCGGTATCCAGGACGACGAGGCCATCCAAGCCCTCGATGCGGGCGGTGGAGTCTGGGTTCGCAGCTTGCAAACGCTCGGTGTATTCCTCAGGACTCAAAACGATGTCACCGTCTACCACGACCTCATCGCCGCGGCGCTCGTAGTTGCCCGCCTTGAGGTTCTTGATGGCGCGCTGGACATCCTTGCCCAAGCGCGGGCCGGCAACCTTGGCGTTGCAGACCACCTGGAAGGTGCCGACGGAATCGACATCATCAGTAAGCTCAACCTCTTTGACGTTGACCTCGTCGCGGATAATATCGGCGAAGTCCGCCAGGCTCTGCGAGCCCGCGAAGGCCACGGTGAGCTTTGGCAGCGGCAGGCGGTTGCGCAGCTTATTGGCCTTGCGCACCGAGGACGCAGCCGATGCCACCGCGCGGGTGGCGTCCATGGCAGACACCAGGTCCGCATCCGCGGGGTAGTCCTCGGCCTTCGGGAAGTCCGCCAAGTGCACAGAGCGCTCACCGGTCAGGCCGCGGTAGATGACCTCGGCGACGTGCGGCAACAGCGGGGCAACCACGCGCGTAGTGGTCTCCAAAACGGTGTAGAGGGTGTTGAAGGCCTCTGGGTTGGAGTCCTCGCCACCCCAGAAGCGATCGCGGGAGCGACGGACGTACCAGTTGGTCAGCACATCGGCGAAAAGGCGAACCTCTTCGGTAGCGGTGGCGATATCGGTCCCCGCCAGAGCGGCATCGACATTCGCCACAAGGTCGTGGGTCTTAGCCAGGATGTAGCGGTCGAGCACGTGCGTGGAACTCGTATCGAACTTGGCGTCCTGCTCGGCGTAGAGCTGCAGGAAGGTGTACGCATTCCAGATGGGGAGCAGCGCCTGGCGCACGCCTTCGCGGATGCCCTGCTCGGTGACGATGAGGTTGCCGCCGCGCAGAATGGGCGAGGACATCAGGAACCAGCGCATGGCATCGGAACCGTCGCGGTCAAAGACCTCGTTGACGTCCGGGTAGTTACCCTTGGACTTGGACATCTTAAGCCCGTCGTTGCCCAAGACGATACCGTGGGCCACGACCTTCTTGAACGCTGGGCGGTCAAAGAGCGCGGTGGACAGCACGTGCAGCAGGTAGAACCAGCCGCGGGTTTGCCCGGAGTACTCCACGATGAAGTCCGCCGGCGAATGGGTTTCAAACCACTCCTTGTTTTCAAACGGGTAGTGCTTTTGCGCAAACGGCATGGACCCGGACTCGAACCAGCAGTCCAGCACGTCCGGCACGCGGCGCATGGTGGATTTACCGGTGGGATCGTCCGGGTTGGGGCGGGTCAGCTCATCAATGTGCGGGCGGTGCAGCGACTCCGGGCGCTTGCCGAAGTCCCTCTCCAGCTCATCCAAAGAGCCGTAGACGTCCATGCGCGGGTACTCGTCATCATCGGACATCCACACCGGGATGGGCGCGCCCCAGTAGCGGGTGCGCGAGATATTCCAGTCGCGGGCACCTTCCAGCCACTTGCCAAATTGGCCATCGCGGATGTGCCCTGGCAACCACTCGATCTCGTTGTGGTTGAGCTCCACCATGCGATCACGGAATTCGGTGACCTTCACAAACCAAGCGGGCAGCGCCATGTAGATAAGCGGCTCGCCCGAGCGCCAAGAGTGGGGGTAGGAGTGCTCGATGGTCACGTGGCGCACCACTCGCCCAGCAGCCTTGAGATCCTTGATGATGGATTTATTCGCATCGAAGACCAGCTGGCCCTCGTACGGCGGGACCTGGGAGGTGAACTTACCGTCCTCATCCACCGGGACCACCAACTCGATGTCATACTCGTTGGTGGTATTCATATCGTCTTCACCAAAGGCAGGTGACTGGTGGACAACACCCGTACCATCTTCGGTGGTGACGTAGTCTGCCAATAGCACCTGGTAGGCATTGCGCAGGTCCGGGAAGAAGCCGAAGATCGGCTCGTACTTAAAGCCCTCGAGTTGCGCGCCAGTGAAGGTGTCTAGCACCTCGGCCTCACCTAGTTCCTTTTCCAGGGTGCCCAGCAGGTTGTCGGCCATTATGAACGTGCGGCCGGCGAACTCGCCGTCGGTGGCCTTAAATAGTGCGTAGGAGACCTCCGGGTGAACCGCCAGCGCCTCGTTGGACGGCAAGGTCCAGGGGGTGGTGGTCCAGGCGAGGAAGGAGGCATCGGCAAGCGCGGGGTAATCCGCCAGCGTCTTTTCCGCCGCGGTGCCCTCGCGAGCGCCTGCGACCGGGAAGGTCACCGTCAAGGTGGGATCCTGGCGCATCTTATAGGAATCATCCAGGCGCGTTTCCTGGTTGGACAGGGAGGTATGCTCCGCCCAGGAGTAAGGCAGCACGCGGAAACCCTTGTAGATCAGGCCCTTGTCATAGAGCTCCTTGAACGCCCACATGACCGATTCCATGAAGTTGATATCCATGGTCTTGTAGCCATTGTCAAAGTCCACCCAGCGGGCCTGGCGGTTGACGTAGTCTTCCCACTCATCGGTGTATTCCAGCACCGACTTTGCGCAGTACTCGTTGAACTTGTCCAGGCCCATGTCCTCGATCTGGGCTTTATCGGTGATCCCGAGCTGCTTTTCCGCCTCCAGCTCCGCTGGCAGGCCGTGGGTATCCCAGCCAAAGACGCGGGGGACGTAATTTCCGGCCATCGTGCGATAGCGCGGCACGATATCCTTGACGTAACCGGTCAGCAGGTGGCCGTAGTGCGGCAGGCCATTGGCAAAGGGAGGGCCGTCATAAAAGATGTATTCGGGGCAGTCCTTGGTCTTTTCCAAAGAAGCCTGAAACGTATCGTCCTGCTTCCAGTACTTCTGGACTTCTTCTTCCATATCCGGGAAACGGCTCGAGCCGCCGGTCATATCGACCTTGGGGTAAATCTTTTTCACCATTATCTTCCTTCACGCTATAACTTGATGCAGGGACGGGCCAATGGCTCGCGGTACCACCCTGCTTGAGCTAAAAGCTCCGCTTCGTTTCGGTGAAGGAGATAACGGTCCCACCCGTTCAGTTCTACTGAGCCTTCTGGCCGTTCTTCTGAATTGCTCCCCCGGTGATGGCCGGATCATCGCATGTGCCCGCCAGTATAGCGCCACAAGAACGCTGTGCACAAAAGTTATCCACAGGTAGAAAATTTACTGTTGTACGCGGTTGCGTGCAGCCATAGATTATGAAGCATGAACGCGCTCGAAAATTACTTAGCATCTATGGCCCCGGGGATGGATATCGTCGCCGGGTGCGCTGGCATGTCTGAGGACGATCTTCGGGCGCACGGCGCAACAGAACACACGGCACGGGAACTTATCCTGCTCAAAGAGGCTTATTGCGGGAATACAAAATTCACCGGTCGGCGCCGGCGCGCCATGGAAGGTGCCCGCCGCAACGGGCATTCCATTGTGGCGTTATCCATCATCGAAAAGTATGCCCGCAAGATGCCCACGCTTTTCGATGCCTGGCTCCTCCGCGAGCAACTCTGCACCACCAATGCCAGCACGGCGGACCTAGAAAAGCTGGCAAAATCCAAGCTACCTGCGAAAAAGAAAAAGGTTAAGCCTGGTGTGCGCATCATTCGCCGCAAGAATGCGCCGTGGACTTTGGCCATCGATGCGCGCTCCTCGCTTATTGCGGACCTGCATGCCGCGCTAAAAGAGAGCGACAAGAAACCGCTAGAGGCGGTGGAACAGACCTTTTTCGGCGGCGGCTCCGCCGTAAAGACCACGGTGATGACCAACGTCCTGGTCAACCTGGAGGACTACGTGCGCATCATCAACGGCGATGGCGAGGAAATCCAGCTCCAAATGACCAATGGCGCTACTCTTACCGGCGCCGAGTACCTCGAGCGCGCGCTGAAGAAACGCGGGCTGATTACCCTCATTAGTCCCTATGAGGGAGCGGTGAACTTGTACCGCACGGAGCGCTTCGCCAATGCGAAACAACGCCTGATGGCCGCGGCAGAAAACCCAATCTGCCCGTGGCCGCGGTGCAATAAGCCCGCTGACGAATGTCAGATTCATCATATGGAGCCGTGGTTGCACGGTGGATTGACCAACATAGGTAACTTATCCACAGCCTGCGCCTACCACAACGGGGTCAACGACGATGACCCCAATGCCCCACCACTGCGCGGACACCTCGTCCGCAGGAATGGGACCATCCGGTGGGAACCCCCGGATTAGACAGAAGTTATCCGGGACCTCGTGACGGCTTCCCGCCTGGAATTCCGACTGGGACCCGCCAGGGAAACCAAAGGGGAGTCCGAGGCCGGATCCGAGGAAACCGCGATCCTTTAATCCTCAGATGTTGCGAATGATCACGGGTGGTGCGTTTAGGGCGCCTGGAAACGGCGCTTGGCCCCCAGCCAGTTAAGGCGCAGGCGTGCGCCTACTTTGGCATGCCGTAAATGCATGGAGATTCTTTCTGGCCGCTCACTTCGACCGAATCAACCAAACCACACCGAAACTAAGCGGCCCTAGACAAATTTGAGCAATGAGGAGCCCTAGTTCTGCTTCCAGCCTTGGGACAAGTCTTCTTCAAGGGCATTATTATCCGCACGGTACTTGCGCGCCCAATCGATAATAAACAAAACGATGCCCGAACCCGCTGCGATAAAGACGAGGTACAACGCCCAGTCGGCGGTATTTAAGACATACGTCACCAAAGCCACGAAGGCCACAAGGGCAAGGACGAGGGCGGCAACGAGCATGGCAGTTCCTCTCAGGGGTTAAAAAGAAGCGATGGGAACAATCATAGCGGGGATAAAACCACAATAGCGCCCACTCCCCTAGAGGCGTGGGCGCTACGGGTAACTAATTTGGCTTAGTTACTGCCAACCAGCTTTCTTAGTTCTTGCCGGCATCGCCATTTGGTGCGGCGGTTCCGCGGGTCTCGAGCTCTTCCAGCTGGGACTCGAGGAGGGTCTTCAAGCGGGTGCGGTACTCGCGCTCGAAGGTGCGCAGCTCGGAAATGCGTGCCTCCAAAGCGGTCTGCTGCTGCTTGACCGTGTTCATCACTTCAGTGTGCTTCTTCTCGGCATCCGCCTGCAGCGATGCGGCCTTCTCCTCTGCCTGGCGAATCTGGGCCTCGGCACGGGAGGAAGCATCGGACTCGGTCTGCTGAGCCTTGGACTCTGCCTCCGAAACCAGCTTCTTGGAGCGGGTTTCTGCGTCCTGCACCTGAGTGTCGTACTTCTTCTGCGCCTCGGCAAGCTGTGCCTTGGAACGAGAGTCAGCATCGGAAAGCTGCTTTTCTGCAGCCGTGCGGGCCTCAGACAGCATGGACTCAGACTCGGCGCGAGCCTCAGAGGTCAGGCGGTCCGCCATCTCCTGGGCCAAGCCCAGCACGCGGGCTGCCTGCATGTGCGTATCAGGGGTAGCCAGGCCGTCTGCGCCCTGTGCTACACCAGCACCTGCAGCGGCCGCTGCGGCGTTGGAGGCAGCCGAGTTCGAGGAGCCAGCGGCGGAAGCGGACTTCTTCAGGCTCTCGTTCTCGCGCTGGGAAGACTCCAGCTCCTTCTTGGCCTGCTTGGCCTCGGTGCGAGCCTCCTCGGCTTCCTTCTTAGCCTTCGCAGCCTCATCGCGAGCCGCCTTGAGCTCGGCGGTATTAGCGGCGGCGGTGGCGCCAGCTGCCGGGGCATCGGCACCGCTCTCCTTGGCCTTTGCGGCCTCGGCCTGGGCGGCCTTGACCTGCTCCTGGGCTTTCTTGGTTTCTTCCTTGGCGCGAGAGACCTCGGACTTGGAATCTGCCAACTTGGTTTCATACTCAGCGCGCAGCTTGGCCTCAATCTCCTTACGCAGAGCTTCTTCATCTGCGCCAGAGGTTGCGGCGGCTGCGGCACCAGCCCCTGCTCCGCCGGCCTTGGACCCGGAGCTAAGATCGCTCACCTGCGCCTGCAGGTCTTCATTTTCATCCTGCAATTGGGCAAGGGCATCCTCAACGAGGTCGAGGAACTGATCTACCTCATCCTCGTTGTAGCCACGCTTGCCAATCGGCGGCTTGCTGAACGCGACGTTGTGTACATCAGCTGGTGACAGTGGCATGACTTGTCTTCCCCTTCGAGTTGATACAACCCCGGAGGTTCCAGGGCCTTAGGAGCTGCGGTTCCAGTTTATCTAAACCTTCCCCACAAAGTTATATGTGGTTCATAATACGGGTTATCGCATTTTATTGTAACCGAAAGTCCACAATAATGGACGTAACGCTGACTCTCAATGTCTACCACAGGTTACGGGGTGATGCGGGGTTGTCCTACAAGAAAATGGCCTGCAGGAAAATTGTCAGGAACGAGAGGATAAAAAATAGCACCAAGACGGAAACGTCCAGCGCGATTCCACCCATCTGCAGCGGAGGAATAACCCGGCGCAGCGCTTTGACCGGTGGGTCCGTGATGGCGAAAAGGGGTTCAGCGATGATCATGAACCAGCGCGGGGGATTGAATTGCCGCGAGAAGGATTGGATCATCTCGATAATAATCCGGGCGATCAATACCCATGTATAAACCCTCACCAAGAAGATGAGAATAATTCCAATTTCAGTCACGATTACTCAGCCTATCGAATAGTCCCCCGCACGTGCGCATTGCGCACCGTACGGGGGTTAATGGGATGTGCGTCGTTGTAGCTAGCCCGCGGTCCTAGCGCAGGCCGGCGGCGCGCTCTAGTTCAGGCTTGGCAATATCGGCGGACTTAGGCACGACGGCGAATACCTTGCGCTGGGTGTCCATGCCCTTCGACAGGTTGAGCATGCGGCCTTCCAGGCCGAAGCAGAGGCCTGCGGCGAAGTCGATGAAGCGCTTGGCGGTGCCGCGCTCGGCATCGGTAAGCTCAAAGACCACTGCATCGCCGTCGCGGAAGGGCTCGCCCACCTTGGCGGCGTCGTTGAACGAGGTCAGGGAGATTGCCACGATAGTCGGAACGAACTTTTCCTCGACGGGCGCTGGCGCTGGGGCCGACTCGTAAGCCTGCGGGGCGCGGCGCGGGGCGTAGGCCGCAGAAGTGGCAGCTCCGTTGCCCGCGTAGCGCGGCTCGTCGTTGTAGTAGGCGTCGTCTTCTTCGAAATCCATCGGACCAAGCCCGAAGAAATTCTTCGTCCTATCAATGAATGACATTTTTGGGTCTCCCTCTGACCTAAATTTGTTCAAGTTCAAGCGCGCAAATGTGAATGATGTGACTCATGTGATTTACGCTGTGAAATGCGCTTTTGCGATATTTTTAACCTACTGGGCGCTTTCCCATGATGCTGGTTCCGACACGCACAATATCCGTGCCCGCGGCAATCGCCGCATCCATATCCGCGCTCATCCCGACCGATAGTTTAAGCTGCCGGCCGAGGCGCTCGGACAGGCGATCCACGTCTGCGCGCACCGTAGAAAATACCTCCTGCGCATCGGCATCAAGGGGAGGAACCACCATGAGCCCGGCGAATTCTAGGTGATCCGCCGCTTCGACAGCCTCGATGACCTCATCCAGCTCCTCGCGGACTACTCCACCACGGGAGGTATCGCCATCGGCGGAGACCTGAATAAATACCGGAAGGTTAGTGTCTCGCTCACCGCGCTCGTGCGCGAGGCCCACGCCGCGGTCCAGTGCCTTGGCCAGCTTCACCGAATCCACAGAATGCACGCTGGCGGCCCACCGCGCGACGTGGTTGGCCTTCTTGGTTTGAATCTGGCCAATCATGTGGAAGCGCAGCTGCTCTAGCTCCTGCGCCTTTGCCCGGGCTTCTTGCTCGCGGTTTTCCGCCACGTCCTCTACCCCGAGCTCCGCTAGAAGGGCAATATCCTCTGCGGGATGGAACTTGGTCACGACCAATAGCTGCGGTGCCGGTCGGTCATGCTCAGCTGCAATGGCGCTGATGTGTTCCCTCGTTGCGGCGAGATTATCTGCCAGTTCTTGTTTCCGGTTACTCATGATTAGCCTCCAACCAAATCACACCGGCCTGGCGGCCCGTGGTTCCTTCGCGGCGATAAGAAAAGAAATCCGTGTCCTCAATGGTGCAGCGCGGATCCGAATCGATATTAGTAATACCCAGGCCCATCAATTGGCGGATAAGCCCCGCGCGCACGTCGATGCCCCACGTCCCCTTTTCGGTCCTACATTTCGAACCGGGAAGGCGCCGTTCGACATCGTTGGCCATGTCTTCCGGCACCTCGTAGTTTTTCCCGGATGCGGCAGGCCCCATGACCGCCTGGATTCTCTCCGGTTGGGCGCCAAGTTTCTGCATCTCGCGCACGGTATTGACCACGATGCCGTTGCGGGCACCGAGCCGGCCGGCGTGGATGGCGGCGATGACGCCGGCGGGGACATCGACAAGCAGCACGGGCGTGCAATCCGCGACGAGAACACCAAGGCCAAGCCGGCGCTGCGTGGTGACAATCGCATCTGTTGCTGGCACCGGGGACTCTTGCGGGCCATCGATGACGGTGACCGTATTGGTGTGCAGCTGTTCCATCCACACGATGTTCTCGAGCCCGGTAACGCGCAAGAGGCGCTCGCGGTTAGCCGCCACGTTGGCGGGATCGTCGCCGACGTGGCCGCCAAGATTAAAAGACTCATAGGGATATGCAGACGCCCCGCCTGCACGGCTGGTAAAAACCATGCGGACGGGGCGGCTGGTGCGATGTTCCTCGTTTACTGGCATGCACACCAGCGTAGCGGTTTGCGCTTAGCGCATGAAGGACGGCACATCGAGATCGTCGTCGCCATCATCATCGCGGCGCTGGCTTGGCCGGGACAGGCGGTAGTCTTCGCGACGCTCCTCGCGGAAGCGATCGGAGTTGGTGAACAGGCCGCCAGACTCACTGCGGCGCTCCTCGGGGCGGCGTTCTTCCACGCGACGGTCATCGTAACGACGATCGTCTACGCGGCGCTCATCAGCGCGGCGATCCTCCACGCCACCCTGGCCGGCGCGCGGCTCATAGGAGTGGCGCGGTGCGTAGTCATCGGCGGCGGGCTGCGCGGGCGCCGGGGTGGCGGAGTTTCCGGACTCGCGGTCGCGGTTATCAAAGAGCGAGCCGGGCTTGCGCTGCTCGGAGGCGCGCTTACCCGATGCTGCCTGGGCGGCATTGGCCTCGGCGTCGAAACCGGTGGCGATGATGGTGATGCGGATTTCATCGCCCAAGGTGTCATCAATGATGGTGCCGAAGATGAGGTTGACGTCTTCATCGGCGCGTTCTTCGACCATGGAGGCCGCGGAATTGACCTCGTGCAGGCCCAGGTCGGAGCCGCCGGCGATGGAAAGCAGCACGCCCTTGGCGCCTTCCATCGTGGATTCCAATAGCGGCGAGTTGATGGCCTGCTCGGCGGCGGTCATGGCGCGGTTATCGCCCCGTGCGGAGCCGATGCCCATCAGCGCGGAACCGGCGTCAGACATGACGGAGCGAACGTCAGCAAAGTCGACGTTGATCATGCCCGGGATGGTGATCAGGTTGGTAATACCCTGGACACCATTGTGGAGGACCTCATCGGCCGCGCGGAAGGCTTCCACGATGGAAAGCTCTTCCCCACCGAGCTGCATCAGGCGGTCATTGGGGATAACGATGAGGGTATCGCAGACCTCGCGCAGCTCCTCGATGCCGGCCATGGCCTGGCGGGTACGGCGCGCACCCTCGAACTTGAAGGGGCGGGTGACAACACCCACGGTCAACGCGCCCATCTTCTTCGCGATGGAAGCCACAACAGGAGCGGCACCCGTACCGGTGCCGCCGCCCTCGCCGGCGGTAACGAAGACCATATCGGAGCCCTGCAGGGCGTCCTCGATTTCGGACTTGTGGTCTTCCGCAGAGGTCTTGCCCACCTCAGGGTTAGCGCCTGCGCCCAACCCGCGGGTGGCCTCGCGGCCGATGTCGAGCTTGGTATCGGCATCGGAGAAAATCAGCGCCTGGGAGTCGGTGTTGATGGCGACGAATTGGACGCCCTTCAGGCCTTCTTCGATCATGCGGTTCACGGCGTTGACGCCGCCACCGCCGACGCCGACGACCTTGATATCCGCGAGATTGTTGTTGGAAGAGATCATGTGAGCAGGTCTCACCTTTCGCTACTTTAAGTCTGCACGTGCATTAAACGAGGATGGTATGCGCTTCACGAGCGTGAATCGCGTTCCCCTCCATCTTTAACGACACACCTGTAATTTTCATGCTCATTTTACGCGTGTCGGGACTCTCAAGTACCACTTTAGGGTTGCTGGCCTGCGGTTTTGTCCGCCACTTCCGCACCACTGACACCACCCGAGAGAGAAATTAAAAGACCCTGCAGCGCATAAGCTTGGGGCGCGGCGCGGCAGGGAATTTTTCGGGTCTATCTCAGCTTCCACCGAGGTATCTACCCTATCCGCGGGTAGTGACCAGTTCAGGGTTAGAGATATTCCATTCTTGGCCCTCCATCTTCAGCACGGTGGCGAAGGCGCGGGCCTTATCATCGTTATTTTTATCGCTGGCTCCCCAGAAAATGCGGCGATCATCTTTGGTGGTGAACTGCAAGGAATAGGAATCGGTGACTTCGAGGGTGGCGACTTGGTGGCGGACGTCATCAGGAAGCGCAGCAATGGCAGCCACCGCGCCTTGGGCCTCGGAGGAGCCACTGTCGATGTCCCCGGTAAGCTCCACCGCACCTTCAGGAGGCTCTGCGGAGGTAAACTCCTCCCCCTTGTCATCGATGAGGAAAGTGGTGTCGTCTCGCTTTACGAAGGCGACGGGCTTGTGTTCCTGCACGGATATCGTCAATGTCGATGGCAGGTCGCGCGAGACCGTCACCGAATCCGCCCAGTCCAGGCTCGCAACGCTACTGGCGGCCGCGTGCGCGTCCACCCGCAAAAGGTTTTCTCCCTCGGGGACTCCGGCGGCCTCCTGCACCTGGGCGGCATCGAGTTGGTGCACGCCTTCTACCTCAAAGTTTTTCACCTTAAAGATGGGCAGCGCCCACACCGCGATGCCCACCAGCAGCACGAGGGCGAGCAGGCCACCGACGATGCCGAAAATAAGCTTCTTCGACACCCGCACTAGTGGGCCCGCAATTCATCGAGAATTTCCGCGGCCACGAGGGTGATGGAACCGGCGCCGATGGTCAAGATGATATCGCCCGGTTGTGCGATGGAGTCCACGTCCTTGGCTGCGGCGGAAAAGTCTGGCTCAAAGATAACCTCCATCTCTTCCGGCATCTTATTGGTGATAATGCGCGAGGTAATGCCTTCCACGGGTTGCTCGCGGGCGCCGTAGATATCGAGTACAACGGCGGCATCGGCAAGCGCAAGCGCCTGCGCAAACTCGGCGTCGAATTCCATGGTGCGCGAGTACAGGTGCGGCTGGAAACAGGCGATGACGCGCCCTCCATTGCCCTCGGCCGCCACCTTGGCGCGCGCGGCCCGCAGCACCGCGGCAACCTCGGTGGGATGGTGGGCATAATCGTCGAAGACGCGGACGCTACCGCCCTGCCAGTCCACGCTGCCCCGGTACTCAAAGCGACGGCGCACGCCACTGAAATCCGCGAGCCCCTCCGCAATGGTGCTGGGGTCGCCGCCCGATAACACGCCGGCGATAAGCGCAGCCATGGAGTTGAGGACCATGTGGTGGCCGGGGATCTGCAGCTGGTAGCTCACGGATTCCTCCACGCCGGGCAGGGAAAGCTGCACGGTACACGCCATGCCGGCGGCAGTGGTCTCTTCTGCGGTCAGCGTTGCGGCAAGCGGCACGGAGGTGGTACGCGCTTTCTCCGCGCCGCCATAGCCGATGACGTTGATGCCGCGGCTAAGTGCCTGCTCACCGATCTCGGCGGCATGCTCGTCCTCCGCGCACACGACGAGGTAACCGGTATCCGGGGTGACCAAGTCCGCGAAGTCCGCAAAGACCTTGAAATAGGCGTCCGCGGAATGGAAATAGTCAAGGTGGTCCGGCTCCGCGTTTGTGATAACGGCGATATCGGGGCTATAGCGCAAGAGCGAGGCATCGGATTCATCGGCCTCGGCAACAAAGGCCTCGCCGGTGCCACCGTGTGCATTGGTACCAGCGCGGTTGAGCTGGCCACCGATGGCAAAGGAGGGATCCAGCCCCGCGTGCTGCATGGCGCTCACGGCCATTGAGGTCGTCGAGGTCTTGCCGTGCGTGCCCGCCAGCAGCACCTGAGTATGTCCCTCCATCAGCGCGGCGAGCAGATCCGAGCGCCGTATGAGCGGAATATTATTCTCCCGCGCGGCGACGAGCTCCGGGTTATCCTGCGGAATCGCCGCAAAGGAGGTCACGACGGTGGCGGGCAGCTCGCCGGAAAGCTTGAGATTTTCCGCAGCGTGGCCGATGGCTACCTTGGCGCCCATGGAGCGCAATACCTCCACCGGGGTGGAATCCTTCACGTCGGAGCCGGTAACGACGGCGCCGCGAGCGGCCAGGATGCGGGCAAGCCCCGACATTCCGGAGCCGCCGATGCCGATGAGGTGGACGCGGCTAAGATCGTACTGTGCGGGATCGGTCATTTACTTGTCCTTCTTTCCTACCTGCAGTTCTGCGTCCTGCACGCGGGTAGCGATGCGGTCAGCGATGATATGCGCCGCATCCCCCGCCGTGGACTGGTCTGCGGCCCGCGTCATGGATTCCAAGCGCTCTGGGTTATCGAGAATGGCGCGGACCTCTTCGATAAGGCGCTCGGACCCCAACTCGGCATCGGGAATCTGCACCGCAGCGCCGGCCTCTACCATTTCGCGCGAATTCAAGGCTTGCTCTCCATTGCCGTGCGGCAGCGGGATGTAGATGGCGAGAAGGCCCGCGGCGGTAACCTCAGCCACCGTCATCGCACCCGAACGGCACACCACAAGGTCCGCTGCGGCCAGCGCGCCGGCCATGTCATCGATATACGGCAGCGCAGCATAGTTCGGGTACGGTTTAGGCGGATCGTTTTTCTTTCCATAGGCGTGCAGGAGCTGGAAGTCCTTGGTGAGGTCCTCCGCAGCGCCCGCCACAGCCCCGTTGATGCTGGCCGCGCCCTGAGAACCGCCAGTAATCAAGATGGTGGGCAGCTCCGCCAAATCCCACTTCGTGCGGGCATCCGCGGCGGTATTCCCGTCCTTATCCGCAGCAGCCGCGGCTAGGCTTGGGCGCACAGGGATGCCGATGACCTCGCCCTCCATGCCCGAATTGGCGTGGGCGTTCAGGCCGATGCCGCCGAGCTTGACTCCCAGCTTATTGGCCATGCCTGCTAGAGCATTGGTCTCGAGGACGTAGAAAGGAATGCCCAAAGTCTTCGCCGCGATATAGGCGGGCCCGGAAACGTAACCTCCGGTGCCGAAGACGACATCGGCCTCGACGTCCTTTAAGACCTTCCTCGCTTGGCGCACAGAGCGTGCAAGCTTGACTGGCAGCTTGGCTAGGTTGGTGCTCACCTTGCGGGGAATCGGCACGGGGGTAATCAGGCGCAGGTCCACGCCGCGGGCGGGAATAATATCGCTTTCCAGCCCCTTTTCTGTCCCTAATGCAGTAATCCGAGCACCGTAGCGCTCGCGCAAAGCTTCACCGACGGCAAGGGCGGGCTCAATATGTCCTGCAGTGCCGCCACCTGCAAGGACGACGGAAAATGGCGTGGAATTCATAGCCTAAAGGCTACCAGCGCCTACCGCCTCGGGCGGTGCTCGGCGCGCGGATACCTCCGCCCACTTCCGGTCACCGGCCGGCCGTAGCGCTCATCGCGCACCCGCGGACGTGCCTCCTGCGGCTGGGCGTGTCGGCCCCGCGATTTCTGTTTCCGGGCTGCGGGCGGCTGCGGCTCACCGATGAAAAAGAGGCGATCAAACAGTGGCCGCCCAAAGTTCTGCATCGCAGAGATCTGCATCGGCTCGTGGCGTGCGACGTTGCACAAAATGCCCATTGAGCCAATCGTGATAATCGCGGCCGTGCCACCCGCAGAAATCATCGGCAGCTGGATACCGGTCACCGGCAGCAGGCCCACGACATAGGCGATATTGATAAACGCCTGGGTCACCACGCCGATAGTCAGCGTCGCAGCCAGCAGGGATTGATACTGATTCTGCGCGCGGGTCGCCGTGCGCAGCCCCACATAACCCAAGGCAGCGAAGAGGAAGATCACCAGCGCGCCGCCCCACAGGCCGAGCTCCTCGCCCACGATGGCGAAGATGAAGTCGTTCTTGGCTTCTGGCAGGTAGAACCACTTGGCGCGCGATTGGCCGAGGCCGACGCCCCAGAAGCCGCCATCGGCAAGCGAAAGAAAGCCCTGGTAAGACTGAAAGCCCGTACCCTGGGTATCGGAAATATTGCCAAAGAGGGCATCGAAATAGGTGTGGAAACGGTGGGAGCGGAAGCCGCCGATGAGGAAGACGGCGACCAAGCCCAGCGCACACAGGATGCCGATGATGATGGGCACGCGCCGGTTCACGCCGGCGAAAAAGAGCGTGAAGACCACAACCAGGGCAAAGGACAAGGCCATGCCCAAGTCGCCCTGCCCCACGATGAGCAGGAACATTAAACCAGCGATGAGCGAGTACATCATGAACGGGTCCGAGAGCTTGAGGGAATGATGTTCCTTATCCGCCAAGACCGAGGCACCGAACATGCCCACCGTGATGCGCGCGAGCTCGGACGGCTGCAGGGAAATCGGACCGACGTAGATCCACGACTGGGAACCCACCTCCTCGCGGCCGGTACCAACGCCCGGGATGAGCACCGCGATCAGCAACAAGATGGAAAGGGCCAAAAGCCACGGGATGAATTTGCGCAGCGTCTGCGGGGACACCTTCAGGCCGAGCCAGAACGCGCCCAAGCCGATGATGACCATGGCAGTTTGCCGCAGCGCTTGGTTCCACACGCCGCCATCTTCTGTCAGCGACGTGGCCATGGACGAGGAAAAGACCATGACCACGCCAATGCCGATGAGCGAGAAGATAATCAGGCGCAGCAGCTGATAATCCAGCCCGGCCTGCTGGCGGGCTTGTTCGCGCACGTCATTAATGCGTTCGCGCATGCTCTTTGCGCGGGGGCGCTGCGGGGAGGTGGCCGTCATGAAGTCTCCTAATTTTTAAAAAGGTCTAATCAGCGCGGGCGATATTCCGCGCCGCTGCGGCAAAAAGGTCGCCGCGTTGGGCCATTCCGGTGTACATATCCAACGATGCCGCAGCCGGCGCCAAGAGGACGGTATCGCCGGCCTCGGCGTGTTGCGCGGCGGTCCGCACGGCCGCGTTCATCGCCGCCTGTGGGTCGGTGTCCTCGATGAGCTCAACCGGGGTTTGCGGGGCGCGGCGCGCCAGTGCTTCCGCGATGATGCTCTTATCGATGCCCACCAGTACCGCCGCCTTCAACCGTGCGGCGTGGGTGGCGATGAGCTCATCCACGTCCGCGCCCTTGAGCTGCCCGCCGGCGACCCAGACAACGGAGTCGAATCCCTCTAGGGCGGCATCGGCCGCGTGTGGGTTGGTGGCCTTGGAATTATCGATATAAGAAATCCCGTCGTGCTCGTGCACCACGGCGCCGCGGTGGCCGGCCACCGCATAGGCGGCCAGGCCTTCCTGTATGGCGGCGGAGCTGGCGCCCGCCAACCGCGCCACGCTCGCGGCCGCCGCCGCGTCGAGGACTCCCGCAAGGCCGGCCGGCTCGATTCCCTGGGCGGAGGCGAGATCAATGGCGTCCTCGCCGTCCAGCCTGGAGACCAAGCGCCCGGCGCTCACCCCTACCTCGCCTGCGGCCGGTTCGCCGGCGGTAAAGCCGTATACGCCGTCGATTCCTTTGGCGTAGCGGCCCGCCGCGGCATCGTCCTTGCCCACCACGGCGCGGGTGCCGTGCAGGGCCTTGGCCTTGGCACAGGCATAAGCCTCGAAGGAACCGTGCCAATCCAGGTGGTCTTCGGCCACGTTGAGTAAGACACCAACATCGGGGCGTAGCTCGCTGGACCAGTGCAATTGGAAGGACGAAAGCTCGGCGCACAGCACGTCAACCCGCGGGGTGGCGGTCAGGGCATCAAAAAGGGAGACCCCAATATTGCCCACGGCTTGGGCGCGCAGCCCGCTGCGGGCGGTATCGGCCTGCATAATCTTGGTCAGCATCCCCGTGGTGGTGGTCTTTCCATTCGTGCCAGTGACGACAAGCCAGGTACGCTTCGGGCCGAAAACCTCGGCGCGGTCGAGGCGGTAGGCCAACTCGACATCGCCAATGGCCTCCACGCCGGCGGCCTGGAAGGAGTCTAAGAGGGCGGAATCGGGCCGCCACCCCGGCGAGGTCACCACCAGGTCATACTCACCCGGTGCTGGAGCGTCGGTTGATACCGTCGCTACGCCGAACTCTTCCTCCAAGGTCGATAGGGCCGCTGCGTTGGAATCGGCGACGGTGGTGTCTACGCCGAGGCGCGCGAGCATCGCCACGCACCCGCGGCCAGAAACGCCGGCTCCTGCTACAAGGACGCGCCCGCGCAGAAAAGGTGATAGCTCAGCCATGATGAGTGCCTCAATCCTTAAATATCTAGTGCCAAAGATTTATTGCAGGTTTCCAAAGCTCACTGCAGAGAGCCAATCGCCGTAGAAGATGCAGATGCCCGCCATTGCGGCCATCGCGCTAAGCAGCCAGAAACGGGTGACAACCGCGGTTTCGGCCCAGCCGCCGTTTTCAAAGTGGTGGTGAATGGGAGCCATGCGGAAAAAGCGCTTGCCCGTCGTGCGGAAGACCACGATCTGGATGACTACGGAGACCGTCTCGATAACAAAGATGGCGCCGATGACGATCATCAGCAGCTCGGTGCGGGTGGTCACAGACAGGCCGGCGACGAGGCCACCAAGCGCGAGCGAACCGGTATCGCCCATGAAGATCTTCGCCGGTGCGGCATTCCACCACAGGAAGCCGAGGCAGCCGCCCAGGCCCGCGGCGGCGAGAACCGCAAGATCCAAGGGATCGCGGACCTCGTAGCAGCCGGCGGCCGGGGAAATCGAGCACGAGTTGCGGAACTGCCAGAAGCTAATAAGCGTATAGGCGCCCATCACCATGGCCGTGGTACCTGCCGCCAGACCGTCGAGGCCATCGGTCAGGTTGACCGCATTCGACCACGCGGCGATGAGCAGGTACAAAAAGACCAAGAAGATGATCGTGCCAATAACGGCGCCGCCGACGGCGATATCGAAGGTGTCGAAATCGCGGACGAAGGAAAGGTTCGTCGAGGCGGGAGTCAGCCCATTGGCATCCGGGAATTGTAGGGCGAGGATGCCGAAGATGAGCGCGATGGCCAGCTGGCCTACCAGCTTGGCTGTTTTATTAAGTCCGAGGTTGCGCTTTTTAAACAGCTTGATGAAGTCATCGGCAAAACCCAGTCCGCCGAGTCCCATGGTCAAGAAGTAGACCAATAGCCCAGAGGGGCTAAATCCACCGTTGCCTGTCGCGCGGGCATAGATTCCCACGATGAGGTAGGCCACGGTGATGGCCAGCAGGATCGCCAGTCCGCCCATCGTCGGGGTGCCCCGCTTGCGCAGGTGGAGCTGCGGGCCGTCTTCGCGGATTTCTTGGCCTTTTCCGACGCCAGAAAAATACCGAACCAAAACTGGGGTGGTAAAAATCGCGACGAGGAAACTAACGACGCCCGCGATAATGATCTGAGTCATTGCTAGAGATCTTTCTCCTTGAGATAGGGACTAACGGCGATTGAGCTGTTCTGCCACGCGCCACAGGCGCTGGGCATTCGAGGATTTCACGAGGACGACGTCCTTGGCCGCGCGCGCGGACCAGTCCTCCACCCCAGCAGGGGCTACCCGCAAGATATTTTCCACGGCCGCGGTCGCGGCCTCGATATCGGGGCAAAGTTCAGTCTGGATGCCGTGCGCGTGCGCGGCATCCACCATGGCGACGGTATGGGCACCTTCTCCTACCGCGACGAGATGATCCACGTGGTACTTCGAGAGCACTGATCCTAGGATGCGGTGGGCTTCGACGGCCTCGCCGCCAAGCTCGCCCATCTCACCGAGCACCGCGATGGAGCGGGCATCGGGCCGGGCCGCGGAGGTATAGGCCAAGGCGGCAATCGCCGCGTGCATCGAATCCGGGTTGGCATTATAGGAATCATCGATGACGGTGACGCCATCGTGGCGGGTGCGCACGTCCATACGGTGCGCCGAGCTCGTCTGGTGGCCACTCAGCGCTCGGGCGACGAGCGCAGGTTCCACGCCCGATTCGATGGCCGCTGCGGCCGCGGCCAAGGCGTTGGAGACCTGGTGCTTGCCAAAGACCTGCAGTTTGATCTCCATCGGCGCGACGTCGGGGGCGTGGAAGGTAAAGGACGGGCGGGCGACATCGTCAAGCTCGATGTCTGTTGCGTAGTACTGCGCATCCGCGGCTTGCGGGCGATTGGCGGAATAAAATACCACCTTGGCCTGCGTGCGCGGCGCCATAGAAGCCACGAAGGGATCGTCCGCATTCAGCACCGCTACCCCGCCGTCTGCTGCGGAGGGCAGGGCCTCAATGAGCTCGCCCTTAGCTTGAGCGATATTTTCGCGCGAGCCAAACTCACCCAGGTGGGCGGTGCCTACGTTGAGCACCACGCCCACCGTAGGGGCCGTAATTTCGGTCAAGTGGCGAATATGGCCAATCCCGCGTGCGGACATCTCCGCCACGAGGAAGCGCGTATGCTCATCGCAGCGCAGGGCGGTATAGGGAAGGCCCACCTCGTTATTGAAGGAGCCGGGCGGGGCGACGGTTTCGCCCTCGGCGCGGAAGATGGTGGCCAGCAAATCCTTGGTAGAGGTCTTGCCCGCGGAGCCGGTAACGCCGACGATATCCAAGCCCTGCTCCGCGGCGAGGCGGGAGGTCACCTCGCGCGCGAGATCGGATAATGCGCCAATCACGGCAGCGGCGGAACCATCCTCGTCGTTGGCATAAATATCCGCATTCGCGGAATCACCGGTCACGCGGCCCTGCGGCTTGACGATGACCGCCGGTACCCCCACCGGCCGAGCGGCCAGCACGGCCACGGCGCCTTGTTCTATGGCTTTTTCTGCAAAATCATGGCCATCGACGCGGGCGCCGGGCAGGGCTACGAACAAGCTGCCGCTGGTGACCTTGCGCGAGTCAAACTCCACGAAACCGGTCACGCGTTCATCGGGATCATCGACGCTATCCAGGCTACCGCCGGTTATCGCGGCGATATCTCCAATAGAAAGTGGAATCATTACTACTCCTTCGTATCCCTAAGAGTATCGCGATGCGCTGTTCCTGCCAGCTTTTCCTCAATGGCGCGCGCCATTTCCTCTCGGTCATCAAAGTGCAGCGTGCGCTCGCCGACGAGTTGGCCTACCTCGTGGCCCTTGCCGACGACGATGATGGCATCGCCCGGCTGCGCCCAATCCACCACTTCATCAATGGCGCGTGCGCGCGAGCCCTGCTCCCGGATATCGGCGCCCGGTGCAGCGTCCCGTGCACCCTGGATGACCGCCGCGCGGATAGCGGCGGGGTCTTCGGTGCGCGGGTTATCATCGGTGACCACCGTGAGATCCGCCCGGCTGGCCGCAGCCGCTCCCATAATCGGGCGCTTGGTGCTATCGCGGTCTCCGCCGGCGCCGACGACGACGCCCACGCGCCCGGAGGTGCCCTCCAATTGCAGGCGCAGGGTATCGAGAACCGCAGCAATGGCCGCAGGCTTGTGGGCATAATCCACCACGGCCACAAAATCCTGCCCGCGGTCGATCCTTTCCATGCGCCCAGGAACGGCGACGTTTTCCACGCCGGTCAAAAAGACCTGCGGGTCTTCGCCCACGGCGGTGGCCATTCCCAACGCTAGTGCGGCATTGGCGATATTGAACTCGCCGGGCAGCGGCAACCGGAAGGAGTAGTCGGTGCCGTCCAGGTTCAGGTCAACCTCCTGTGCACCGGTGGCCTCGGTGGCCGTCTGCCGGGCGGTGATCGTAGCATGGCCTGGGCGCGTTGCCACCGTCGTCACCGGGGCACCGGCGTCTCCTACCATTCCGTGCAGGCGCTCGCCCCATTCATCGTCAACGCAGATGACCGCGCGCTGGGCGGCCTGCTCACCTAGGAACAGCCGGGACTTGGCCGAAAAGTATTCCTCCATCGTGGGATGGAAATCCAGGTGGTCCTGGCTTAGGTTGCTGAATCCAGCCACGGCAAAGTTGGTGCCGCGCACACGGCCGAGCTCCAAAGCGTGGGAGGAGACCTCCATGACCACGTGGGTGACCCCCTCGTCTTTCATGCGGGCGAAAAGCTCTTGCAGACGTGGGGCTTCCGGCGTGGTCAAGGAGGTGGGCACCGGCGTGCGATTGATGCGGGTGCCGGTGGTGCCGATAAGTCCGACGGAGTGGCCAGCCTGCAAGAGGCCAGCTTCCAGCAAGTAACTAGTCGTGGTCTTGCCGGAGGTGCCGGTAATACCGAAGACCGTGAGATCGCGGGTGGGGTGCCCATAAATTTCTGCCGCGATGGGACCTAGGACGGCGCGGATATCGTCCACGACGATAATCGGGCGGGCCTCGTTAGCCTGACGGAGGTGGTCGAGCCCGGCGGCATCGGTAAGCACCGCGCCTGCCTTGGTATCCCCGACGAACTGCGCACCGTGCACGCGCGTGCCGGGAAGGGCCGCAAATAACGCGCCCTCGGGAAGGCTAGCGGAATCCAAGCCGCACGCGCTGACCTCAACGGTGCCATCACCGATGACGCGTCCGTGCGAAAGCTGCGCAAGTTTTTCTAAGGAAACAGACATTTCAAGCTCCTATTGTTCCCGCAGGGTCATCCGCGGCGCTGGTGTCGAGGTGGGACTATTGTCGCGATTGAGCAGCCAGGAAGAAATATCCCGGAAGATGGGGGCTGCGGACTGGCCGCCGCCGCCATTGTCTTCCACGCCGGACTTGGGCTCATCGAGCATGACTGCGACGACGAAACGTGGGTCATCGGCAGGCGCAATGCCCGCGAAGGTAATCCAGTACGCGGAATTAGAATACGCCCCTGAATTCGGGTCCACCTTCTGCGCGGTACCGGTCTTGCCGGAGAGCTGGTAGCCATCCAATTGCGCATTCGCGGCCGTGCCGTTTTGCACGCCGGCATCGTCGTCTTGGAAGACGGCGCGGAACATATCCACCGCGGTCTTAGCGGTTTCCTTGTACACTACCTGGGTCTTCTTCGGCTCGGGCAGCTTTTCCGTCTCGCCATCGGGATCTTTGATCTCGTCGATGATGCGCGGTTCGATGCGCTCGCCGCCGTTGGCCAATGCTTGGTACACGCTCGCCATCTGCAACGTCGTCCACGCCTGGCCCTGGCCAATAGGCAGATTGGCAAAGGTGCCGCCCGACCACTGCTCTTGATCTGGCACTGTGCCGGCGGATTCATTCGGCAGCTCAATGCCCGTGTTAGCGCCCAAGCCAAACTTCTTCAGGTACTCCGCATATTTCTCCGGTCCGAGTTTATCCGCGATCATCAAGGTACCCACGTTGGAGGACTTACCAAAGATGCCGGTGGTGGTATACGGCTCGGTGCCGTGATTCCAGGCATCATTGACGGTCACGCCAGCCATATCGATGGAGCCCGGCACTTGGTGCACTTCATCCGGAGTGGTGATGCCCTCCTGCAACGCCGCTGCCGCCGTCACTATCTTGGCAACGGAACCGGGCTCATAGGGGTGGGAAATGCTGCGGTTCTCGAAGTCCTTGCCCTCTTTGAGCTGGTCTTCGATATTCTTATTCGGATCCACCGTATCGGTATTGGCCATGGCGAGCACCTGGCCCGTCGCGGCATCAAGCACTACTGCCTCGGCACCTTCCGCCTGCGAATTGGCCTTGGCCTTTTCCAGCTTTTGCTGGACGTAAGTCTGCAGATCCAAATCCAGGGTGAGGGTGACATCGCGGCCATCAACGGCATCCACGACGTCGCGCAGCGTGCCGGGGATGACCTGCCCATCGGCGGAGACATCCTCCGTTGACTGCCCATCGATACCGGTCAGCTCGGTATCGCGGGCGGCCTCAAAGCCAAATTGGCCGTGGCCATCCATCGAGACCTTGCCCACGACATTTTCTGCAATCGCCCCATTCGGGTACTGGCGGATATCTTGCCGGTCAGCCGCGACGCCGTGGTACTTATTGGAAATCTCTACGGCGACATCCGGGTCCACATTGCGGACTAGGACCTCGTACTGCGTATCGGCCTTGAGCTTGTTTTTAATATCGCCCGCATCCACCTTGGAGGCAGAGGCACCCGAATCCTCAATCATCTTCGGGATGCCCTCAGCCATCTCCTTGAGCTTGTCCTCCATTTGGTTGGTGAGGTACTCATCTTTTTTGCTGTCATCCATGTCCTCGAGTTTTCCCTCGGACGTGGCTTCCATTTTCGCCTGCTCTTTGAGCTCATCGCGCAGGCGCGTGGGAGAGACAGTCAAGGAACGAGACTTCATTGTATAGGCCAATCGCTGGCCATCCCGGTCTAGGACCTCTCCCCTGCGGGCCGGATCGATGTAGACGCGTTCGCGCTGGGTAACAGCCTTCGCCGCAAGGTCTGGGCCCCAGACCAATTGCACCCACGCAAGGCGGCCGCCCAAAGCGACGGTGGCGACGACAACGCAGGTCAAAATGATGCGCAGGCGCTGGCGCATGATCGCTTTTTGGGGCACAACAGAGCTAGCAGCGCGGCGCGGCCGCGGACGGTATCCACGGTTGCCACCATTATTCGGTGCAGTCACGGTGCTCAGTCACCTTCCCTTCGCCGCCACAGGTTGTTGCGTGTATCGATTGTGCCCTACAAGATGGGCAGTGCCCGCGCTACCACGCGCGAGCACAGAGAATTTCACCACTTATTCTGTCCGTTTAATCGTCCTGGCTGGTGTACGGCGCGCGGGCGGGAAGGTTGGGGCGAGTATCGCTAGCGTTATCGTTGTTATCGTCGTCATCGCTGCCGCGGTGCTCATCCCGCTCCTCGTCCGTGTCGTTGCCGCGGGCATTTTGCTGCTGCCCGCGCGGCACGGCGTTGAGGGAATCAGACATTCCCTCCGTATCCTTCGGGTCACTTGAGGCTTGGCCCGGGCGGATGGGTTCACCGTTGACATCGATAAGCTTTTCCGTATCCGGAGTGCCTTCGCGCTTGGCGACGATCTCGCCATCCCCGCCTACCTCAGTCACGCCGGGTTGCTTGGGCACGGCCATGCCCAATTCATCCGCGCGGCGGGCAATATCCGCAGAGGAGCTCAAGTTTTCTGCATCACGGTTCAGCGATTCAATCTGGTTATCCAACTGCGATTCCTGCACCGTCAGCTGCTGGATTTTAAACGTCTGTGAGGTGGACAAACCAGAAAGCCACATGGCCAGCACGACCCCGCCAATGAGCAAGGTAACGGCCAAGACGGCAACGCGGGCAAAAGCATTATTCTGCTTCGTCTGCTGTTGCAGCCGCCGTCCGCGGAAACTGACGACCTGCTTCGAACCAAGCCGGTTTGCTCCACGGTGTGGAACCCGGGTACGGCTAGGGGCCGTGCGGCGCGCCGTTTTGCCGGCGGCCCTAGTGGAGGTGCGCTCGCGCACTGCGGTCGGCGCTCCCGTGTCGATTCCGGTGGTGAAGTCTCGGCTGGCGCCCATGCTGCGAGTGGCCTCTCTGTCGCGGCTATCCGTTAAGTGCTGGTTTCGGCGTGGGATGGTGCTCATTTCTTGCCTCCCGGGGGTAAAAATTCTGGCGTGCCTTCGAGCCGTTCTAGGGCGCGCACGCGCACCGACGCGGCGCGGGAATTTTCTTCTACTTCCGCCTGCGATGCCTTTTCGGCCCCACGGGTAACCGTGGCGAATTCCGGTGCGGTGCCCGGCAGGTCCATCGGCAAGCCGGCTGGCGTGGTGGACGTAGAAAGATCCTTGAATGCTGCCTTCACAAGGCGGTCTTCTAAGGACTGGTAGCTCATAAAGACCGCGCGCGCCCCAATAGAAAGCGCACTGGTAATCACGGGGAGCACATTTTCAATGGCCTCCAGCTCGCGGTTTACCTCTACCCGCAGCGCTTGGAACGTGCGCTTTGCCGGATGCCCGCCCGTGCGGCGCGTTGCCGCCGGAATGGTCGAGTAAAGAAGCTCAACCAAGCGGCCTGAGGTGCTAAATGGTTCCTTCTCGCGCTCCTTGAGTACTGCGGAGGCAATCTTGCCCGCGAAGCGCTCGTCGCCATAGGTCTTGAGAATCCGTGCTAAGTCTCCGTGCGAATACGTATTGAGTACGTCAGCGGCGGTAAGCCCGTGGCTGGGATCCATCCGCATATCCAGCGGCGCATCCGTCTTATAGGCAAAGCCGCGCTCTGCCTGATCCAGCTGCATGGAAGAAACGCCCAAATCAAAGAGGGCCCCCGCGATTCCGTGGGCGCGGGCAGCATCAAAGATTTCGCCCTCGCCCTGGGCGATGGCGGTGCCGAGCTCATCGAAGCGAGCATTGACCGCACAAAAACGCGGGCCGTAAGGCTCTAGCCTGGCCGAAGCATTGCGCAACGCCTGCTCATCGCGGTCCACACCGATAACGCGCGCCTGCGGAAAGGTCTGGAGGAAGTACTCGCTGTGGCCGCCGGCACCCAAGGTGGCATCGACAAGCACAGCCTGCGAACCCGCAGCCTCTACCCCGGGGCGCAGGAGCTCTGCCATGCGCTCGCGCATGACCGGCACATGGCCGTGGTTATCCGCCACATCGTAATTAAGGTCAGTTGTAGCCATGTCTCCCCGCGTCCCCCTTTCTTATTTCCGCTGTGCAGGACTTCCTATCGTGGAAAGCACGACGAGTGCATATAGGGCCCTGTCCGAGGCAGGTTTCTGATATCGGGGAAGTACACCAGAATCATCCGCCTCGGACAGAGTCCTTACACGCACTCGAGATGCGGGCTTTTACAGCAAGCCCGCAAGTACGTCATCGGCATCTGCTGCCGAATAAGCATCTTCAGTTTGCGATTGATACTCAGCCCACGCGGCTGCATCCCAAATTTCGAGGAAATCTACCGAGCCAACCACCACGCACTCTTTGGACAAACCCGCGTACTCACGGTGGCCTGCGGACAAGGTGATACGACCATGCCCGTCGGGCCGCTGTTCGTCCGCGCTTGCCGCCAAGTTACGAATGAAAGCGCGTGCTTCCGGATTGGTTCGAGAAACCGCCGCAGCCTTCCGTGCGCGTTCGGCGAACTCCTCGCGTGGGTACACGGCCAAAGAATGGTCTTGCCCCTTGGTGACCATCAGGCCACCTGCGAGTTCATCGCGAAATTTTGCAGGAAGCGTTAAGCGCCCTTTGTCATCAAGTTTCGGAGTGTAGGTTCCGAGAAACATCCCGGCGTCCACCTTCCTCACTCGACAACTCCGGATTCCCTCACGGCAGAAGTGAGTTTTTCAACCCCATTCCTCCGCTGCGCCCCACTCTACCCCACTTTCCCCCACATGCCCCACTTAAAACGCCATATTCTTAACAACTCAAAAAGTATATGCAGTTAAAGGGGTGTTTTTACGGTGGGCAGAATTCCCGCGGACCGCCTTGACAGCCCCGGAGATCCACCCCTTTAATCCCACCTACACCATCAAAGTTACTTCACCCCATAGGCCACTTACAGCGCATTACCTGCTTATTGCACAGGTATTCACCCTCCAGTACCCACAATCCCCCACCGCACCGCAGTTTTGGTGAAAAGGTGGGACAAAGGGCCTAAACGACAGGATGTGTTGGTGAAGTTATATGTTTAGCCCGTCTGGCCTGCTGGTATTAGGATTATTTCACTTATCCGGAGACATAACGCAGCCTCGGACCTGAAATACCGCCGGGGGCGTGCTGATGTGCTAAGCGCTGAGGTTCACGATGAATGGATGAGTAAGAATCATCCTCGATGCCCCGTCTGTAGCGAGGTGTGCACCAAAATACGGGACTACAAGCACCTATGCACCAGCGATGGCGATGGAACGCCTGTAAAGCCACTGTCACTCGCGCTAGAGGCCGACCCAGGAAAGTGGGCGAATCAGGGCGCAGACCCACGAGCCAAAGCACACACCCTAGCCAACCAAGAAACACAAGCCACCATCGGCCGTGAATACGGCCGACCAGCAACTTTCGACAGTTGCCTACAACCACTCTATGGGAATACGCAAAGGCCACATGCCCTAAACCACGCAGTCCACCAACACAAAATGTCGTTTACCCCGACACGCCAGAAAACAACACATTTTGTCGTTTAACCCGGACAAAGTGGGAAATTTTGGTGAGCCATAAAAAATCCCCAGCCACCCTTCCTGGTGACTGGGGAAATGAAGAGTCCGCGGTTAACTCTCCTCAAAGCGCCGACGGAAGTTTTCTTCCAGCTTGCTGCCTACTCCATTGCTGCGAGACGACGCTGCCTTCTTTGACCGTCCATTGGAAGACTTTTTCTTTCCCGCGCTAGCGGGTTGGTCACCACGAAGCATCCATACGCCAGCGGCGAACATAACAAGGAATCCTGCAATGGACAGCGCAATAAACCACAAACTTTGCTGCGCCAAAGCCACGCCGCCGACGAGCATGCACAGACCAACCACGATGAGCGCAACTCCACGCAGGGTAACTGCGCCGCCGGAACCGCCGATCGAGGTAGATTCAGACACAGAAGCGCCAAATTTAGGATCGTCCGCTAATAACGATTCCTCTATTTCACGGAGCGTGCGTTGCTCCTGTTCAGAAAGAGACACTATTCCTCCAACTAGGGACTGGGCTTCGGCCGATATATCTTCTACCAATACTAACGTCCAGAGTAACCAGTATGTTCCCCAAAAGGTAGTTATTCCCCTCAACAGTGATTATGCCGCAGTTATGCCGCAAAAGAACCCAGGATCGTCTCTGTTTCGCTCTCATCTAAAAATTGCGCTGCCTGCTGCATTAATCCGTAGACATACTCCTCGTCCGGAGTTGCATCCAAGCCAGATGCCACCCGGGCGCGAGTGCGAGAATAGGACTTAAAAGCCTCCGCCCACTGCTTTTCTTCGGCCCCAACTAGAGCCAAACGGTCCCACGCACTCGTTGGCAGGCGCCGGCGGCGAGAGACCACCGATACCGCTACCCGTGCGCCAGCCGTACGCAATGCAGACTGATAGGCCACCTCCAACGCCTGATCAAAGCGGCCATCCGCCGCGTAGCTTCTCGCCTGATCTAATAACTCGCGAGCCTGGAAAAGAAAGTGGGCCCGCTTTGCGCCCTGCTTGCCAGCGAAGCGACCGGTAGAGCGGGACTGCGTTGCCGAAATAATTTGTGCCATTGTTTTTCTCCTGTACTGCGCTAATAACTAACCGTGTTCGATTGCCGTTGACTTTAAGTAGCCAACCGGACATCTATCCCCTATTCTAGTTCACCTGTTCGAATTACTCAAGAGTTTTACCAGTCATAACTGCCTACACACCGAACACAGTTCGAAAACCTTGAGGGATCTATGGAATAACCCCGCCCCACCCTCTTCCGCCGGTAGCCACACGTATCTGGTGTGATAGATACCGTGAGTTTCGAAATCCGCCGCTTAACCCCGCAAGAGTTCTCTGTGCTGGCTCCCCAACTCGTGGAGATCTACATCGAGGCCATGGGATATGACCCGGTCACGTTTTCGCGCAGCGTGGACAATTGGCGAGCGGATTCCATGCGGCCCGGGTTTACAGCGCTTATCGCTGCGCATGACAACGGCGTCGTGGGAGTGGCCTATGGATTTTTGGGCTCACCAGATACTTGGTGGGATTCCGAGCTGCGCCGCGCCCTGCGCCGCAATGGCGGGCCAACGGAGCCCGAATGGGGCATGCTGCGCAGCTACTTTGAGGTGGCCGAAGTACACGTGCTGCCTTCCTTTCAAGGACACGGTTTAGGCAGGCAGCTACTAAAAGGGCTGCTGTGGAATATCCCTGCCCAATATGCTTTATTATCAACACCGGAAGCACCACAGGAAGCCAACGGGGCTTTTCGCCTCTATCGGTCTGTGGGCTTCTTTGATGTCGTGCGCCATCATCGCTACCCGGCAGATCCCCGGCCCTTTGCCATTTTGGGAGTGGGCCTGCCGCTATAAACCTGCGTTATTTCTTCTCGGCTCTAGGCGGTATCGTGTGAAAGTGTGACTATGACGAGTATTCCTGAGCTTGCGGATATCCCCGGCGCAGTGCGCGAAAAACTGGCCATCTTCTTGGACCAGCGCCGGGATCACGTGGCAAAAATCGGCGCCCCGGTCAGTACCGCCATGAGCTTTTTGGAATCATTCGTCCTCGATGGCGGAAAAAGGGTGCGCCCCATGTATGCGTGGGCGGGGTACCTCGCAGCAGGCCGAGGTTCGGAACCGCCTGAGGCGATGCTGCGCGCGGCATCCTCGCTGGAGTTCATCCAAGCCTGCGCGCTTATCCACGATGACATTATTGACGCGTCGAATACCCGGCGCGGGAAACCAACGGTGCATCGGGAAGCAGAGCGCCTCCACCGGGAATCCCATTTCTTAGGGGATCCGGAATTCTTTGGCACGTCCGTGGCCATCTTGGTGGGCGATTTTGCGCTTGTCTATGCCGAGGATATGTTCCAAGATTCCGGGCTCAGCCCAGAGGCTTTGCAGCGTGCGCGCAAGCCCTGGCGGGGAATGCGCACCGAGGTTTTGGGCGGCCAATTGCTCGATATTTCCCTCGAGGCAGCCGGTTCCGAATCGGTGGCGCTGAGCAATTCCGTCAACCGCTATAAAACCGCCGCATATACCATCGAGCGGCCCCTGCATTTGGGCGCTGCCATCGCGGGGGCAAGCGAGGAATTAATCTCGGCTTTCCGCGGCTATGGGCACGATATCGGCATCGCCTATCAGCTGCGCGATGATCAGCTGGGGGTCTTTGGGGACCCTGCCATTACGGGCAAGCCCGCCGGCGACGATCTGCGAGAGGGCAAGCGCACGGAGCTTCTCGCCCTAGCGCTACAGCGCGCTGATGAACGCGACCCCAGCGCCGCCGCTACCCTGCGGAAATTCATTGGCCGCACCTCCGATACCCAAGACCTGCTGCGCCTGTCCCAAATCATTGCGGATTCTGGCGCCCCCGATGAGATTGAGCGCCGCATAACCGCGTTGACGGAATCCGGCTTGGCTCATCTGCGTGCGGCGAACGTGGATCCGCAGATCACGGAAACTCTAGAGCACCTGGCCATTCAGGCAACGACGCGCCAAAAGTAGGAATCACCGTGGCCAAAACCTACTCCTTGCCAGTCCCCCGCGCGCTCCCGCTGGGCCTCGTGGCCTCGTGCGTTCTTCTTTTCTCGTCCTTTTCTGGCGGCTCGACCCGCAATCGCGGCGGCGTGCTCGAAGCACTCAATATCGGCTTTTTATCGTACGGGCACGGGCGCAACCTCGGGTTGGTGCTGTATTGGTTGGGCATCTTCCTCCTCGCCGCCGCCTGGGTCCTTGCCGGGCGCATGATTATTCGCCGGCAGCTTAAAGACCCGCGCCCGGAGGGAGGGGTGCGCGAGCTACGACGCATCCTTATCGCTTGGGTCACCCCATTGCTTTTCGCCGGCCCCATGGCTTCCCGGGACGTGTATTCCTACCTCATGCAGGGCGCCATGGTCCGCGATGGGTTCGACCCTTATACCGAGGGTGCCGCCATCAACCCCGGCCCCTTCCTGCTCGAGGTGTCCCAAGACTGGCGCAATACCACCACCCCGTACGGTCCGCTGCACCTGTGGATTGGCAAGATCGTCACCACCGTCGTGGGCGATAACGTCACCGCCGGGATCATCTTCTATAAGCTGCTTTCGCTATCAGGTTTCGTCCTCATTGCCTGGACGGTGCCGCGTATCGCACGAAAGCTCGGCGCGGATCCTGCAGTCGCACTGTGGATCGGCGTTGCCAACCCGGTCATCATCTTGCACCTCATCGGCGGCATGCACAATGAATCCCTCATGGTCGGCTTGGTGTGCTTGGGGCTTTTGGCGGCGCTGCACCAGCGCTTCCACGCCGCGCTCTTGCTAGTCGGCACCGCGGTGGCGATGAAGGCGACCGCAATTTTTGCCGCCCCCTTCATCGTCTGGCTGATGCTGCACCGCTACGCGCCTAAAGGTTCTACGTCGGTACGCACGGCGGTGGTCTTCGTCTGCTCAGGGCTCATCGCTGCCGTGGAAATCATCGCGTCCGTGGCGCTTATTACCTGGGCCTCCGGCACATCATGGGGCTGGCTATCCCAGGTAAGCGGCAACTCTAAGGTGATTAACCCCTTGGCTGGCCCAACATTGGCCGCAGACATCATCGTCCCCGCGGTCCACATTTTTGACCCAGACGCCTCCTATAACGCCATCTTGGGCGTCCTGCGCACGATCGCAATGGTGTGCATGCTTATCGGGTTGGTCATCGTGTGGTGGCTGAGCCGGCATACGACTCGGGATGCGATTATGGGCACCGCGGCGGCCTACCAGGTTGCCTTCGTCTTTAACTCGGTGACCCTGCCGTGGTACTACGCCTCCATCTTTACGCTCATGGGCACCTTCCGCCCGCCGTTGTGGCTGCTGAAGTTTACCTCTGGTGTAGCGTTATTTATCAGCTTGAGCTTTTCCGGCGATGGCAACCACCAGCTCTATAACTGGTTCTGGGTCATCGGCCTCATCGTTGTGTCTTGGTCCGCAACGCAGTGGATGTTCGATGGCGTGAGCCAAAAAGGCCCTCAACTCCCCAAGCGCTGGGCTAAAAAGCAGACGCCTGAGCCCGCCGAATAACCTCGCGCGCCAGGTGCCCATGCAGGGCATCGATGGGCCGGCCTGGCAGGGAGTCATCTGCGGTAAATAGGTGGCGCAGGATCTCTTCGTCGTCATAGCCGCCATCGGTAAGCACGGTGATAACGCCCGTGACGTGCTTGGCGATGCTCCCCTTATCATTGAAAAATGCGAGCGGCACGCGCTTGCCTTCGGGTGAGTCCCAAACAATGAATTTGCGGTCCTGGAGCAGGTCATAAGCGCGCGTAATGGGAAGACCCAGCTTGTCTGCCACCTGCTGCATGCTGAGCAGCTCTTCGCCGGCCAATAAGGAATTCAGGGAATTTTCTGCATTAGTCACGCCACCTACTTTAACGCTGCCTAGGGGATCGGCCATACTGGGAGGTATGACTAGGTTGGAAATTGGTGACGTGTTGGAAGACCGTTACCGCATCGATCGCCCCATCGCCCGCGGCGGTATGTCTACCGTCTATCGCTGCGTGGATATGCGCTTGGGCCGCCAAGTGGCCGCAAAGGTCATGGATGAGCGCTATGACGATGACCCGGTTTTTATCAAGCGCTTTTCCCGCGAGGCCCGCGCGATGGCGCGGTTGCAGCACCCCAACCTTGTGGCCATTCATGATTTTTCCGCCGATGGCGAGCCCATTTACCTCATCATGGAGCTTATCGATGGCGGCACTTTGCGAGAGCTGCTTGCCGAAGGTGGCCCGCTTACCGTTCCTGCCGCATTATCGACGCTGCGGAGCGTGCTCCAAGGCTTGACCGAGGTGCACTCCACGGGGCTTATCCACCGCGATATTAAGCCGGATAACGTGCTCATTACCTCGCATCACCGGGTGAAATTGGGCGATTTCGGCTTGGTGCGTGCGAGGAATGCGCAGGCGACCTCGAATATGATCGTCGGCACCGTCTCGTATTTGGCGCCGGAACAGGTCACCGGTGAAGATATAACCCCCGCCACCGACGTGTATTCGGCCGGCATTGTGCTTTTTGAGCTCTTGACCGGGACCGTGCCCTTCTCTGGGGATACCCCGATCGCGCACGCCACCGCGCGCCTATACGCGGATGTTCCCGCCCCATCCACGCGCGCTGAGGGCGTGCCTAAGCTTGTCGATGCCCTCGTGGCCACCGCCACTGCCCGCGATCCCCGCGAGCGCTTTGCCGATGCGGGGGAGTTTCTCGATGCCATCGAGGATATCTGCCGAGAGTTGGATCTACCCACGGTCACCATCCCGGTCCCCCGCAACGCCGCTGCCGCGCGCACCGCACAAACACCCACTGACTATTCCGGCATCGGCGCCACGGATGTATTTGAGCCCACGCGGACAATCCCACAGGGCGCCACCGAGCATTTAGACGGCGGGCCCACCGAGGTTATTCCTCCCGAGCCCGAGCCGGATCCGCCGCAGCCAGACTTTGAAACGCGCCTCGATGTACCCCAGGCGCCCGTCGACGATTCCCCCGAGCCGCCGCTGGCTCCTGCTCCAGCACCGACCCCAGCCCCAGCGCCTGTCCCCGGACCTGCGCCCGCTACGGGTGCGGGAGCAGCAGCACATTCTCCCGCGCATCCTCCGGCACAGGCGGCAGAAGAAGAACCCGCCGAACGGCCGCTAACCAATCGCCATCCTGCCTCACTGCTGGTCTTTCTCCTCGCAGTGGTGGTGGCAACCGGTGCGGTCGCTATCAGCGGGTGGTGGTTTGGTTCCTCCTATTACGAAGGAACCCCTTCCCTCTGGGTCTAGTCGGGGCTAGTTTCGCAGCATCTCCGCGATGAGGAACGAAAGCTCGAGGGACTGTTGCGTGTTCAGGCGCGGATCCACGGCGGATTCGTAGCGGCCCGGCAAATCCAGGTCGGTGATGTCCTCGGCACCGCCGAGGCATTCCGTAACATCTTCGCCGGTGAACTCGAGGTGCACGCCGCCCGGGTGGGTGCCCAAATCGCGGTGTACCTCGAAGAAGCCCTGCACCTCGTCGACGATCTTGTCGAAGTGACGGGTCTTGTACCCGTTGGACGAGGTAAAGGTATTGCCGTGCATGGGGTCGGACTGCCACACTACGGTGTGCCCGGAGTCTTCGACGGCCTTGATGATGGGTGGCAAGACGCTGCGGACCTTGTCGTGCCCCATGCGGGAGATGATGGTCAGGCGGCCAGGCTCGCGGTTGGGATCTAGCTTTTCGGCGTATTCCACGGCTTGCTCTGGGGTGGCGCCCGGTCCGAGCTTGATGCCCACCGGGTTGCCGATCATGGCGGCGAAGTTGACGTGGAAGTCATCCAGACCACGAGTGCGCTCACCAATCCACACTTGGTGTGCGGACAGGTCATAAAGCTTGGTATCACCATTATCGTCTTGGCCCAAGCGCAGCATGGAACGCTCGTAATCCTTCAGCAGCGCCTCGTGCGAACAGTAAATCTCTGCCGAGTGCAGTGTGGAATCCTGCACGCCGCAAGCATTCATGAACTTCAGGCCATTTTCGATCTCGCGGGCCAGATCCTGGTAGCGGGCACCGGCGCGCGATTTACGGACGAACTCGCGGTTCCATTCGTGCAGGCGGTAGAGATCCGCGGTGCCGGAGGAGGTCAAAGAGCGTACCAAATTCATGGCCGCCGAAGAGTTAGCGTAGGCGCGGATCATGCGGGCCGGGTCGTGACGGCGCTCCTCATCGGTGGGTTCCACGCCATTGACAATGTCCCCGCGGTAATTCAACAAGCCATTGGCGTCCGTATCCGAAGAACGCGGCTTCGCATACTGCCCAGCAATGCGCCCCAGCTTCACCACTGGAACGGACGCGCCATAGGTCAAAACGACGGCCATCTGCAGCAAGGTCTTAACGTTGCCGCGAATATGCGGCTCGGTATTCGATTCAAAGGTCTCGGCGCAATCGCCGCCTTGCAGCAGGAAGGCGTTGCCTAATGCGACATCGGCAAGCTGCCGCTTGAGCTTCTCAATCTCTGGGGCAACCACGATGGGCGGCACCGACTCGAGAATCTTGCGCACGTTATCGGCTTGGGTGGGATCCCAACTGGGCTGTTGCTTTGCGTCACGCTTGATGACGTCCTGGAAGACCTCCTCAATGCCCTCTGGCAAAGGTGGAAGATCAGGCAGAACACTTTGCGGAATATCTACTGTCCAACTCACTCTTCCATTTAACCATTTACTGCCTATCGCTTGGTAGTTAACTGCTAGAAATTGATTCTATTACCCTTGGACAAGGGCAAGACCTCGGTGCAGGCGCGGAATTTGGCGAGGTTATGGCGGGCATCGACAAGCGCATCGTGATTGCCCTTAGGCACGGCCGGCAAGCTGGGGCGGCCGGCGAACTCCCACAGCTGCTTCAGCTCGCGGGTATAGCGCGGCAGGCGCTTGGGCAAGCTTGCCATATCGCCCCACAGCTGTGCCAAGACCACGTGGTCATACGCGCCGACCCAAGCCCATAATTCAATGGGCGTAGAGCTGCGCGTTAGAAACTCCAGGATTTCCGTGCGGATGGTGCGCGCAGGCTTCCATGCGGAATCCTGGGGGCTGGGCAGCTTAGCCAACACGTTTTCCTTGACCCAAGAATTGGCCTTAGACGGGTCAAAATCCGTGGATACGGCATAATATTCACTTCCATTTTCACCGACGATGCCGATGGAGACCAATTCAATGGTCTTGCCATCCTCGATAAATTCGGTGTCATAGAAGTAACGCACATTTTACAACCCTAGCGCTGCGGCGATGGGCGCGGGAAATTGGCCCCACGATCACGCCACTGTAAAATTTTGCGGGTGAGCAGAACCGATAATAAAGCCCTGTGGACCACCGCCCTCCCCCTAGTCCTGTCCGCGCTTGTGGCGCTGTGGTGGATTATCGATATTCCTGCCTTATTCTCGGGCGAGTTTCGCGCCTTTTACCACATTGACCTCGATGTTTACCGCGAAGGCGGGGCCGGCTTCGGCAGCGATCTTTATGATCGGGACTATTTCGTAGGCACCGACCGCAATTTTTCCCTGCCATTTACCTACCCACCGTTTGCAGCCCTGCTCTTCGCCCCGCTGCAGTGGATCCCCCTCACCGCTGCCGCCGTAGTAGTCACGGTCCTCTCCGTACTCGCATTGTGGGTGTGCATTACGCTGGTATTGCGCTCCCTAAACAGCCAGGAATGGGCGGCCTGGGGGCTTTTTGCCGCCATGCTGGCCGAGCCAATCACGCAGACTTTTAGCTTTGGTCAGATCAACATCCTGCTGACCGCACTCGTGGTCATCGATTTGCTGTGGGTGAAAAAGGCCCGTGGCATCCTGACCGGCATCGCCATGGCCATCAAGCTCACCCCGGCGGTCTTTTTGGCTGTCTTCTTTGTCCGCCGCGAATGGAAGGCCTTCTTTACCACCCTGGGTTCCTTCGTGGCCGCCGGCCTTATCGCCTTTGCCGCCAATCCGCATAGCTCGATTGAGTATTGGACCTCCACCTTGCGCGATTCCGAGCGCATCGGCGGCCTAGCCTATAGCGCCAACCAGTCCTTGCGCGGCTTGTTTACCCGCCTCAGCCCCGATAACGCAGAAACCCTGTGGCTCGTTGGCGTCATCGTCGTCATCGCAATTGTGTGGTTTGCCATGGAGCGCCTTTCCCACGGCAATCAGGTCGTGCTCATGCTGCTGGCAGCGTCTGTGTCACTGCTGTGCTCCCCCGTATCGTGGTCGCACCACTTTACCTGGCTGGTATTAGCGGGCGTCTACTTAGTTGCCAGCCGACGCTGGACCCTAGCGGCTCTCACCTGGCTGGCGCTATTTGCCCGCGGCCACTGGAAAGTTCCGCATACCGAAGACCAGGAACTGGATTGGACGTGGTGGCAGCACATCGTTGGCAATGATTACGTCATCATTACCGTGCTGTTAGTTGTTTGTTCGCTACCATTGGCTCTACGGCGGGGCGGCGCCTACCGATCCGCGGCGGAACCAGCGTCCAGCCAAGGATAGGGACCTTTCCCAGCGCCCACAGCGCAAGGGAGGAAATGGCCGTAAAGATAAAGCACATGGCGATCCAGAACCACGTGTTTTCCAGCGGCCACGACCCAGCCAAAGACACAGCATAGTCATGATGCGCCATGTAGTACCCATAGCCTACGGTCAGGCCGATGGGGTGCGAGAGATAAATCGGCAGCGTGTGCCGGCCGACGAACTTCACGCCTTCTGCAATCCACGGAATGTGGCTAATGAGCACGGCCCCAACGATTCCCGCGGGAACCTCTAGCACCTGTTCCACGAAGCGCACTAATAGGTTTATATCTCCCCAACCCAAAAAGTCCGCGCCCAGCAGGGGCCAGTTAAAAGCAATATCAGAATCGTTGCCGTCCCACGCGTGGCGCAGGGCCAGGCCTGCACAATAAGCGCCGATGGCCGTGGCATACGCTCCAACACTGCGCACGGTCCACGAGCCGCGGAATACCTCTTCTGCCGCAGCCGCAAAACGGGTAATCGGTTCGCGAAGGTAGGCGGCGCCTACAAAGATGGGAAGGAACATTATGGCCTTGCCAATAAACTGAAACTGTTCCTGCCAGGCAATAAAAATAACAGGGGTAAAGCTCAGCCCGATGCCCGCCCACGCAGGCAATTTGCGCACACACCACAGAAATAGGTTGAACAAAATGAGCGCGTGGATAAACCACGCCATCGTATGGCCAAGTAAAAGATTTTGCAGCATCTCGGTCATACCCATGGAGGAGTCACCGAAAACCCACTGGTATTCCAGCTGTTTGGTCAAATGCTCCACGGACATCCACACCAAATAAGGAATGAGGAAAAACCAGAGCCGGCGGGTAAATAACTCCGCGAAACTGTAACGAAAGACTTTATAAGAGAAGTAGCCGGAGACCAGAAAGAACAGGGGAAGGCGCAGGGGGTCGAGATAGGTATTGAGAGTTGCTAGCCACGTTTGTTCGGCTCCTGGCACCTTCAGCGTGATGTGTAGGAGCACCACGCCGATGATAGAAATTCCTTTTGCGGTATCCGGCCACGCTAAGCGGGCCTGAGGAATTGTAATTACCTCCCTTTAATCTCCGCACCGGCGGGGTACCCGTGGCCGGCCTTTAATGATTCCTTTACATCAGCCGCATAGACATCCACGTAAGGATTGTCAGAGAGCTCGGCTAATGTCCCCATGACCATGTCCGTGAACGCGCGAATGGTCTCGTGCTGTTGCGGATCTAGGCCGTGTTCGCGCGCCCAGTCATGCGGGTAAATAGGGTCTCCCACTCGCACTCCCACCTTGGCGGGTCGGACAATCCACGAACCGATCGGGTTAGCCTTGCGGGAATTGATCATAGCGATGGGATAGACCGGCTGATTGGTCTCCATGGCAATGCGCCCCATCCCGGTACGCCCCTTGTACACACGTCCATCTGGGGACCGGGTGCCCTCTGGGTAGATACCAAAGAGATCACCGCGCCCCAAAATCTTTCGCGCGGTCTCGAGCATGGCCTGGCTAGCTGATTCATGATCCCGTTCAATGGGAACTTGCCCGACGGAGCTGAAAAACCATTTCTGCATGCCGCCCACGAGGCCGGGGGTGGTGAAGTACTCTGACTTGGCCAAAAAAGTAATTTGGCGCGGGCACAGCAGGGGGAAGAAGAAAGAGTCCATCACCGCTTGATGGTTGGATACCAAAATCGCGGGACCCTCAGCAGGGATTTTTTCCATTCCTTCTGACCAAGGGCGGTTCCATACACGCAGGGCGGGCCCGAAAAAGATGTGCTTAAACGCCCAGTACCATTTGTTTTTCATCTCCAGCTCGTCCTTCGCTCATTCTAGTGGCCGCGGCGGGCCAGGTCAGCTACGCCAATCATACCTGCTGCCGAGCCCAATTCCGCGGTTGCAACGCGAGCAAGGGGGCGATGCCCAGCGCCGACTATATCCCGGCCCATGGCAGCGGTGGCTTCCTCTAAGTACATATCCGCATCTTGGGACACCCCGCCGCCAATGACAATGAGCTCTGGATCGAGCACATCAGACACGATGGATAAGCCTTGGCCCAACCACTGCCCAAAGTTCTCCATTACCGCAATACCGAGTGGGTCTCCCCCACGTGCTGCGCGTGCAACCTGCTCACCGGTGGGATATGGCGGCAAGGAGGTCTCATAGTCTGGCCGCAGTTCGCGCGCGGTATCCGGCAGGGCCGTGCCTGAGGCATAGCGCTCCAAACAGCCCCGTTTGCCGCACGAGCACTGCCTGCCATTCGGCACCACGACGATATGACCAAATTCCGGAGCAGTACCAAAGGCGCCTCGGTAGATGGTGTCATGGGTCATTAAGGTCGCGCCGATGCCGGTGCCGACCGCAAAAAATACCCAATCCTTCGCGCCGCGCCCTGCGCCAAAGCGCCATTCTCCCCAAGCGGCGGAGTTGGCATCGTGCTCCAGCCGGACATGCAACCCCAAGCGCTCCGCAAGGTTTTTCCGGACGGGCGCATTCCGCCACGGTAGATGCGGGGCGAAGCGGACTGTCTCACACTCTGGGTCTAGGAATCCCGCCACGGCAAGGCCCACCGCGCCCACGGGATAGTCTGCGCGCAGCTCCTCGACGATTGCTACCAGGTCATCATCAAGTTGGCGCGGATCCCCCGAGGTTGGCATGGTGCGACTCGCGAGGATTTCTCCGTCTCGAGTAATTACTCCACCGCGCACATTGGTGCCACCGACATCGAAGCCGATAGTAAGATCGGCGGAGTTATTTTCAAGCATGGATATCAGAATATACCGACAACCGGGCCAGGGTCACATCAAGCCATAAGCTTTCTCAGCCGCTGCCCCATAATCTCCCAGCTCCAGTGCTTTTCGACGTGCCTGCGTCCCGCCTGCCCCATACGAGTACGTATTTCTGGCAAACGCAAGAGCTCTTTCAAAGCATCCACGAGCTCATCAACAGATATGCCCTTGACGACGATCCCCGTCTCCTTCGTAATAGTCTCCGGCGCTCCCCCAGAGTCACCAGCGACGACTGGGACCCCGCAGGCCTGTGCCTCTAGGTAAACAATCCCCAAGCCTTCCACGTCCAAGCCTCCGCCGCGTGTGCGGGCTGGCATGGCAAAAATATCCGCGGCGTGAAGCGCGGTTTCGATGTTGGGGGCCGGCTGAATCACTGCATCGGGGCAATAAAGCTTCGCCAATTCTTGCAATGCATCGTGATAACGCCCGCGCCCAATCAACAGCAACTGCGCATCGGGGAATTCTTTTCTGACCTGCGGCATCGCCCGCAATAATTGGTCTTGCCCCTTGCGCGGGACTAACCGGGAAATGCAGACGATGGTAGGTCCGCTCACTCCAAACTCCGCCTTCGCTGCTATGCGCTGCGCAAGGGTTGCGGGAGAAAGCGAATCTAGACTGACCCCAGAAGGCAGGTGAGCCCACTCCGGGTGCGGACCAAACGGCCCGCGCAGGCGCCGTAGAGTGTAATCCGAGATATACGTAATGACATCGGCGTTATTGCCAATCAGCCGCAGGCATTGCCGGGCCAGTGGAACCATAGACCACCCCACCTCGTGGCCATGCGTCGTTGCCACCACGCGGCGCGCCCCCGCCTGACGCGCAGCCTTTGCCATCAGCGCCAGTGGTGCCGCCGCACCAAACCACACGACGTCAATGGCTTCCTGCCGGATGATCTCCTGCATGCGGCGCGTGGTTGCCGGGGTGGGCAGCATCACGCGATGTGGCCACCGAATGACTTTATAGGCAACAGAGGCGTCATAGTCCTCAGGTGGCTGTTGGGTTGAAGCGAATACTACGACATCGTCTGGGTCGAGCGCTTCTAGGTAGTCCCGCAGGTAGGACTGGATTCCTCCGACTTTGGGAGGAAAGTCATTCGTTACCAGCAGTATGCGGGCCACTTAGAATCGCGCAGTCCCCGAAATAGGCATCGAGTTGAGTGGCACGACCTGAACTGGCACGCCATAGGTCGAGGCGTGTACTACCTGGCCGTTGCCAATGTACATTCCGACGTGGGTAACTCCTGGGTAGTAGCCCACGATATCGCCAGGCTGCAGCTGATCCACCGGCACGGACGTGCCACCTGCAATTTGTGCTTGCGAGGTACGCGGAATGGTCTTTCCAATCTGCTGGTATGCCCAGTACATCAGGCCAGAGCAGTCGAACTGGTTCGGACCGGCAGAACCCCAGCCGTAGGGCGAACCCAACTTGGACAGAGCCGCAGAGCTAGCGCCATCGGCGATCTCTCCCAAGTCGAAATCCAGCTTATCCGTGCCGCCGAATTGTCCTTCCCAAGCTTCGCGCTGCTCATCGCTCAGCGCATCCACTTGAGCTTCGATATCTGCCTGCTGCTCTTCCAGCGCATCCTTTTGCTTTACCAGTTCATCGCGCTGCTTTTCGAGGTCCTTCTTTTCCTCGCGCACCTTTTTCGCAGCGTCAGCGGCTTCTTGCTGAACCGCTTCAGCCATTGAGGCTGCATCTGCCTTGGCATCGAGGGTGCGTTGCGCCTTGCGCGAAAGCGCGCCCAAGTATCCCATGCGCTCTACGGCGTCTGCTGGGTCTTCTGCAGCCAGCGCGCCCGAAACGGCGGAACGGGAGTCTCCCCGGTAGCGAGACTGTGCCAAGTCGTCCACGCGACCTTGCTGCGTGGAGACATCGCCCTGCGCGTCATGTACGCGTTTTTGGGCCTCTGCGGAGTCTTGCTCCGCTTGAGCGACCTCTTCTTCCTTGGCCGCGAGCTTATCTTCTAGCTCTTTGACTTCCTCATTCTTCGCCGAGACCTTTCGAGCAACCTCTCCGACGCGATCGACCAGATCATCGACGTTTTCAGAAGCAGACTCTTGGTTCGGTTCCGCCTCCTGCGCAATAACTTGCGGGAGGCCAGAAAGTGAAGTGACAGCGAGGACTGCGGTTAATGCAGCAGCTGGGAGCACACGTTTAGACACGAAAAGACCTTCAACTCAAAATTTTCAAAAATCGAATTTACTATAGCGGGTTTTAGCCGCCGTTGCACAACAAAACCCTTCCCTTTTTCACAAAGGGAAGGGCATGTCATATCACTGCCAATTAGAAGCGCACGGCATTGTTAATCGGCATGTAGTTCAAGTCGCGCTCCTGCACAGGGGTGCCGGAGTTAAGCGCGTCAATGATGGTGCCGTTGCCGGTGTAGATACCGACGTGGGAAGCGCCACCGTAGTAGGAAATGATGTCACCAGGCTGGAGCTGGTCCAAGGAAACAGGGGTACCGCCAGCAGCCTGAGCCTGGGAGGTACGCGGAATCTGAACGCCAGCCTGGGAGTAAGCCCAGCTGGTCAAACCGGAGCAGTCGAAAGCGTTCGGGCCAGCAGCGCCGTAAACGTACGGCGAGCCAAGGACGGAGCGTGCAGCTTCCAGAGCCTTCTGACCAACGGTGGACGGGGCCGGAGCAGCCTGCTGCTCTGCAGCAGCGACGAAATCGTCGCCACCCTGGTTGGAAACCTGGCCCAAGGACGGGACGTACTTGTCAATGTTTGGGACCTGGTCAATGTTCGGGACGTTTTCCAGACCGGCAACCTCGAAACGGTAGTCGGTATTAGGAACAACGACCTCGGCAGCCTGAGCGACGCCTGGGGCGGCGACGGCTGCGGTTGCAGCGATGGCTGCAGTAGATGCGATACGACGGGTATTTACAGTGCCCTGACGACGGTGCTTTGCCACGAGAAAAACTCCAAATCTTCCTACGCGTCTACTTTCCTTGTAGAAAAGCTCTGACCCTAGGGCCTAGTGTTCATTGGAAGACCGTTCCTTTAGGCCTTCCTCCACTCGGCCCCTCACTAGGAGGAGCCAGATGCGACGCTTTAAATTTTCATTTCCTATTGAGCACCTTTCGGGCGGTAACTCAATGTCTCGAATAGGTTACGAAATCATCACAATCAATGTCCATTCGCAATCTCGGATCCGGCTTCGTTACACGTTCGTTATCTTATTTTGACCAAGCCGAGACAAACGCACCATAACGAGCATCCAATAAAGTTATTACTGAATTTTAAAGGGGATACACTGCAGAAATGGCCGAAACTCACACACTCCGCAACCGGCGATTTACTCTTCAAACTCCAAGTAAAGAGCGCCAAAAATATTATATGTGAGGTTCCTCACATACGCTTTGGTTTGGTCCCTTCCGTGTCATCAGACTCATTCTTTAACAGACCCTAACTATTCAAAAGATACTTAACCACAGTCTGCAACTGGCTAACATTGCTTGGAAAATGCGGATCACAAACTGAGCTTCAGGCCCCTTCTCGCTATACAAGACCAGTTACTGCTCGTCTATACCCACCCCTTCAACGTGCAACATCGGAACAACCCCTTTTTGCCGTAAGGTCCGGCGACAAAGCTGCTTTCTTTGGCTTGTTTAGAAAGTTGCCCCCTATGCCGCGTGGGTCCGCCTGGTATGCCCAGAAATTCTGCAGCTTTATCATTCCTCAGAATGAACCATCTAGTGTCAATCCCAGCACCAGCCCCTGTCATCCCCGTATGTGCTTGCAACAAACTCGACGGTCACTTCAGTCGCGCTGGTGACTCCTACACGACGAGTGCTATGACTTCACGCTGCCCCAATTGTTCGGTTACATCACCGCATTCGTCACCGTAAACGATGCATCAAATATCCCACAGTGCGGAGGTGCCTACGGGTTCAATTTGTTAGGCTGATAATTGGCTGTCCTAATACTGAATTTCAGCTGAAATTTCAATTACTCCGTGTTGCCATGACCGGAGAGCCATGGCTCGATACACCGTTTACTTTAAAGAATGGAGAAGAAAATGCGTAGAATGCTTACCTTGGGAAGCGCCTTACTGGCCACTTCACTAGCCATCACTGGCTGCGGCTCCTCTGGAGGGCCAGAAAAGGCTCTAAAGAATGCCGCCGACGAGCAAATGGAAGTTCACACAAACCTATTGGAAGCTGCTCAGCAACACCAATCTGGCGACAGCAAAAAGGCCGAAGAATCGGCACACGACTGGGTAGACCAAGCTAATGAATTCCAGACAGATTATCTCTGCAAAGAGCAGCGAAACCCAGTATCCCCAGATGAAGTTGTTGCAACAGTCCAAAGCATGAATCCCTCAGATGTTCCAAGTGAAGACGAGCTCGAAGAGCTAAGGGACAAGAAGGACGATGCGGTCAAAGATCTAGAAGAGTCTGAGTCCTCGTCCGACGATGAAGCCTATGTGACTTCAGATAACGAAGAATTTGCAGACTATTTCAATACCAGTGAAATTCAGTTGAAGAAGGAAGATGGAGACTGGAAAGTTTGCGACAGTTCTTTCCAGCTCTTCTAAACGGTACTCCGGAGAATCAGTTGTTGCTTGTTGCCTTCTCATAAAGCAATATTTGGACTACGAGATTGATGTAGCCCATTGATCGTTGGGGTTACTCTCATCGACTCGCTAACAAAGTAGAAAAGGCCCCCGTTGTATCGGATATAGGCCAGCACTACTCCCCAACAAAAGCATCGGATTCAGACGCCAATCGCACCGATGCTTTTGAATACTGCCTGACGAATCCAGTTGGCTCGCCAGGCAGTTCTTTAGTTTGCTCTCGAGATCATCAACCATGCGCATTAGGCGCGAAGTACCCAGCTTTTACGCAAGCTTTCGCGGGGAAACGTCTGCAGGCCTTCAGCAAGAGCTGAGACTATATATTTTCATTACTGAGATCGCTTAACCGGCGAACTTCTCGCAGCCTCCTTAGAAATCAGTGCGCGAAGTTACCTCTTCCAATCCATACGCACCAGCCTCCTGAAGAAGGGCCTGCGGTAAAGAACTAAGACAGCAGGACCGCCCACATCAAACAATAGATTCAAAACAAATAAGCCCGCTGGCCGCCTAATTTCTGGCGACAGCGGGCTTATCTAGTGAGCGTGTATCGAGCTACCCCAAGGGAAGATTAGATGCGGCCGTTTTCCTCGTCATCACGACGATTAGCCTCATTGAGGCGGCGGAACATCTCCGCTTCCTCTTCGTGGTTCTCCTCGTGAATCTCGTGAACGCGACGCATGAGTTCCGGATCATCCGGGCTGAAGGTGCCCTGAATCTCGGAGTCCGCGTAACCAAGGTGGTTAAGTTGCTTTGGCACCTGAGCGCCTGCGTACTCAAGCGGTACTGCATGGCCGTCCTCGTCAACCGGGCCAAGCGGCTGGTGGACTTCAATAAAGGCACCATTAGGCAGCTGCTTGATAACACCAGTAGCGATACCGTGTTCGAGCACCTCACGGTCAGAACGCTGCAGACCAACACAGATGCGGTAGGTCATGAAGTAGGCAATCGGCGGCAAGATAATCAAGCCGATACGTCCCACCCAAGTCATCGCATTCAGCGAAATCTGGAAGAAGTGCGCAACGTGGTCGTTACCACCGGACAAGGTGACCAACAAGAAGAACACGATTGCTGCAGCACCAATTGCGGAACGGGTAGGAACGTCACGCGGACGCTGCAGAAGGTTGTGGTGCGCATCGTCACCAGTGAACTTCTTCTCCAAGAACGGGTAGGTGATTAGCAGTACGACCATCAGGCCACACAACAACGCGACCCAGAAAGCGGAAGGAATCGTGTAATTGCCCAAGTACAGCTCCCAAGCCGGCATGACACGAGCCACACCGTCTGTCCAGAGCATGTAGATATCGGGCTGGGAACCTGCAGACACCTGGGAGGGGTTGTACGGACCCAGCAACCAGATAGCGTTGATGGTTAGCAAACCGGACATCAGAGCCAGCACACCAGCGACCATCATGCCCATACCAATTGCCTTAGTTGCAAAGACCGGCATAATGCGGACACCGACAACGTTGTTTTCTGCGCGACCCGGTCCAGGGAACTGGGTGTGCTTCTGGAACCAGACCATGATCAAGTGGGCTGCGATAAGGCCCAAGATGATGCCTGGGATGACCAGAACGTGGAGGATGTAGAAGCGGTCCAGCATCAAGTCGGACGGGAAGTCGCCGTTGAAGATGGCCCAGTGCAACCAGGTGCCGATAATCGGCAGCCCCAAGATGATGGCGGACATAATGCGCAGACCGACACCGGAAAGCAGGTCATCCGGCAGGGAGTAACCGAGGAAGCCCTCGATCATGCCCAGCAGGATAAGGGTGCAACCAATAATCCAGTTGGCTTCGCGCGGACGACGGAAAGCACCGGTGAAGAAGATACGCAGCATGTGCGCAACCATCGACATCATGAACAGCAGTGCTGCCCAGTGGTGCATCTGGCGAACGAAGAGTCCGCCACGTACCTCGAAGGAAATATCAAGGGCCGTTGCGTAGGCGCGCGACATCTCAACGCCGTTCAGCGGTGCGTAGGTGCCGTCGTAGATGACCTTCGTAATGGAAGGGTCAAAGAATAGCGCCAGGTATGTACCGGTTAGTAGAAGAATGATGAAGCTGTACAGCGCCATCTCACCGAGCATGAAGGACCAGTGGGTCGGAAAGACCTTGTTCAGCTGCGTCCTTAGCACGCCGGCGGCGCTGTAGCGCTCGTCCATGTTGTTGCCCATTTGGGCGAGTTTATTGCTCATTATGACTTACGCTCCCAGAATGCCGGACCGACAGGCTCAATGAAGTTGCCTTCTGCAACAAGGTAGCCCTCATCGTCCACCGTGATGGGCAGCTGTGGCAGAGCACGGGCGGCCGGGCCGAAGACCGGCTTACCGTAGTGCAATGCGTCGAACTGCGACTGGTGGCAGGGGCACAGGATTCGGTTGGTCTGTGCCTCGTACAACGACGTTGGGCAACCAATGTGAGTACAAATCTTGGAGTAGGCGTAGTAATCGCCGTGGTGGAAGTTTTCCTGCCCCTCACGCTCGATCGCCTTCTGCGCATCGGAGTGGCGCAGACGAATCAACATCACAGCGTTGCGGTTGCCGTGGATGGAGTGCATGTGGTGCTCGTATACGTCGCGCTTAGCGTCGTACTGGTCACCATCGTTGACGTCTTCTTCCGCGAGCGGGAAGACGGTTTCCATACCGCCGGCAGCCAAGTCCTCGGGGCGAACGCGCACTAGGCGGGTAACGCCTTCGGTGGTGTAGTGTTCGCCGGACTCGCCGGAGTGCTTCTCAGCGATGGTGCCGGTGTCACGAGCGAGGTAAAGCTTTACGCCTTTCTCGTGCATCGTCCAGCCGGAGGTCCACAGCGTGCCGTCACCGGCGTAGTTCACCTCGTGGCGAACCTTCCATGGATTGCGGATTGCGCCGGCAAGCGGGGCGATAACAGTCAAGCCGAAGAGAACGCCTGCACCACCGAGCAGACCTTGGATGGTCTTGCGGCGGCCGAGAGTGGAGGTCTTCCAAGAATCGTTCAAGAGAGCGGTAAGAGTACGGCGGTCAACTTCTTCGGAAGGACCATCGTGGCGACGCTGCACGGAGATTTCTTCCGGCAGGATCTTCTTCACGTACTGAACGATGGCAAAGCCGAGTCCGAAAATGGACAATGCAGCGGTAATACCAAGCAGCGGGGTGTAGAGAGTGTGCCAGACGAGGCCGTCCTCCCCTAGCTGCTTGTACTGCCAAGGCCAGAAGAGGTAGACGCCCAAGAAAGCCAATCCGCCGATAACGGAGAGTGCCAGCCAAATGGCGACATTGCGACCCGCACGCTTTTCCGCGGGGTCACCTTCAACCGGGAAACGCTCCTTGCGGAACGCTACGGTGACATCATCGAGCTCGGTACCAAGTGCAGCAAGTTCATCATTGCTCATCTTATCGAGCTCTGCGTCAGTGTAATTCTTTTTCACATTGCTCATGAGCGCGATCCAATCCACATAGCAGCGGCGCACAGTGCGCTGATACCAATAATCCACATTGCCAGGCCTTCAGCCACTGGGCCGAGACCGCCAAGGTCCCAACCGGCAGGAGACGGAGTCTCTTCTGCAGACTTCAAGTAGGCGATGATGTCCTTCTTTTCATCTGCAGTCAGCTGACGGTCAGAGAACTTTGGCATGTTCTGCGGACCAGTCAACATTGCCTGGTAGATTTCCTGCTCGTTAGCAGGTGCCAGCTCCGGGGCGTACTTACCGGAGGACAGCGCGCCACCCTGACCGGTGAAGTTGTGGCAGGATGCGCAGTTCATGCGGAAAAGCTCAGAGCCCTTGGCAACGTCTTCGGCCTGAATCTGGCCGTTGTAGTTGGCGCCGCGAAGGGATTCTTGGGCGATGCTTCCATCGTCGTTGTAGACAATGTCTGCGCCGCCGCCGTTAGCAGCAACATAAGCGGCCAGCGCCAAGGTCTGCTGTTCGGTGTAACGAGGAGCCTTGCGCTCTGCCTGTGCGTCGTTGGACATCATCGGCATACGGCCGGAGTGAACCTGGAAGTACACAGAGCCGGCGCCGATACCTACGAGAGAGGGGCCACGGCCTTCGATGCCTTGCAGATTGGCACCGTGGCAAGTGATACAAGCGGTGTCGTAGATGTCCTTACCCTCTTGCACGAGGGCTTGATCATCTTTTTCCGCCGTAGCGACCTGAGCGTCAGGCGTCAAGGCAGAGGCCAAGACGCCAGCGCCGGTCAAACCGATGGCCAAAGCAAAGCCACCTGCAAGGGTGCGCTTCGCCTTGCGGCGACGGCGGGTCTTCTTAGCCGAGGCAGTGGTCTGCTCCACTGCCGCGGACTGCGAATTGTTATCCATCATTTTCCTTTAGATAACTCGAACACGGGAGGACTGTTTTGGGGAGAGGGTCGCCGACACTACTGAATCAAGTAGATAACGGTGAACACACCGATCCACACAACGTCAACGAAGTGCCAGTAGTAGGACACTGCCATCGCGGCGGTAGCCTGTGCCGGCGTGAATTTAGACTTAGCGATACGCGCCAGGATGATTGCAAAGGAAATCAAACCGGCGGTTACGTGCGCAGCGTGGAAGCCGGTGATGATGTAGAACACCGAACCAAAGACGCTGGACTGTACCGTCACGCCTGCGTGAATCAACTCAGCCCACTCAAACGCCATGATGCCCAGGAAGACAACACCCAATACCAGCGTGATGGTGTACCAGAGTCGAAGCTTGTAAACGTCACCCCTTTCTGCGGCAAACACGCCGAACTGCGAGGTCACGGAGGAAGAAATCAACACTGCAGTAATGAGAAAGCCCATTGGCAGGTTGATATGGGCAGTGTGCTCTGCCCAATCGCCTTCCTGGCCGTTCGCTCGCGAGGTGAACCACATCGCGAACAGTCCGGCAAAGAACATCAATTCCTGAGACAGGAACACGATGGTGCCCACGCTGACCATATTGGGTCGGTTCAGCGAGGCAACACGTGGTGCTGTCATACCTTGGTTAGAAACTACGCTCGTCACAGTGGTAATTATGGCTGTTCTGGACGCTAAAGTCACTTCAATTCCCCCCGCTTCCTCTATTCGGTTTTCACTAAATTGCCAGCTACCGATAAGGAATATCTTGAGGCCTATCAAGATTAATAACGCGGGAACTTTTTGCATTCTTTTACGACGGGACATCAACGCAGGTGACGCCCTTAAACTTCATCTATGGCCACGATGCCCACCGTTTCAACTACCTCGCTCACGTTGATTCGACCCTCTTCCGCAACCGGTTTCAGCAAATTTCTTAGAGAGATAAATCACACGGCGGTTTCCGGGGAAAATCGCTCTTTTGCAACTTTCGGTTGACCCCCGCAGAAATTGCGGTTTACGTGCTACGATGCGCTTTTGCTGCCCACTTAAAGCCTGGGCGCAGCCCCTCTCCCCCTCCCATAAAGAAATTGTGGAACCTCGGGAACTTTTCTATTTGATTTACGACGCGGATCGCCAAAGCCCTCCTCACCACGGCGTGGTGAGGAGGGCTGAGAAGTTTTGGCAGTGGTTGCGACTAGCTAAGTACTAGTGCTTTTCCTTAGGCAGGCCATACTGCAGGGACAGGCCGGCGCAAGCTGCAATCAAGCAGACAGCGCCCAAGGCGATGAGCCAGTAGTAAAGGAAGATGACGCCTAGGCCCAAGAAACCGATGGAACCAGCCATGGCCAGTGGCCAGATGGAGCTCGGCGAGAAGAAGCCCAAGATACCAGCGGAGTCTTCGGTCTCTGCTTCTTCCCAGTCTTCCGGTAGAACGTCGCTGCGGTTATCGGTGAAGTGAAGGTAGCCGCCCAGCATAAGGCAGAGCACGACGGAGAGGAACATACCCACGATGCCAACCCACTCGGCGCCGTAGAGGTAACCATCATCCTTCACGAGGGTGACGCCAAAGATATAAACAATCAGCGAGACGAAAAGGTAAGTCGCGATTGAGTAAAAGACTTTCGATGTTGCACGCATTGTGTAATGTCCTTATCTCTTATGCCGCGGTCTTGACGGAGTTGTCACCATCGGCGGTGTCACGCTCGCCGGAGAACGGGTGGGTGGTAACTGCGTACGGATCCTGGCCAATTTCCTTCAACGCCTCAGCGTTGGTGGCATTCGGGTTCTTCTCACGGAAGTCCATGTAAGCATTGAAGTCCTCTGGGGACACAACGCGAATCTCGAAGTTCATCATGGAGTGGTAGGTACCACACATCTCAGCACAGCGGCCAACAAAGGCGCCTTGCTTATCAATCGATTCGATCTGGAAGCTGCGCTCCTGGGCGTTGGCCTCAGGGTGTGCGTACACGTCGCGCTTGAACAAGAACTCCGGTACCCAGAACGCGTGAGAAACGTCAGCGGAAGCCAGACGGAACTCGATGGCGGTATCGGAAGGAAGCACCAGAACCGGAACCTCTTCGGTGGAGCCTACGGTCTCAATCTTGTTGTAGTTGAGGTAGGAAAGGTCGCCCTTGGACTTACCGTGAATTGGGTTGGGGTTGTCCACACCCTCAGGGTCATGGGCGGTCTTTTCCGCTTCAGCCTGACGCGCTTCGTCCGCACCGTTGTAGTTCTCACCATTGACGTGGTTCTCGGCGTAGCCGAACTTCCAGTTCCACTGGAATGCCGTGACGTCAACGGTAACCTTTGGATCCTTATCCAATGCGGTGACCTTCTGCTGGGTCTGCACCGTGAAGAAGAACAAGGTCATAATGATCAAGATCGGAACGATGGTCAGCACCATCTCCAATGGCACGTTGTACTGCGTTTGGCGCGGGAATTCACCCTTGCCATCTCGCTTGGCCTTCTTCGCGCTCCAGCGGAAGATTGCAGTAAGGAAGAGGCCCCACATAACGAAGCCGACAATCCAAGCTGCTACCCAGACCCAGATCCAGAAGTTGTACATTGCCTCAGCCTCAGGGGTCACACCCTTTGGCCAACCGAATCCCAGGAGGTTCTCTACAGCAGTTGGCGCCTGAACGTCACAACCAGCCAGGGCGAGACCGCCTAGGGCAAGTGCGCCAGCTACGCCCGCCTTACGGGCGAAGGTGCGCTTATTACGCTGTCCCACGTGTGTTCTGCCTTTCTGTCCACACAAACTTCTCGAATACTCACAGAGCACCCTTACCCAATCAGAATAATGGATAAATGCTTGGTTCCCAGCCTTTTTGAAGCTTTAAAGGAGACCCAGGGCGCTCAATTTATATCCACGATTCAGTAGGTTACCGCCCCACCTGCACAATGTTCCAACCGCACCCCCTGTCTGCGCCTTCACCATGTGCCTTAACTCACAGGGTGCTGTTCCAGCCATCATCCGAAAGTTCGCACCCTTACGGGGAAGCTTAATTTAAGCTTTTCTACAGCTTCTTCCAAACCGTGGCGCTTTCTGGTTTCCACCCCGCGCACCGTAAAGTAGGACAACGAGCACTAGTCGCTTAATTAAAAGGAGCTATCTTTACATGTGCGGACTTCTTGGCATGCTCGCGGCCACCGGTAACGTGGACAAATATGTCGACGCGCTGGAGCGGTCACTTCCTTGCATGCACCACCGCGGACCGGACGCAGCCGGCACTTGGCATGATGGCGACGCCGCCTTCGGCTTTAACCGCCTGTCCATTATCGACTTGGAACATTCCCACCAGCCCCTGCGCTGGGGCCCGGAGGACGAGCCTGAACGATATGCCCTTACGTTTAACGGCGAGATCTACAACTACGTTGAGCTCCGCGAAGAACTTAAGGCTTTGGGCTACACCTTCTATACGGAAGGCGACGGCGAGCCCATTGCGGTGGGCTACCACCACTGGGGCAAGGACGTCGTTGAGCACCTCCGTGGCATGTTTGGCATCGTCATTTGGGATACCAAGACCAAGACAATGTTTGCCGCGCGCGACCAGTTCGGCATCAAGCCGCTTTACTTTGCCACCACGGACGCTGGCACGGTCTTCGCCTCCGAGATGAAGTGCATCCTAGACATGGCTGAGGACATTGGTCTATATCTCAGCCTTGACCGACGCGCCATTGAGCACTACGTAGACCTACAACACGTACCGGAACCGGAATCGTTGCACGCCAATATCCGCCGCGTGGAATCCGGCTGTACGGTCACCTTGAAGCCGGGCGAGGACGTCGTATCCGAGCGCTACTTCAAGCCACGTTTCCCGGTCCAGCAGGTGCCTGAAGGCGAAAAGCAGCAGCTTTTTGACCGCATTGCAGAAGCGCTGGAGGATTCCGTCGCCAAGCACATGCGTGCCGATGTCACCGTTGGTTCCTTCCTCTCTGGCGGCATCGACTCCACCGCCATCGCTACCCTGGCCAAGCGACACAACCCAGATCTGCTGACCTTCACCACTGGTTTCGAGCGCGAAGGCTATTCCGAGGTGGACGTGGCCGCAGAATCGGCGGCAGCCATCGGCGTAGAGCACATCGTGAAGATCGTCTCGCCGGAAGAATACGCCGAGTCGATCCCAAAGATTATGTGGTACCTGGATAACCCGGTCGCCGATCCTTCCCTCGTGCCGCTGTACTTCGTGGCCCAAGAGGCCCGCAAGCACGTCAAGGTGGTCCTGTCCGGTGAGGGTGCCGATGAGCTTTTCGGCGGCTACACCATCTATAAGGAGCCACTGTCGCTCGCGCCATTCGAGAAAATCCCTTCTCCGCTGCGCCAGGGATTGGGCAAGCTTTCCCGCGTGCTGCCGGAAGGCATGAAGGGCAAGTCCTTGCTCAACCGCGGCTCCATGACCATGGAGGAGCGCTACTACGGCAACGCACGCTCCTTTAACTTTGAGCAGATGCAGCGCGTTATCCCATGGGCCAAGCGCGAGTGGGATCACCGCGAGGTCACCGCGCCCATCTATGCGCAGTCGGAAGACTTTGACCCAGTAGCCCGCATGCAGCACCTTGACCTATTTACCTGGATGCGCGGTGACATCCTAGTCAAGGCTGATAAGATCAACATGGCCAACTCCTTGGAGCTGCGCGTGCCATTCCTAGATAAGGAAGTATTCAAGGTCGCAGAATCCATCCCGCATAACCTGAAAATCTCCCACGGCACCACCAAGTATGCGCTGCGCAAGGCCATGGAACAGATCGTCCCCGCGCACGTGCTCAACCGCAAGAAGCTGGGCTTTCCGGTTCCCATGCGCCACTGGCTCGCCGGCGACGAGCTCTACGGCTGGGCGCAAGACACCATCAACGATTCCCAGACCGAGGACATCTTCAACAAGAAGGAAGTTCTGGAGATGCTCAAGGAGCACCGCGATGGCGTCTCCGATCACTCCCGCCGCCTGTGGACGGTGCTTTCCTTTATGATCTGGCACGGCATCTTTGTGGAAAAGCGCATCGACCCGCAGATTGAACAGCGCGACTACCCGGTCAAGCTTTAACCTGGGCTGGGTAAAGTTCCACACCGAGCTTTAAAGACATAAAAAGAGGGTGAGCGCCGAGAAGCACTCACCCTCTTTCTTTATCCTTCTGTTTAGTTGAAGGAATCGCCACACGCGCAGGAGCCGGTGGCATTCGGGTTATCGATGGTAAATCCCTGGGACTCGATGGTGTCAGCGAAGTCGATCTTGGCACCGGTAAGGTACGGCACGGACATCTTGTCCACGACGAGCTTGATTCCACCCACCTCGTCGACCTTGTCGCCATCAAGGCTGCGGTCATCGAAGTAGAGCTGGTAGCGCAGGCCAGCGCAGCCGCCGGGCTGCACTGCGATGCGCAGGGAGAGATCGTCGCGGCCTTCCTGATCAAGCAGGCCCTTTGCCTTTGCGGCTGCGGCCTCGGTCAGAATGACGCCGGTTTCGGAAACTGGAGCGGTCATCACTTCTCCTCAAATGTGTCTTGGTTGCGTAGCCACTACCCTACCCGCATCTACGAGGAGGGAAAAGGTAGCCCATAGTAATAACAACGCCGTGGGCGGGCCTATTCCCTTCTTGGGGTCGAAACCTTGTAGTCTGATCAGCGTGAAACTTCCGTGGCAAAAAGATGACAAGACCTCCCCTGAATCCGCTCCCGCGCAGGAAGAAGTTCAGGAAGAACCCCACCGCAAGGGGTATACCCCTCCGAAGGGTCGTCCCACGCCAAAGCGCCAGGAACAGGAAATCGCGCGCGGCGTGAAGCGCGATCCACATGGAGTATCCGATGCGCAGCGCTATAAGCGCCGCAAGGAACTCAAAAAGTCCATGAATAAGGACGAGTGGAAAGAATATAAAAAGCAGGAACGCAAGGAGCGTAACCAGCGCAACCGCGAAAGCCAGGAGCGCATGGCCGAAGGCGATCCACGCTTCCTCCCAGCCCGCGACCAGGGTGAAGAGCGCGCCTACGTACGCGATTGGATCGATGCCCGTCGCACGCTTTCGGAATGGGTGATACCGATGGCGCTTGCCCTTATCGTGGTGGTTTTCGTGACCTATGCGGCTCCCAGCATCGCAGGCCTTATCAACGCGATTGCCATGGTGGTCATCCTTATCTTCGCCATCGACGGCATCTGGCTGGGCCGCCGTGCTAATAATGCGGTCCGCAAGAAGTTCCCCGGCACCACCGCGACCGGCTTTGGCTTAGGATTTTATGCATTTTCCCGCGCCAGCCAGCCCCGCAAGTGGCGCATTCCTCGCCCGCGCGTCGAGCGCGGGGCCGACGTTTAAGGAAGCACGCTCATGGCTGATTCCCCGCAGCTTTCCCACTACGGCCGGCTAAGCGATGCCGCACAATGGCTAGCCGCCTGCCAAGATCGCTCCCCCGCTTCCGAGCCTCAGCGGGTGCGGGCCATCATCTTTACCGAGGACGGTGAAGGGATCCCACAGGCCACGGAGACCGCTGCGCGGCGGGTTGGGGCCAGCATTAAATCCGTCACGGTGACGGATTGCTCCACGGCCTATGACCTAGGCGTACAGACGGCAGATGCGGAAATCGATGGCGGTGCGGATCTGTTGATACCTGGCGGCATCGACAGCACGCAGGCTGCCGCGGCCGTCACGGGGGTTCTGGCGCAGGAGGAGCCGGTGGTGGTCGTCGGCAAGCAGCCGAGCGTCGAAGCCTGGAAGGCCGAGGTTGCAGCCATTCGCGATTCCATGTTTCGGATGCGCGGTCTGACTGGGCGGGCGCTCATTAAGGCCAGCGGCTCCCCCGTACTGGCCGCGCTGGTGGGCTTTATGTCCCAAGCTGCGCGGCGGCGCACGCCCTTGCTTGTCGATGCCCCATTAACCGCCACCGCTGCCGTGTGCGCCGCTGAAGACACGCGGATCCACGACTGGCTCCTTGCCACCAATATCGCGCCGCAGCCCGCTCACCGGCTGGCCTTAAAGAAGCTGCGACTGGATCCCCTGCTGGATCTGCAGATGGAGCCGGCGCCGGCGCTCGGCGCCTTGGCTGCGCTGCCCCTTTTATTCCTGGGCGTAGAAATTACCGCGGACGCCACACAGGCAGAGGCCTAGCCACGCGCTGCATCGCACCGCAGCTCAGCCAAGCGCACTAGACCAGAGTGTGCAACCAGCCATGGGCATCCTCCACGGCGCCGCGCTGGATGCCGGTCAGGCGCTCGCGCAAGGCCATGGAGACCTCACCGGCCTCGTTATCGTTGACGCTGAAATCGGTGCCGTCACCAATGACGCGCCCCACCGGCGTGATAACGGCAGCGGTACCACAGGCAAATGCCTCAGTCATCTTCCCTGATTCCACATCGCGCTGCCATTCTTCGGCGGTGATGCGCCGCTCGCTTACCTTGTAGCCCTTGTCTTCGGCGACCTGCAGCAGGGACTGGCGGGTAATGCCGGGTAGCAGGGATCCGGAAAGAGCTGGGGTGACGATCTCGGCGTCACTGCCGGTGCCGTAGACGAACATGAGGTTCATCCCGCCCATTTCCTCGATGTACCGGCGTTCGATTGCATCCAGCCAGACCACTTGGTCGCAGCCCTTTTCTTCGGCCTGCGCCTGCGCCAACAAGGAGCCAGCATAATTGCCGGCGAATTTCGCGGCACCGGTTCCGCCCGGCGCGGAGCGGACATAGTCAGTAGACAGCCATACCGAAACCGGCTTAATGCCGCCGCTAAAATACGCACCGGCGGGCGAGGCCAAGAGGATGAAACGATACGCATTGCCCGGGTGGACACCTAGCGAGACCTCAGTAGAAATCATAAAGGGGCGCAGGTAGAGCGACGCTTCCCCGCCTGCTTCCGGTACCCAGCTCTTATCGATGTCCACCAACTGGCGCAGTGCCTCAATGAACTCTTCTTGCGGTAGCTCAGGCATCGCCAAGCGCTGCGCCGAATTAATAAAGCGTTGCGCGTTTTGATCGGGGCGGAAGGTAACGATGGAATCATCGGGCTGCCGGTAGGCCTTAATGCCCTCAAAGACGGCTTGGCCGTAATGGAAGACATTGCTCGCTGGGTCCATCGTCAGTGGGCCGTAAGGGCGGACCTGCGCATCGTGCCAGCCCTTCTCCGTGGACCAATCAATGGTTACCATGTGGTCCGTAAAGTACTGGCCAAAGCCGGGATTGGCCAGGATTTTGTCTAAATCCTCTGCCGCCGTTGGTTGATTCGTACGGGTAATCGTGTAATCAAGCATGCCCACAATCTACTCCTTTTATCTATAGCCGGGTAGGAATATGTTCACTTTAGCGCGGTATTATGGGCGAAAGTTTCATTAGTACCAATTAAAAAGGAGGATATTATGTCTCAGCACGCTGTACCCGCACGTGGGGAATTTCCGGAACTTACGCTAGAAAAGAAGGCTCCGAAGAACACGCAGGCCCTACTTATCGCGGCATTCGAAGGCGAAGATGGCATTGAGCTTCCAGGAACCTCGCTGCTCAAGTCAGCCGAGCTGCGGGAAGCGTACGAGTCTCTCATTGCCGTGGGGGCAACCGGTAAGGCCAACGAGGTCACCCGCATACCCGCCCCCAAGAAGGCGGAGGCAGATTCCGTCATTGCCGTCGGCCTCGGCGATGCAGAGGACCTCGATGCAGAAACCTTGCGCCGCGCCGCCGGCAGCGCCGCACGCTCGATTTCCAAGCTGGAAGAGGTAGCCACGTCCCTGGGGGATTTTGGAATCGCGCCCACTGTAGAAGGCCTCATCTTGGGCGGCTACAAGTTCAAGGGGCTGCGCTCTAAGCCCGGCAAGGATTCCGAGCAGCCCGCCGCTTTTACCGTGGTGGCAGAAAAGTCCGCGCGCGAGGAGCTCGAGGCAGCGAAGATCACCGCAGAATCCGTGCTCATTGCCCGCGATCTGGTCAATACCCCGTCGAACCTGCTGTACCCAGAGTCTTATGCAGACTTCCTCTCCGCCCAGGCTGAAGAGGTAGGCCTCGATGTAGAAATCTTGGATGAAAAGGCATTGAAGAAGCAGGGTTTTGGCGGCATCACTGCGGTTGGTCGCGGTTCCGCTCGCCCGCCGCGCTTGGTGCGCCTGAGCTGGAGCCCAAAGAAGGCAAAGAAGCACGTGGCGCTCGTGGGCAAGGGCATCACCTTCGATACCGGCGGCATTTCCTTGAAGCCAGGATCTGGCATGTGGGACATGATTTCCGATATGGGCGGTTCCGCTGCTATGGCCGCCTCCATCATCGCCGCGGCAAAGCTCAACCTGCCAGTGAAGATCACCGCTACCCTGCCGCTGGCGGAAAACATGCCAGGCGATAATGCTACCCGCCCGGGCGATGTCATCACCCACTACGGCGGCATTACCTCTGAGGTACTCAACACCGATGCAGAGGGCCGCTTGGTGCTTGCCGATGCCATCGCGCGCGCCAGCGAGGATAAGCCCGACTTCCTCATCGAAACCGCCACGCTGACCGGCGCCCAGATGGTCGCCTTGGGCGGGCGCACCGCCGGCGTCATGGGTTCGGAGGACTTCCGCGACCGCATGGCCAGCATCGGCCGCGAGGTAGGCGAAAACGCATGGGCCATGCCGCTATTGGAAGAGCACGATGAATCCGTGAAATCCGCCAGCGCAGATATCCGCAATATCAACGCCAAGCGCGAAGGCGGCATGGAATACGCCGGTACTTATCTGAAGCACTTCGTAGGCGAGGGCATCGAATGGGCACATATCGATGTCGCTGGGCCTTCCTTCAATACCACCGGTGCCTATGGCTACACGCCAAAGATGGGTACGGGCGTTCCTACCCGCACCGTCATCGCTGCCCTGCGCGAGATTGCTGAATCAAAGTAATACCCCGCGCCGCCGACTGGGCATAAAATAGCGGAGTTATGAACACTGCTTTAATCATCGTTGATGTCCAACACGATTTTTGCCCAGCCGGCGCGCTCGGCACCGATCGCGGCAACGAGGTTGCGGAGAAGATCGCTTCTTTGCAGACCGAGTATGACACCGTCGTTGCCACGCAGGACTGGCACATCGATCCGGGTTCCCACTTTGCGGAGGACCCGGATTTTGTCGATTCTTGGCCGGTGCACTGCGTTGCTGATTCCTATGGGGCCCAGATGCACGAGACCATCGGGCCTGCGCTAGCATATTTCCGCAAGGGCGAATACACCGCAGCATACTCCGGTTTCGAGGGCGCAGCGAACGGCGTTTTGCTCGCAGATTGGCTGCGCGAGCACGCTATCGACGCAGTAGACATCGTCGGCATTGCCACGGATCACTGCGTGCAAGCAACCGCAGCGGATGCTTTAAAGGAAGGTTTTTCCGTCCGCGTCTTAAGCGAGTACTGCTCCCCTGTGGATCCGGACCGCGGGGACGCCGCCCTGGCAAGGCTAGGAAAAGCCGGCGCCACCATTATCTAGGCCGATTAACTTAAGTCTTGCCCCGAATCAGGGTTCTCCCCGCGTTCAAAGCGGGCGCGGCGAAGACGCTGTTCTTCCCTTTTACGCAAGATGCGTTGGCGTTCCATGCGCTCGCGCATGCGTTGGGGGTACCCGGTTTCTTCGACATCAAAAACGTCGCATTGCAATAGTTTTCTTACCGCGTCAATCCCCTTCGGCCCGCCGATGCGCCGGCGAATAAACTCACCATTTTCATCCACCACGACCACAGACATTTCATTGACCACGGTCTCAGGCTCGATAAATGCCTCGACAAATGCCTTATCGGCCGCCCACATTTTGAGCTCTTGTTCATCTTCCGGGCGAATAGTTTCTCCCGGACCGCGGGGCGGTCGCAGTGGCGATCGGGACTTATTGCGGCGGAAGAGGTTGAACATAACCCACTAGTTTACCCGCATGGAGGGTATTACTAACCCCACTACTGCACGATGACGGGCATCACGCTGTAAGATTGTGCGGTAGCGATAGAATACTTCCAACTTTTCGAGGAGTCTTAAAACTCATGGCGAACTCCGTTGAGATGCCCGAGCTGGGCGAGTCCGTAACCGAAGGCACCATTACCCAGTGGCTTAAGTCCGTCGGCGACACCGTCGAGGTGGACGAGCCTTTGCTCGAGGTCTCCACCGACAAGGTCGACACCGAAATCCCTTCTCCCGTGGCCGGCACCATCCTAGAAATCAAGGCCGAAGAAGACGACACCATCGAGGTCGGCGAGGTGATCGCGCTCATCGGTGATGAAGACGAGGCTGGCTCCTCTTCCGATGATTCTGATGACTCCGATGACGATAAGTCTGAGGACAAGGAAGAATCCAAGTCCGAGGAGAAGGAAGAAAAGGACGAGAAGAAGTCTGGCTCTAGCTCCCAGGCTTCTGGTGAGACCACCGATGTGGAGATGCCTGAACTCGGCGAATCCGTCACCGAAGGCACCATTACGCAGTGGCTTAAGTCCGTCGGCGACACCGTCGAGGTAGACGAACCACTGCTCGAGGTCTCCACCGACAAGGTCGACACCGAAATCCCTTCCCCCGTCGCCGGCACCTTGGTAGAAATCCTCGCCGAAGAAGACGAAACCATCGAGGTCGGCGAAGCCATCGCCCGCGTCGGCGACGAAAACGCCGCACCATCCTCCGACGACTCCGACTCCGACGACGACAAGTCCGAAGACAAGGAAGAAACCAAGTCCGAAGACAAGGAAGAGTCCAAGTCTGACTCCTCTGCCAAGTCCTCCGGCGAAGCCACCGATGTGGAGATGCCTGAACTCGGCGAATCCGTCACCGAAGGCACCATTACCCAGTGGCTCAAGTCCGTCGGCGACACCGTCGAGGTAGACGAACCACTGCTCGAGGTCTCCACCGACAAGGTCGACACCGAAATTCCTTCCCCCGTCGCCGGCACCCTGGTAGAAATCCTCGCCGAAGAAGACGAAACCATCGAGGTCGGCGAAGCCATCGCCCGCGTCGGCGACGAAAACGCC
>NZ_JBEHGD010000014.1:0-58929 GCF_040225835.1 Corynebacterium sp. KPL3927
ACCACCAGCAGAAAAGAAATAGCTGCCTAACCACTAGGTAGCTCCACTACGTGTCCACGATTTGCGGGCAACCCCAATCCGGCTGATAAGGCCAAGATTGATGCGATTGAAAAGAAGCTTCTTGCTAACCCTGAGATGGCGAAACTTATTGATGAGCTAGGCACTTCCACCACGGATGCCAATGATTTGGTTCGCGGTATGTTGCAAGCTTCAATTACCCGCGGGCTGAACGCGGAAATGGATACCCACCTGGGTTATGCATCCGGTGATAGAGCAGCTAAAGCTACTGCTGGAACGGATAATTACCGCAATGGCACGTATCCGAAAACCGTAGATTCTAATTACGGGCGGCCCTGTTTGCGGACTGCGTTGACGATGGCCATGTTTCGGTTAGGACTATTCATAGTGTCAAACATGTCGCGACTGATGAGTAAAACATCACCCGACACAGCCAGGTAACCCTAAGCGTCAACTATGTCGCGACTGACCTGTCAATCATCACGACCACTTCCCCAGGAACAAACTGTCAAATAAGTCATGAATTCGGACACTGCTGGGGGCACCGTGTGAAGTCTCGAGACATCGTTCCTTTAAGCTACGATGCCTCGAGACTTTTTCGCAGCGTGCCGGCTTTTTGTCTACGCTAGGGTCTTTAGCAACTGGCTCCTTCGAAAGGCTCGACAATGTCACTTCCGGCACCATCTCGTACCTCCTACGCCCTGGTTACGGGCGCTAGTCAGGGCATCGGCAAGGCGATGGCCCACGATTTCGCGGCGATGGGCTATAACGTCATCCTCGTTGCCCGGCGCGGCGAAATCCTGAAAGACATCGCCACAGAACTTGAGCGCCGCCACCACATTGAGGCCATTGCCTTGCCCGCGGATTTGGCCACTGATGAGGGGGTCGAGGCGGTCATTGATGCCATCTCCTCCAAGGAAGTCTCCATCCTGGTCAATTCCGCCGGCATCGCCAGCTTCGGGCCCTTCATGGACCAGGACTGGGGCTACGAGACCTCCCAGTTCGCCTTAAACGGCACCGCCGTGCACCGCCTGACCCGTGCCGCGCTGGAACACATGCTCCCGCGGCGTGCGGGCGCCATTTGCAATGTAGGCTCAACGGCCGGCAATATCCCCATCCCCAATAACGCGACCTACGTCTTTACCAAGGCCGGGGTGAATGCGTTTACGGAGGCGCTGCACTATGAGCTCAAGGGCTCTGGGATCAGCTGCACCCTGCTAGCTCCTGGGCCGGTGCGCGAGGCCACCATCGCCGAGGAAGACCAGACCATCGTGGATAAGGTCGTGCCCGATGCGCTGTGGACCACCTACGAGTCCTGCTCCCAAGAGACCATCGCGGCCATGCAAAAAGGCCAACGCCGCGTGGTCCCTGGCCCCTTGTCAAAGGCGATGAACGTGGTCAGCAAGGTGTTGCCAACCCCAGTCATCGCGCCGCTTATCGGGCGTTTTTATTCCCAGATGGGTTAACTTTCAGCATTCTTGCCGGCTGCTTGGCTCCCGGCTGCTTGTGCCGCCGCGCGGGCGTTTTTGCGGTCCACCCAGAAGTCCGCATTCTTGATGCCCACCGCTTCTGGGTCGAATTCCGGATCCTTGCCCGCCTTCTTTTGCTTCTCGTAGTCCTTCAGGACCTTAAGCGCCGGAACCTGCAGGAAGAGGATGGCGATGATATTTAGCCATGCGGTGGTACCCACGCCGATATCGCCCAGTGCCCAGGCAGAACCCGGCGTCGTGGTGGCACCCACGATGACCGAAACGATGATGAGGATGCGCAGCGCCCACACCAGGCCGCGGCGAATCGGGCGAGACTTAACCCAACGGTTGAAGTAGGTCAGGTTGACCTCGGACATGTAGTAGTACGCCAGCACGGTGGTAAAGGCGAAGAAGGCAATGGACACGGCGATAAACGTCGGGCCCCAACCGGCAAAGACGCTATCGAGGCCGGATTGGACGAAGCCGGGGCCGACCGCGACGTCATCGGGAAGCGAGCCTTGGTAGACAACCTCGCCATCCTCGGATTCGCCACGGAAGACCGTGTACATATCCGTGGAGATGATCATAAACGCCGTTGCGGAGCAGACGAAGAGGGTGTCGATGTACACGGCGAAGGACTGCACGAAGCCCTGCTTAGCCGGGTGGGAGACTTCCGCGGCGGCAGCGGACTGCGGGCCGGTACCCTGGCCGGCCTCGTTGGAGTAAATACCGCGCTTAACGCCCCACATGATGGCCACACCCAGCATGCCGGAGAACCCAGCCTCGAGGTTGAACGCAGACTTAAAGATAAGGCCGAAGACCTCTGGAATCTGCGAGTAGTTGATGAGCATCACCACGATGGAAATGCCGATGTAAATCACGGCCATAAACGGCACGACAAGGGTGGCGAAGTTAGCGATGCGCTTGACTCCACCGATAATGATGATGGCCAAAATGCCGGCCAGGACAACCGCTGCCCAGGTGGAGTTAACACCCCACGCGGTATCGGCAGCCGCGGCAACCGCATTGGCCTGGATGCCCGGCAGGAAGTAGCTGGTGGCCAAAATCATGGCGATCGCAAAGAGGATGCCATAGACCATCATGAACGGCGCGGCCTTGGTGTGCTTATACGCTTTTTCGATGTAGTAAGCCGGGCCACCGCGGTACTCGCCGGTGTCCTGGTCTTTTTCTTTATAAATCTGCGCCAGGGTGCACTCGATGAAGGAGGTGGACGAGCCCAAAAGCGCCACAGCCCACATCCAGAACACCGCACCAGGGCCACCGAAGGCGATGGCCGTGGACACGCCGGCGATATTACCCACGCCCACGCGGCCGGATAGCGAGACCATCAACGATTGAAAGGAAGAAACACCGTCGTCGGATTTTTCACCCTTGGAAATTTGCCGCAGCATATCCGGTAGGCAGCGGACCTGCAGGCCCCGCGTTACCACGGTGAAATAAACACCCGCACCCAAGCACAAAAACACGAGGGCGGGCGACCAAATTATGGAATTGAGGGCATCGAGAAAGTTTGCCATCGAGAAACTCCTTAGTCATTCGCACCTCCCTTGTGAAGCACGATATAGAAAGTATGCCGTAAATCACTTCCCAGTGTCGGTAAAACGATAGGTAAATTTTTCTTTTCGCTTTGTGGGGTGCAGATCGGACCGCGCGGAGGGCCCCGTCAGTCGGGGTTAGAATGGAACGCATGTCTTCTCCCGAAATCGCCGCAAAATATGATCGCCTCGTGTGGATCGACCTGGAAATGACCGGCCTCGACCCGAAACGCCACGTCATCGTCGAGGTGGCCGCAGTCATCACGGACGGCAACCTCAACATCCTTGGCAAGGGCATCGATCTCGTCGTCCACGCCACCGAAGAGGAACTATCCCAGATGGATTCCTTCGTCACCGAAATGCACGCAAACTCCGGCCTCGATAAGGAAATCCGCCAGTCCACCACGACCATCCGCGAGGCCGAGGACGCGGTACTGGCGCTCATCAACGAGCACTGCGAGCACCCGGCTCCCCTAGCCGGCAATTCCATCGCCACCGACCGCACCTTCATCCGCACCTATATGCCGCGGCTAGATGAGGCGCTGCACTACCGCATGATCGATGTCTCAACCATCAAGGAGCTCGCCCGGCGCTGGCACCCGCGGGCCTACTACAACCAGCCCGATAAGGGCATGGCCCACCGCGCGCTGCAGGACATCATCGAGTCCATCCGCGAGCTCGATTTCTATCGCCGCAGCGTCTTTCGCACCGATGAGGGCCCAACTTCTACCGAAGCCGAGGAGCTCAAGGCCGAAACCACCGCCGATTACCAGGCGTTTTTGTAATTTACGCGGCGTGAGTTAACCTATATCTCGTTGCTTTCGCGCAACGATGGTGGCTGTAGTTCAGCTGGTAGAGCACCAGGTTGTGATCCTGGTTGTCGCGGGTTCGAGTCCCGTCAGCCACCCCAATCTCCCGAGCCCCGCGCTCGGGATTTTTTATATCTCCACCACCATTTCCTCCGAGCGGGGGGTTAAACGACAAAATGTGTTGTTTTCTGGCGTGTCGGGGTAAACGACATTTTGTGTTGGTGGACTGCGTGGTTTAGGGCATGTGGCCTTTGCGTATTCCCATAGAGTGGTTGTAGGCAACTGTCGAAAGTTGCTGGTCGGCCGTATTCACGGCCGATGGTGGCTTGTGTTTCTTGGTTGGCTAGGGTGTGTGCTTTGGCTCGTGGGTCTGCGCCCTGATTCGCCCACTTTCCTGGGTCGGCCTCTAGCGCGAGTGACAGTGGCTTTACAGGCGTTCCATCGCCATCGCTGGTGCATAGGTGCTTGTAGTCCCGTATTTTGGTGCACACCTCGCTACAGACGGGGCATCGAGGATGATTCTTACTCATCCATTCATCGTGAACCTCAGCGCTTAGCACATCAGCACGCCCCCGGCGGTATTTCAGGTCCGAGGCTGCGTTATGTCTCCGGATAAGTGAAATAATCCTAATACCAGCAGGCCAGACGGGCTAAACATATAACTTCACCAACACATCCTGTCGTTTAGGCCCCGAGCGGGCCCTCCCCGCGAGATCCGGCATGTCTCCGGTAATCAGGAACTCATCGACGCCCAGCTGCTTGCCGATGCCCCTTAGTTCCTCCCCCACTTCCCCCACCGTCCCCCAGACGTCGTGGCCCAGGGACTCGTCGATGCGGCGCTGTTGCTGGCTCGTTAGCCCCTCCAGATCCAATTCGCGGGCTGGGCGCAGCGGCGCGAATTCCCCGGTGGACTGGGCCATGACCTTTGCATAGGACTCCGGCAGCAAAAGGTCCCGCGCTTGGTCCGCGGTATCGGCCACGGCGATATTGAGGGAGGAGATGATAGGTGGGCGTGCCCGCATACTCGGGCCGCACCGTCACCGCCGCCTCTCCGCGCAGGTAGCGCAACAGGGCCTCGACCTCGTTCTCGAACTGCGGCTTGAGCTCCAGCGGATCGCCCTGGCGCAGCGCCTTGCGCACTGGCGCCGTAAAGCCCACCGAGGAGCCCAACCCAATATCGATCCTGCCGGGGTACAGCGCCTCCAAGAGGTTAATCTGTTCCGCGACTAGAAACGGCGGGTGGTTGAGCACCATAATTCCTGCGATACCCACGCGAATGCGCTGCGTGCGCGCCGCCACGTGCGAAGCCAACATGCCCGGCTGGCCCGCTGGGATGCCCGGCACCCCGTGGTGCTCGGCGAGGAAAAACCTGTGAAAACCCAGCCGCTCCACATGCTGCGCATGCTCGGCTACCCCATCGAGTGTGCCTGCCGCCCCGCGGTCCAAAATAGAAAAGCGCATGGCCACCACTGTAGCCATGCGCCTAAAAATTGTGCGGATTATTGATTAGCGTCCGCGTTGCCCTTGGACCATTCCTCCCAGGGCATATTCCAATCGCCCAAGCCGTCCAAGGGGTTAAGCGTCCCACCATAAGTATTGATTACGTGGACGATATCGCCGCGCTTGACGGTGTTCTGGAACCACTGCGCGGCCTCTGGCGTGACGTTGATGCAGCCGTGAGAGGTATTGGAATTACCCTGCGCCCACACGGACCACGGTGCGGAGTGCACGTAAATGCCGGAATAGGACATCTGGGTAGCCCAGTCCACCTCGGTGCTGTAGCCGCCCGCATCGTGCGCAAGCCCGAAGGTCTCAGAATCCATCAGCAGCGACTGGTGCTGATCGCCAATGACATAGCGCCCATTCGGGGTGTCATATTGATAATCGCGACCCAGCGATACCGGAATGGTGCGCAAGAGCTCCTTGTTCTTGTAGACCTTCATGGTCTTGGTGGCATTATCCACCAGCGTGACGGTGCGATCCCCGATGGTGAAATCCGTCCCGGTATTTTCCCCGCCGTAGATGCCGCCACCGAGGTCCTTGCCGTATTGATCGACCTTGACCTCAACCTTGGTGCCCGGCCCCCAATACTCCTTGGGGCGCCAGCGCACCTCTTGGTTATTCACCCAGTAGAACGCGCCTTCCACCTCTGGGTTGGTCTTAACCGTAATCGTGTCCTCTGCCGCCTTGCGGTCGGTGATATAGGTGCCGAAATTGACGCCGATAACCTGGCCCACACCCACCTCAGAGCCAGGGATAGGCGTCATCGCCACCTGGGCGACGCCCGCCGCCTGGGAGGTGGAAAAGCTCAGGTTCTTCTTATTGCCATCCTTGTCAGTGGCCACGATGGAATAAGTGTGGTTATAGCCAAGATCCTCCGCCGTAGTCCACTTCTTACCGTCCTCAGAGAGTTTTTCTTCAACTTCCACGCCCAGCTCATTGGTCATGGTCACGCTCTTGAGCTCGGTGGTGGATTCCACGGTGACAGGCTTGGATGGATCGACATCCTCTGCCCCATCCTTCACGGAGGCGGAAAGCTTGGACTTTTCTTTCTGCTCAGATTGCTCAGCTGAGCTCGAGGTAGATTCCTGGTCCCCCGAGCGGTTTTCAGCGGCGGAATTAACGGAGCACGAGGCTGCTACCAGGGAAATGCACACAATGCTCGCAGCAGCAATGCGGCGGGGTTTAGGGAGGGAAATAATCACTAAGTAGACCTTAGAAATACAGTAGTTCTTTCAAGACCAATCCAGACTATCGCCTTGCCACCCCAAATACCAGAAACAAGCGCACCATTATCCAAACTGTTATATTCCCCCAGAAATGTACTATGAGCTGGCGATTTTACAGTTTTTCAACCGGAGTGCTAAAGTTTCTACTCGTTGCACAGAGAGCCACACGGCAGGACGTCAACACTGCGCCATTAGCTCAATTGGCAGAGCAACTGACTCTTAATCAGTGGGTTCGGGGTTCGATTCCCTGATGGCGCACAACAGCAAAATCGCGAGGCAAGCACCTCGCGATTTTTTCTTTTTCAAAGCTAGCAGTTCAAGGCTAGCAAAAAGGCCGAGCATCTCGCTCGGCCTTTGCTTATTTCACGCGTTGGGGCGCGACGACGGGAACACCGCGGTGCTCCACGATGTCCGCCTCTACCCCATAAACACTTTCCACCAGTTCGCGCGTGAGCACGTCTCCAGGCGTGCCCTGGGCACGAATACGGCCGGATTTGAGCACCACCAGCTGGTCACACATGCGCGCGGCCAGGTTGATGTCATGGATGGCCACCAGCCCCAGGCTGCCTTCGCGCCTAGCCTTCTCGCGCACCTCCTCGAGGACGAAGAACTGGCGATGCAGGTCGAGCGCGGACGTCGGCTCGTCCAAGAGCATCAGGCCGGGATTTCCCACCAGCATCTGCGCCACGGCGACGAGCTGACGCTGGCCGCCAGATAGCTCGTTGAGGTAGCGCGAGGCAATGGCGTCCAGCCCCATCGCGTGCAGCACCTCGCCGGTGCGGGTAATAGGGTCCTCGCACGCTTCCCGACGCGCCGCGATCAGCACCGTTTCAAACGCCCGCAGCGCCGCGGTGCTGGGCAAATCCTGCGGGACGTAGCCAATCAGCTGGCGGCGGCGCTTGCCCCGCGGGCTTTCTCCTTCCACCAGGAAATCCACCTCGCCCTTGTACCCGCGGTGCACGCCGGCAAGGGACTTGATCAGCGTGGTTTTACCGGACGCGTTGGGACCTAAGAGGCCAACCAGTTGACCGCCTTGCAGCGTATCCACGTCTACCGCTTCGAGCACGGTGTGCTTGCCGTAGGCTGCGCTTATACCGCGCAGGGTAAGTTCTACGTCCACAGCGCCCTCCTTCGAGCCATCACGATGGCGATAAAGAACGGCACGCCCAAAAGCGAGGTCACGATGCCAATCGGAATGGCCAGACCCGGCTTAATCATCAGGCTTGCCGCGTGCGCCGCACACATCACGGCCGCGCCGGCGGCCATGGAGGCGGGCACGAAATAGCGCTGGTCCTCGCCCACCAGCATACGAGCGATGTGCGGGCCCACGAGGCCGATAAAGCCGATGATGCCGGCGAAGGCCACCGTCGTTGCCGCCACGAGGGAGACCACGATGAGCACCACCACGCGTAGCCGCGCGGTATTAATGCCCATGGCGGCAGCGCGGGCATCGCCAAGCCGCAAGGCCGTAAGCCGCCACGACAGCGCCCACAAAATGGGCAGGGCAACCAGCAGCACACCCGCCAGCACGCCGTTGGCGGCCCAGTTCGCGCGCGTAAGCGACCCCATGGACCAAAAGACGATCTGCTGGAGCGCCTCGGCCGAAGACTGGTACTGGATAAGCGCGAGCATGGCCTGGAAGAAAAAGACCAAACCAATGCCCAGCAACACCATGGTCTCCGCTTTCGCACCCCGGATAATGGCCGCCACGACGATGATCGCCGTCGCCACCGCCGCAGACAACCACGCCACCAGCGCCAGGTTGAACTGCGGCTGGGTTAGCAGCTGCCACTTGAGCACGATGGAACTAGCGCCGCCGAAGGCCGCCGCGGCGGAAATACCGAGGGTAAACGGCTCCGCCAGCGGGTTATTCAAGATGGTCTGCATCTCCGCGCCGGCCAGCGAGAGGCTGACGCCGATGAGCAGGGCCATAACGGCCATCGGCAAGCGCAGCTTCCACAGCACCGTATGCGTCTGGTCATCCAGGCTCGAGGGATTCACGATGCCCCTGATGACCTCGCCGGGGCTGATGTCGATGGCGCCGACGAAGTTGCTGACCACAAACGCCACCGCCGCAATGAGGCACAGGCCCGCGACGATGCTGATGCGCTGCCAGGTGAGCTTCTTGTGTTGCTGCGTAAGGGCAGCTACCTCCGCACTCACCATTAATTCGTGCTAAAGAAGGTTCCCTCGCCAGCAACCGGCGAGTACTTTTCTTGCGCTTGCATCCACTGCTTGTCGATGTCCATATCCTCATACGCCTCCGGGTTGATCCATTCCGCGATCTGCAGCAGCGCCAGGTAGTTGAACGGCGAGTTGTAGAACTGGTGCCACATGCTGTGCAGTTTGTGTTCCTTGACCGCGCGCAGGTTCTCAAAACCGGGCTGGTGGCTCGGCAGCTTGGTAACGCTCGACTCCGCCTCATCTTCACCGATGCCATAGCCCACCGCGGCGTAGCCCACGGGGTTGCCCTCATCGTCTTTCATTTCGGACCAATCGCCGCCGGTGGCAATCACCATGTCTGGGTCAGTCTCGAGGACCTTTTCTGGGGTCAGGGCACCGGATTCGCCTGGGATGATGCCGTCGGCCACGTTTTCGCCGCCGGCGACGTTGACCAGCTGCGAGATATTGGAGTCATTCCACGAGCCACAGCAGTCCGAGACACCGGCCGCGCGCCAAACGAAGGTCTTGGGCTTGTCCTTTACCTTGTCCGCACGCTCCTTGACCAGGTCCACGGTTTCTTGCCACTCTTCGTTGAATTCCTTGGCGCGCTCTTCTTTACCGAAGATCTCACCGAAAATATCCATGGACTTGGTGGTGTTTTCCAGCGGCTTGGCGCGGAAATCGGTCACGGCGTACTTGAGGCCTGCCTGATCCATCTTCTCTGTCAGGCCTGCCTCTTGCGAGGCGTCGTACTGGTCCTTGGACAACACGATGAGGTCTGGATCCAAGCTCACCAGGTTTTCCACGGTGACATCGCCCTTGGTGAACCCGCCGATTTCCGGCAATTCATTGACCTTGGGCAGCTTTTCTTCCAAGACGTTGTAGTAGTCCGGCACGTTCTTCTTCAGGTCGGATCCGATGCCTACGACCTTATCCAGCGGATCCTCGGTATTGAGGATGCCGGTGGCGAAGATGGAGCGGCCCTCGCCTAACAGGACGCGCTCGGGGGCCTTGTCGAGTTCTACGTCGCGGCCCGCGAGGTCGGTGAAGGACAGGGCAGCATCGTCGCTGCCGCCGCCGTTGTTGGTTGTTTCTTCGTCGGTGCTGCAGCCTACAAGTGCGGTGGCGGAGGCCGCCACCACGGCCATTACCTTGGGGAATCTATATGCCATCTTGAGTCCTTGGTTAGTCGGATTCCTCGAATTGAGGATAAGTGCGAGCTTATCCTAGCTTAACCAAGTAAGGTGAACCAAACCTAAACTACCTCCTCGGCGATTGCGTAATCTTCCGGCTCACCCTTGGGCACCTCAGTGCCGTCCGCCATGGTACGGTCCTCCAATTCGCCGTCCGGATCCACGATGGCGATATCGAAACCAGCCTCGCGGATGCGCCGGAGGCCTTCCTTCAGCATGCGCCGGCCCATCCGGTTGGATCCGGTGATATGGGATAGCTCCAGCACCACCGTGCCCTCACCAAATTCGCATTCGGTGAGCTGATGCAAGATGGTCTCCGCCGCGTTGAAGTTGATAAGGCCCTGCAGGAAGATCACCGTGAGGTCGTCCTCGGTCTCCATCCTGCGCACGGGGTGCACGCCGTAGCGCTCATCCGTGGACATCAAGTGCAGCCCCATATCCTTCGACAGCAAGGTCAAGGCATCCACTCCGCGGACGGAATTGCCCTCCTTATTAAGCCGCGGCGAGAAGGTCGCGACCCCCAATTGGCCGGGCAGGGTTCCCAGCAGGCCGCCCGAAACGCCGGATTTCGCTGGGATTCCGACCTCGGCCATCCATCGCCCAGCGCCGTCGTACATGCCCGCAGAGCTCATGACAGAAAGCGTCAGGCGGCAGACATCGGCATCGAGGATCTTCTCCCCCGTCACCGGCTGCGTGCCACCATTGGCCAAGGTGGCAGACATCACGGCGAGGTCGCGCACCGTGACCTTAATCGAGCACTGCTCCACGTAGGTCGAAACCGCATCGTGGGCCTCGTCCTGGATGATGTCGTAATTGCGCAGCATGTGCGCCAAAGACAGGTTCCTATCAGAGACCTGCAGCTCGGAATCGCGCACCTTTTCATCGAGTTTCAGCTCGCGGCCCGCCAGCCGCGAAAAGTAGGTGCGCAGCTGTTCCACGCGCTCGGCCGGATCCGAATCCACGCCATTAATTAGCTGCGTTACCGCGATCGCGCCCGCATTAATCATCGGATTCACCGGCCGGTGATCATCGCGGTTGAGCGAAAGCTCATTGAAGGCCTCGCCGGACGGTTCCATGCCGACGATCTCGCGCACCGCATCCAAACCGAGCTCCTGCAGCGCTAGGGCATACGCAAAAGGCTTCGACACGGACTGCAGGGTGAATTCCACCTCAGCATCGCCGGCGGAATACACATGCCCCGTCGTGGTGCAGATGGCCACGCCGAGGTAGTCCGGTTCCGCCTTCGCGAGCTCGGGAATATAGTCCGCCACCGCGCCGCTGCGATTTCCTCGCACCCGAGTCAAAATTTCCTGCAAATAAAAAGGAATTGGAGTTTTCATCGCGACCTAGCATACGAAAAAAGCCCCCACGGCGCGCGTGGGGGTAAGGCGGGGAAAATTAGTGGCGCTCAGACAGCAGGCGCTGCAATTCCTTCAGGTCGCTCTTGCGGCGACGCGAGCGGAACACGGAAAAGGCAATCAGCCCAACGACGGCGGCGCCGACGCCACCGAGTACCAGCTGCACGTTGCGGTCCTGCAACTTTTCGGTGGCGGCATCCTTGGCGTCATCGACGAGGTTTTGCGGCTTGCTGCGATCCGCAATTTCATCCAGGGTGCTAGCCAGCTGGCGCCGGGTGCGTTCGATATCGCGTTGAATATCTTCAATATTGCGTGCCACGGAATTCTCCTCTTAGCTTAAGTTTCGCTCTTAACGAGCTTATCTTACCGTGCAGGGTCTCCACCGCGCAGGCTGGGGAGCACGTAAAGTGGGGTCCATGACTGAAACTCGTTTGAACGTAGGAGATACCGCCCCCGCTTTTTCGCTTGCCGATGCCACCGGCAACACCGTTTCCCTTTCCGATTACGCAGGCCAGCGCGTGCTGGTGTACTTCTACCCGCGCGCCAATACCCCAGGCTGCACCAAGGAAGCCTGCGATTTCCGCGATTCCTTAGCAGAGCTCAATGACCTCAATATCGCGGTGGTAGGCATCTCCCCCGATAAACCCGAGGCACTGGCGAAGTTCCGCGATGATCACGATCTCAACTTCCCGCTGCTTTCTGATCCAGATAAGTCCGTCATGACCGCGTATGGCGCCTTCGGGGAGAAGAAGAACTACGGCAAGGTGGTCCAAGGCGTTATCCGTTCCACCTTCCTCGTGGAGCCGGATGGCACCATCGGCCAGACCCACTACAACGTGAAGGCCACTGGGCACGTCGCGCGCGTGATGAAGGGCCTCGAGTAAGCCGGTGGAGGAAATCCTCGTCCCGCGGCGTCGGCCAGCGCAGGCGCGCAGCCGGGAGCGCTTTGAGCGCATTGTTCAGGCGGCGCGCGCCGTGCTTGTCGATGTCGGCTTCGAATCCTTCACCTTCGATGAAGTCGCCCACCGTGCCGAGGTTCCGATCGGTACGCTGTATCAGTTCTTTGCCAATAAATACGTGCTCATCTGCGAGCTCGACCGGCAAGATACCGCCACCAGCCTGGCCGAAATCGAGCGTTTTTCGCGCCTCGTACCAGCCCCGCAGTGGCCGGATGTCTTGGATGAATTCATCGACCACTTGGCGCGCATGTGGCGCGAGGCCCCTTCCCGGCGCGCCGTCTGGCACGCCATCCAGTCCACCCCGGCGACGCGGGCCACGGCCGCCGATACCGAGCTGCAGCTCTTGGAGCCGCTCGCCGAGATCCTTCGCCCGCTGGCCACCGAGCACAGCGATGCGCAACGCATTGAGCTGGCGCGCTTCCTTATCCACACCGTGGTTTCGCTGCTCAATTACGCCATTTCGGGCGATCCAGACAAGTTCGATTCCGTGGTCATGGAGCTAAAGCGCATGCTGATTTCGTACCTCTTTGCGGTGGCCGCGGGATAAGTTTGTAGACGTTTATACAAGTTATCCACAGGCGGGCGCTGGGCGCGATTGGCGCCGCGGTAGCGCGCGCCTAGATTTGCAGGCATGAACGCACTGCAGGCCTATGCCACCCAGATTTCCTCGGCGATGGATATCCTCGCCGAGGCCCACGGCATGCCTGAGAGCGACCTCATCGAGCTCGGATTGCCGGATGTCGAGGCCCGCGAGCTGCTCGCGCTGGCAGAGGTTTATTTCGGCACCACTTCCTTTAGCCGCAAGCAGCGCCTTGCCGCCGCGGGCGCGCGCCACCACGATTTGGTGACCCTGAAGCTCATCGAGAAGTACGCCACCCGTGCTGCCACCAAGCGCGCCGCGTGGAACCTGCGCGTAGAGCTGTGCCGGCAACACGGACCGGCCTCCGAGATTGCCCAGCTCGCTAAAAAACGCCTGCGCGAATGGCGCCCGCGCCGCCGGCCGCCGCGCGAGGGCGTACAACTCCTGCGCCGCCCGGATGGCCCGTGGACGATGCGCATTACTGCGCCCTCGTCCTTCCTCGCGGATCTCGATTCCGCCCTCGACCCCGATAACCCACTCGCATCCTTCCGCGAACTCCTCCGCGGCGAGGGCGCTGCCACGGTACAGACCACGACGAACGTGATTATCCCGCTCAACGCACTGGATCAAATACTGGAAGGCGATGGCGACGAGGTCACGCTTCGGCTCACCAACGGCTCGACCATTACCGGCGCGCAGCTCGTCGAGCGCACCTTTAGCGAACACGGGCTAGCCACGCTTATCCACCCAGTGAAGGGCCCGGTCAACCTGTATCGGACCTCGCGGTTCGCCTCGGAAAAACAGCGGCTGATGGCCGCCGCCGAAAACCCCACCTGCCCGTGGCCGCCGTGCAATCACCCGGCGGATAAGTCTCAAATCCACCACCTGCAGGCGTGGAAGCACGGCGGGATGACCAACGCGGACAACCTCACCGTGTGCTGCCCGTACCACAACGGGGTGAACCAAGACGATCCGAACGCCCCTCCCCTGCGCGGCCGCCTTGCCCGGGTAAACGGCAAGGTCCGCTGGGTCCGCTAGCGCTGCCTCATCGAGGTAGCGCTACTCGGCGTGCGCAAGCAACTCCGCACACACATCACCGGGAAAGAGCTCTCGGGTCATCCGGGCGAAGTCCTCCCCGCCCAGCGCTCCGGCCCCCTCCTGCACGCTGCCCCACAACCGGCAGCCCGTGACCGCAGGAAGCTCGTCCACGTTCAACCGCGTCGCCAGATCCGGCCTCGCGGGCAAACTGCCGCCGATAAGCCCCATCACGTTAATCCTGCGCCGCTGCGCCTCGCGGACGGTGAGCTCGGCGGCGTTGAGGCTGCCAAGACCGAGGGAGGTGACAATGAGGAGGTTGGTGGCGACATCGGCAAGCGTGTAGTCGTCTGCCAAACGCACCAGCAAGCCGCCGGCACCTTCCACCAGCACCACCCGGCCTGGTGCGTCCAACCCTGCGATCCAGTCCCAGAGTTCCTCTTTGCTCGGCGGAGTCATGCGGGCCCGGCGCGCCGAAAGGTTCGGTGCCAGCGGCTCGGGAAAACGCACCATCTCCGTGACCTCGACCCCGGCCAGGGCCCGCACCGTCGCCGCATCGCCGCTATTGCCCGGCTCGCCGGTCTGCAGGGGCTTGGCATAGACGACCTCGCGCCCACTCTGGGCAAGGGCGCTGGCGAGCACCGCCGTGGCCACCGTCTTTCCCACGTCGGTATTGGTGCCGGTGACAAAGATAATCATCGCTTTCCTCCTCCTACCGCAGCGCGCACACCGCGGCAAATCTGCGCGACCTCGTCTTCGGTACTGATAAAAGGCGGCATGGTGTAGATAAGGCGGCCGAACGGGCGCAGCCACACGCCTTGGTCCACCGCCGCGTCCGTAGCACCTGACATATCGACGTCGCGCTCCATCTCCACCACGCCGATAGCCCCCAGCACCCGCACGTCCGCCACGCCCGGCTCGTCCTCTAGCCCGGAAAGCCCGGCGCGCAGCTGCTTCTCGATGCCCGCAACCTGCCCCCGCCACCTTCCCTCCAGGATCATGGAGGTCGCCTCGGCAGATACCGCGCAGGCCAGCGGGTTGGCCATAAAGGTCGGGCCGTGCATCAGCGCGCGTGGGTGCATACCCTCGGCAACCCGGGCGGTGGCGAGCGTGGCGGCCATCGTCATGAAACCGCCGGTCATCGCCTTACCCACGCACATGATATCCGGCACCACTCCCGCCGCCTGGGTGGTAAAGAGGTCCCCGGTGCGCCCAAAACCCGTGGCTATTTCATCCGCGATCAGCACGATTCCGTGGCGGTCGCAGATTTCGCGCGCCCCGCGCACCAGCTCGTGGTCGTGGAAGCGCATGCCGCCGGCGCCTTGGACGACGGGCTCGATGATCAAGGCTGCGACTTCGTTCGTAATGCAGCCTTCCAGCTCGCGTAGGTAATCCGCGCGCGCCTTCTCGCTCGCCCCGCGCGTGGGCGGTGCTGGGGCGAAAACCTGCTGCGCCAGGGTGCCGGTCCACATCGAGTGCATGCCGCCATCGGGATCGCACACGCTCATCGCGGCAAAGGTATCGCCGTGATAACCCGAGCGCCAGGTCAGCATCTTGGTGCGCTCCGGGTGGCCGATCCCCTGCTGGTATTGCAGAGCCATCTTGATGGCGACCTCTACCGAGACCGATCCCGAGTCCGCATAAAAGACCTGCGCGAAGTCGTGACACGTAAGCTCCATGAGATTGGCCGTCAGCCGCGCCGCCGGCTCGTGCGTGAGCCCGCCGAACATCACGTGGCTCATGCGATCGATCTGCTCCTTGGCGGCAGCGGTGAGCCGCGGATGGCTGTGGCCGTGGGCGGCGGCCCACCAGGAGGACATGGCGTCGATGAGGTGGGGGCCATCGGCAAGCGTGAGGTGGACTCCCGCAGCCGACTCCACGACGCGCGTGGGCGCGCCGGGCTCGGCGTAGGGGTGCCAGATGTGGTGGGCATCGATTGTAGCTATGTCGTTAGTAGAAATATCCACCAAATTAGATCTAGCACACACTCTCGGCCGCTACAGTCCTTTTTATGAAAGTTCTTGAACGGCGTTCAATTCGCCGCGTACCCGTGGTTTTGCCGGCGGTTGCGGGCATCGAGATGTGGGAGCGCTTCAGCTTTTATGGCATGCAAGCCATCCTCGCGTACTACCTCTACTCCACCTCCGGCGGGCTCGGCATGGAGCAAACGCAGGCCACCGCGCTCGTCGGCGCGTACGGCAGCCTGCTCTATCTTTTCACGTTTGTGGGCGGCTGGGTCAGCGACCACCTCTTGGGCGCCGAGCGCACCCTACTTACCGGCGCTGGGCTGTTGGTGTGCGGGCACTTTGCCCTTTCGCTTATCCCCGGCACCGCTGGGCTCATCATCGGGCTCTTGCCGCTCGCGCTTGGCTCGGGGCTGCTCAAGACCGCCGCGATAACGATTCTGGGCGCCGCTTTCCCCGCCGAGGCCGGCGCGCGCTACGGGGCCTTTCAGATTTTCTACCTCGGCATCAATGTCGGCGCGCTTTTTGGCCCCATGCTCACGGGCTGGTTGGCCGAGGAATACGGCTACCACGCCGGATTCTTTGCCGCGGCGGTGCTCATGTGCTGCGGGTGTGCCACCTACGGCGCGCTGCGGAAAAAGATAGACGCGCCAACTCGTCCGCCTCATCCCACCCAGGCCCCAGGCAAGGCGGGCTTGGTCGCGCTGGCGGCGCTACTGGCCGGCGTGCTGATCATTATCACCGTTTCTCCGGCAACGCTGACGATGCTGCTTCTTATCGCCACGGTAGCGGCCGCGGTGGGGCTTTTTGCCAGTATGCTGCGATCCTCGCGGGTCACCGCGGATGAACGGCGCCGCATCCTGGATTTCATTCCGCTTTTCGCCTGCTCAACGGCCTACTGGACCCTGCAACCGCAAATCTACGGCGTGCTTGCGGTCTATTCGGATCAGCGCCTCAACCGATCCATCGGCGGATTCGAGATCCCGCGGGCGTGGACGCAATCGCTCAACCCGCTATTCATCCTCCTGCTCTCGCTACCCTTGGCCGCGGGCATGACGCGCTGGGCCAACTCGCGGCGCGCGCTCATGGGCTGCGGCATCATCTTCGCCGGTGCGGGCATGTTCCTTCTGTTGCCCTTTGTGGGAGGCGGGGAAAATTCCACGCCGTTCCTGGTATTAGCGGGCACCATCTTTTTGATGTCGCTCGGCGAGCTCTTCATCGGCCCAGTGGGCATGGCCGCATCCGCCGCGCACGCGCCGCGGGCATATGCCACCCGCTTTTCCGCGCTGTACTTCCTCACCATGGCCATCGGCACCTCGTTGGCCTGTTCGATGTCGCAGCTGTACGATCCCACCTCGGCATCTGCCGAAACGACCTACCTCATCATCATGGGCGGCGTCCCCGTCATCCTGGGGCTGGTCCTCCTCCTGCGGCGCAGGTAAGCTCCTATCGCCCGGCGGACTCATCCAGGGCGCGGTCCGCCATGAGTACGTCGCGCATACCGCTGAATAGATCGCCCATTCCCTGCGGGTTGGACGGCATGTAGAGCACGGAGGCTTGGCCGTTATCCGAGACATCGACCATCGCGTCGAGGTACTGCGACACCAGCATGAGGACCTCGGGAGATTCCTGCACACCGGCATCGCGCAGTAGCTCGTACTGCTGGGCGATGCCCTCTACAATCTCCTTGCGCTGCTCGGCAACACCCCTACCCTGCAGCTTCTTTGCCTCCGCGGCACCCTCGGCTTCTTTGACCACGCGGATCTTTTCCGCCTCCGCCTGGGCGATGGCCGCCTCGCGCTCGCGCTGCGCCGCGTTAATGGAGTTCATGGACTCGCGCACGCGGGAATCCGGGCGAATATCGGTTACCAGCGTATTGACGAAGTTCCAGCCGTATTCGGCCATATTATCCCGGAGAGAGGCCGCCACGTTCTGCGCGATGGTGTCCTTGGAGGAAAAAGACTCGTCCAAGCCCATATTCGCCACCGACGAGCGCACATTATCTTGCACATAGGCCACGATCTGTTGCTCGTGGTTGGAGAGCATATAAAAGGCCTCGCGCTCGCGGCCTTCTACCACCTCGTACTGCACCGCAACCGGGATTTGGACGAAGACATTATCCTTCGTCTTGGTTTCCACCATTACGTCCAGTTGGCGCACCTGCAGCGAAATCTTATCGCGCACGCGGTCGATCCAGGGCATCTTGAAGTGCAACCCCGCGTGGGCGACTGTCTGGAATTTACCCAACCGTTCCAAGATGGCCGCCTCGCGGGTACGCACGATGTAATAGCCATCAAATACGGTGGCGAGAATCAGCAAGATGATGATACCGATGATGATTAAGCTCAACATTCCCTCTCCCTAACTACGTATGGGAAATTAATTTTCGCACAGGCGGAAAGCGTTCGCTAGTGGTCATCGATAAGCGCAAAGAGCTTGCCCATCACCTCCGCGCCGTTCTCGCCGATGCCATTGTGCTGGTACTCATTCGTCACCCACGGCCGCAGATCGCCCAAGTGCGCGGCGGTGGCCAAGGATTCTTCCAACGGTACGAAGATATCGTCGAGGTAGATGGCGGCGGCGGTGGTGGGGGCATCGGCAAGCGCATAAGGCGCAGTAAAATCCCGCTCCGCCAAGCCGTGCGCGCCCTCCTTGAAGGCCTGCAGCGCCGGGTCCTCGTCGAACTGCCACGGGAAAATATGCTCGCCGGTCAGCCAAGTGCCGGACTCGGCAAACTCCGGGAACTCCTCGCGCACGCGGTGCGCCGACCACTGCGTCGCCGCCTGCCCGCCGCTGCCGGCATAAATGGACTCGTGGATCGCCGCATAAAGCGGGGCCTCCGCAAAGCTCACGCGCTCGCCGATGCCCCACAGGAAATCATCCCGCAGCACCTTCTCTCCCCGCACGGTACGGAAGGGCTCTTCCAGGAGGTAGGCCAGGCCGTCGAACCCGGTGCCCCGCCCCAAATCGGTGCCAATGGTGCGAAAGCGCAGCGAGGACAGCCGCTCGCCGGTGTGCAGGCGTTCATCGGAATTATCAAGGTGGGCGATGATTTCCTCGATGCGGCGCCGCACCCAGGGGAACTCGCGGTAGAAGCGCTCCTGGCGGGCCTTGAGCTTGCTAAAAGTCGAGCGGTAAAGGTGATCCGCGCCCTGCAGCGTGGGGATGCCACCGGTGAAAAACGCGTGCTTGACGGACTCGGGAGCCTGAGACAGGTACGCAGTGATGCAAAAGCCGCCGAAGGACTGGCCGAACAGGGACCAAGTCTCCAACCCCAGGTGTTCGCGGAGGCGCTCGGCATCGCGCACGATACTGTCCTGGCGCAATAAGGCCAGGTGTTCGGCGCTGCGCTCTTCTGCGGGGCTCAGCCTATCGATGCGGTGCGATCGCCCCGTGCCGCGCTGATCGAGGAGGATGACGCGGTAGCGCTCGAGCGCCTTGCCGATAAGCCCCGTCGGTTTGACCGGCCGTGGGGCCGGAAAACCTGGGCCTCCCTGCAGGTACAGCAGCGCCGGCAAGTCCTCGCCGCCTGGCGGGATGATTTCGCGGGCATAGAGAGCAAAAGTCCCGCGCGGATTGTCATAATCCCACGGTACTTCCAGGGTGTGTTCAATAATATCGTGGCCGAAGCGGCGGTAGTGAGTCATGCCCACCCAGGTTAGTAAACCTCCAGGCCCTTCGCGCGGAACACGTCGCGGACTTTTTCCACGTCTTCCGGCTTCGGCGGCTTGGTATCTGCCAAGTGGTAGGTCATATCGAGCCCCTCCCACTTGTCCTTACCCATATTGTGGAAGGGCAGGACCTCGACGCGTTCTACATTGGACTTCCACCGCGCCACGATGGAGGCGACGTTTTCTACGTTCTCGGCCGAATCCGTCAGGCCCGGCACGACGACGAAGCGAATCCACACCGGCTTGCCTATCGCGTTGAGGCGGTCACCAAAATCGAGCGTGGGCTGCAGCTGGCGCCTCGTTACGCGCTGATAAGTTTCCTCATCGCCCGACTTCACGTCCAGCAGCACGAGGTCGATATTGTCTAGGTCTTCATCGCGCAAGCGCGAGCCCAAGAACCCAGAGGTATCGATGGTGGTGTGGATGCCGGCGTCGTGGACTTCCTTGAGCACACGCCGGGTAAACGCAATTTGGAAGAGGGGCTCACCACCGGAGATGGTCAGGCCGCCACCGGAAGCTTGGAAGATGGGCTTATAGCGCTTGATGCGTTTGACCACATCGTCGACCCGCTCCAAGGTGCCGGTCTTCATCTCCATGGTGTCCGGGTTATGGCAATACTGGCAGCGCAGGGGGCAGCCGGACATGAACATGGTCATGCGGGTGCCCGGGCCGTCGACGGCGGTTACCAGCTCCCAAGAGTGCACGAGGGCGATATCGCCGGTGCGGCGCGCCTCCATGAGCTCGGGGCGGGTAATCTCATCGAGTTCGTGGTCGGTTCCCAGGCCCGCGGCAACACCGCGAACGCGCTCGCCGGATTCCGGCGACAGGGTGACCACACCAGTAATGCCATCAGCCATGATTATGAACCCTGGTGGAAGGTGCGGGAGATGACGTCAAGCTGCTGCTCCTTGGTGAGCTTGACGAAGTTGACCGCATAGCCAGAGACGCGAACGGTGAGGTTCGGGTATTTCTCTGGGTGCTCGACGGCATCTTCCAGCGTGGACTTGTCCAGCACGTTGATGTTGGCGTGGTACAGGCCAGAGTTCATCTTGTGCTCGTCGCGGCTGGCCTTCATGTCTGAAAGGCGTTCTGCAAAGGTTGGGGTTGCCATGATGGTTCTCCTTGTCGTGATTCTTATTGTTCCATGATGAAGCCGGCATCCAGCACGCCCACCAGGTTGGTGATGCGCTCTTCTGGGGTGCGGCCCAATCCGGTCGGGGTGATGGTATTGGTCAGCGAGATGCCGTCCAGGGCATCCTTGTAATCCAGCTTGCCCACCGACAGCATGGAGGCGACCATGCCGTGGTTATCCGCGCCGTTTTCGGGGTTAGCACCCGGGGAGAAGGGGGTGCCGGCCTTGTGGCCCGACGGGAAGGATCCTGTTGCCTTGCCGTAGACCACGTTGGAGGTAATGGTCAGCACGGACTGGGTGGGGATGGCATTGCGGTACATCGGGATGGCCTTAATTTTCTCCATCACGGTGTGCACGATGGTGGCGGCGATGTCATCGGCGCGGTCGTCGTCGTTGCCGTAGAACGGGAATTCGCCTTCGGTGATGTAATCCGTAATCAGGCCGGTCTCATCCCGGACCGGGGTGACCTTGGCGTATTTGATGGCAGAAAGCGAATCGGCGACGATGGAAAGCCCCGCGATGCCGCAGCCCATGGAGCGGATGATATTGGAATCATGCAGCGCCATTTCCACGGCCTCGTAAGCGTACTTATCGTGCGAGTAGTGGATGATGTTTAGCGCCTCGACGTAAGTGCCAACCACCCAGTCCAGCATCTCCTCGTACTTTTGCCAGACCTCGTCGAAGTCCAACGGGCCATCGCCTTGAATCGGCTCGTAGCCTTCAACGACTTGCTTGCCGGAGACCTCATCCCGGCCGCCGTTCATGGCGTAGAGCAGGGCCTTGGCGGCATTGACGCGGGCGCCGAAGAACTGCATCTGCTTGCCCACTTCCATCGGGGACACGCAGCAGGCAATCGCAGCGTCATCGCCCCACTCGTCGCGAATCTGGCGATCAGACTCGTACTGGATGGAGGAGGTTTCAATGGAGATGTGCGCGCAGAATTCCTTGTAGCCTGCGGGCAGCTCCGGATCCCAGAAAATGGTGATATTCGGCTCCGGTGATGGCCCCAGGTTGATCAGGGTCTGCAGGAGGCGGAAGGAGGTCTTGGTGACCATGTGGCGGCCGTCGCTGCCGAAGCCGGCATCGGGCCAGGTGGCCCAGTACGGATCGCCGGAGAAAATCTGGTCATAGTCGATGGTGCGCAGGAAGCGGACGATGCGCAGCTTCAGCACGAGCGCGTCGATGATTTCCTGTGCCTGTTCCTCGGTGATGATGCCAGCGGCCAAATCGCGCTCGAAGTAGCAGTCGAAGAATGCGGACAGGCGGCCGATGGACATGGCGGCGCCGTCCTGGGACTTGATGGAGGCGAGGTAGCCAAAATAGGTCCACTGCACGGCCTCGTGGGCGGTGCGCGCCGGCTCGGAGATATCGAAGCCGTAGGACTCGGCCATCGCCTTGAGCTTCTTCAGGGCCTTGATCTGCTCGGAGTGCTCCTCGCGGTAGCGGGCCCAGTGCTCGGAAAAGCCGGCATCGGCAATGGCATCGCGGGCCTTCATCTTTTCCTGGATGAGATAGTCCACGCCGTACAGCGCCACGCGGCGGTAATCGCCGATGATGCGGCCGCGGCCATAGGCATCGGGCAGGCCGGTGATGATGTGTGATGAACGGGCGGCGCGGATGCGCGGGGTGTAGATATCGAAGACCGCATCGTTGTGGGTCTTGCGGTAGCGGGTGAAGATCTTCTCCACCTCGGGATCTACCTCTTTGCCCGCCTCGCCGATGGCCTGCTTCACCATGCGCCAGCCGCCGAACGGCATCATGGCGCGCTTGAGCGGCGTATCGGTTTGCAGGCCGACGATGACGTCATCGTCTTCTGAGATATAACCGGCCGGGAAGGCATCGATATCGGTCGGGGTGTGCGTATCGACATCGTAAATGCGCTTTTCGCGCTCGACTGACAGGTAGTCCTTTTCCAGGGTGTCCCACACGCGCAGCGTCTTATCGGTGGGGCCAGCAAGGAAGCTGGAATCGCCGTTATAAGGCGTGTAGTTGCGCTGGATGAAATCGCGGACGTTGATGCCCTCGGTCCAAGGGCCGGGAGCAAAACCTTCCCACCCTTGATACTGCTGGGGCTTAGTTGCGGTAGTCATAATTCCCTTCTTCTGGGTCAAATTTCCCGGGGCACATGCCGCCTTTTCATCCCGCAGCATCAAGCCCCGTCACTTCTTCATTGTCGGCTCGATTCGCGAAATTAACAACCGTAAACATTGCCGTGAGCACCAGTTATAAACCGGTCATCATGCTTTGCTGGTAGCCCGATTCATATAAACCACCCGTACGTTTTTGTTCGGGGGCAATCCAGCCCCGATCGTGGCTTTGCTCACGTACGCTTTGGCGCCGACCTGCGTGTACCTCTACTGTTAAGGCGGTCAGCTTCGCTTCCGTAACAAGGAGAACTTCGTGGCGTCCCAGCCCAAGCACCCCGTAGACATCGTTCCCCCCGCGCCGAAACTCGCCGCCCTTGGGCTGCAGCACGTCCTCGCGTTTTATGCCGGGGCGGTCATCGTCCCGCTGCTCATCGCCAGCTCGTTAAACCTGGACGCGGAAACTACCATCCACCTCATCAATGCCGACCTTTTAACCTGCGGTATTGCGACGATCATTCAGTCGGTGGGCATCGGCAAGCATATTGGCGTGCGCCTGCCCATCGTGCAGGGCGTGACCACGACGGCGGTATCGCCCATCATCGCGATTGGCCTGGGCGCTACCGATGGCGAGGGCGGGGTGGCATCGCTGCCCACGATTTACGGCGCCATCATCGTCGCGGGCCTTTTTACCTTCTTCGCCGCGCCGGTCTTTGGCAAGGTGCTGCGCTTCTTCCCGCCGGTGGTTACCGGTTCGGTGCTGCTGGTGATGGGCACCTCGCTGCTGGCGGTATCGGCCAATGACTTTGTCAATTATGCCGAGGGCGTGCCGGCCACGCGCGATTTGCTCTATGGCTTTGGCACGCTGGCGGTCATCATTATGGTGCAGCGTTTTTCCTCCGGCTTCGTGGGCACGTTGGCGGTGCTCATCGGCTTGGTCCTGGGCACGGGCGTGGCGCTCGCGCTTGGCGATGCCTCCTTTAGCGAAGTCTCCTCCTCCCCCGCCCTCGGCATTACGACGCCGTTTTATTTCGGCATGCCGCAATTCGACCTCGTGGCGATTTTCTCGCTGATTATCGTCATGATCATCACGATGGTGGAAACGACCGGCGATGTGTTTGCCACCGGTGAAATCGTCAAAAAGCGCATCCGCCGCGATGACGTGGTGCGCGCCATCCGCGCCGATGGTGTCTCCACCCTGGTAGGCGGCGTGATGAATTCCTTCCCCTATACCTGCTTTGCGCAAAACGTTGGCTTGGTGCGCTTGACCAACGTGAAATCGCGCTGGGTGGCCGTGGCTGCCGCGGGGTTCATGATCGTGCTGGGCCTTTTGCCAAAGGCCGGCGCGGTGGTTGCCGCGATTCCGTCGCCGGTGCTCGGCGGCGCATCTCTCGCGCTTTTTGCCAACGTGGCGTGGGTGGGCCTGCAGACCATTGCAAAGTCGGATCTCAGCGATGGCCGCAACTCCGTCATCGTCACCTCCGCGCTGGGCCTGGCCATGCTGGTGACCTTCAAGCCGGAGGTTGCCACTGCCTTCCCGGAGTGGGCGCAGACCTTCGTTTCTTCTGGCATGTCCATCGGGGCGATTACCGCAATCGTGCTCAACTTGTTGTTCTTCCACACCGGCAGCGCGAGCGCGCAGGTCTCGCGCGCCGATGGCAAAGGCGTGAGCCTGAACGAGCTGAACGAGGCCTCGCGCGAGGAGTTCACCGCCGCGCTGCGCCCGCTCTTTAATAATGAGACCTGGCCGCTGGAGCTGGCCTGGCAGTCCCGGCCGTTTAGCGATGTCAATGAGCTGCGCGCCGCCATCCAGGTCGCCGTGCTGACCGCGGATGCTGAACGCCGCGATGCGCTCATCCACGACTACCCCGCGATGGACGAGCTGCTTTTGGCCTCGGCCGATGAGGCGGCGAATATTTCCGCTGACCGCGGCTCGCTGGGACTCAGCGAGCTCGACGACGTGCAAACCGAGCGCATTACCGAGCTGTCCGCCGCCTACCGCGAGCGCTTTGGCATGCCATTTGTCGCATACCTCGATACCAATGACACGGTAGAGCGTGTGATCGATGCCGGCGTGCGGCGCCTCGCCAATTCCGATGCGCAGGAATACCGCATTGCGCTGAGCGAAATCGTTGAGATCGCCAATGACCGCTTCGATATCCTGCTTGCCGATGCCAACCCCGTCCGCTCCTCCTGGGACCGCAAGTTCACCGAGGTGGACTAAGATCCGCAAAGGCACCGCAGTTCTTCAAGCAAGTACTGCGGTGCCTTTCTTGTGCGCCCGGTGAGACTTGAACTCACACGTCATAAGACACTAGAACCTAAATCTAGCGCGTCTGCCAATTCCGCCACGGGCGCGAGCAACGTTGAATAGTGTACACGGCGCGCTGATAAACAAGAAACCAGGGGCATTCCGTATTGCGGCGGTGGATAGGTAGGCTGGGTGAGGTGAGTATGCACGAGGATCAGAAGAAACGGCGCGTGAAGGTGCGGTGGTGGCACATCGCCCTCGTCATATTTTTCGTGGTGCTTTTCCTCTTCCTCGCCTATTGGCAGTGGACGCGCTTCCGCTCCGGCTCGGGCACCTTCCAAAACTTGGGCTATGCCTTTCAGTGGCCGCTTTTTGCGGTATTCGTGGTCTATGCTTATCGCACCACGCTGCGCTATGAAAATGAGCGCCTCGCCGCAGAGAACGAAGTCCGCGAGATGGATTCGCTGCAGGCCTCAGGAAACGCCTCTGGAAATGTCGGCGAAACCGCCGACGGAATATCTGGCTCGGCCGATGGTTCTGAGGAGAGGGACTCGGCGGAGAAAACCGCCATCGATGAGGATTTCTTGCCGCAGCGCCCGCAGCTGAATGTGGAAGAGTTTAATGCGTTGAATCAGCCTCGGCGCCGCCGCGGTTCCCCCGCAGAGGGACGCGACGAAGGCCCAACAGATAAAAGGAGAAAGTAAATCATGACAAACCAGGTACACCCAGACCGCAAGGCGCGCATCCGCGGCCCGCTGAAGTTCTTTTCCATCGCGGCCACGGTGACCGGTATCTTCCTGATCATCCTGGTCATCCGCATGTTCTTCCAGTATGTCTTAGGCGCGGAGATTCCGGAATGGGCGACCTATATCGCCATCGTGCACGGCATCGCGTACATGACCTACCTGCTCTCCATCCTGATTCTGGGCCCGCGCGCGCTGTGGCCAGCGAGCAAGCTGATTACCACCGCGCTCGCCGGCGTGGTGCCCTTCCTGTCCTTCTGGATGGAGCACAAGCGCCGCAAGGAAATCGAGGAGCAATTCCAGCTCAACGCATAATTAGCCAGCCAGCTCCGCGATAAGCGGGACCAGCTGGGAAAGGGCGCGGCCGCGGTGCGAGACCGCGTTCTTATCCGCAGCCGACATTTCCGCCGCAGAACGCGACTCGCCTTCTGGTTGAAAGAGTGGATCGTAGCCAAAACCATTAGCGCCGCGCGGCTCGCGCAGCAGCTTGCCTTCCCAGCGGCCCTCGGCCACGCGCTCGGTGCCTTCGGGGGTCACCAGAGCGCACACGGAAACGAAGGCGGCGGCGCGCCGTTTGTCTGGAACATCCGCCATCTGCGCCAAGACCAGGTCATTATTGGCCTGGTCATTGCCATGTTCGCCGGACCAGCGGGCCGAGAGTACGCCTGGCATGCCGTTGAGCTCCTCGATGGCCAGCCCGGAATCATCCGCGATGGTCACTAGGCCCGTGGCGGCAGCCCCGGCGCGGGCCTTGATGAGCGCGTTATCGGCGAAGGTGCGGCCGTCTTCGACGGGCTCTGGGTAGGGTTCGACCTCGGAAAGCAGGCGCAGTTCAACTCCCTCGATGCCGGCCTCGGATAGGATGCGATCGAGCTCGGCCAGCTTCTTCGGATTGCCGGAGGCGACGAGGATTACCATCCCAGCGCCGCTTTCTGCGCCGCGATAAGCTCGCTGCAGCCCTTCTGGGCCACATCCAGCATGCCGTTGAGCTGCTCGCGGCCAAAGAGGCCGTGCTCGCCGGTGCCCTGGATTTCAACGAAGTCGCCGGATTCTTGCATCACCACGTTAAGGTCCACCTCGGCGCGGGAATCTTCCTCATAGGGCAGGTCGAGGCAGATTTCGCCGTCGATGATGCCCACGGAGACCGCAGCGATGGGATCGAGCAGCGGCTCGCCGGGGACGACGCCTTCGGACTTGAGGTGCGCGATGGCATCGGCAAGCGCAACGTAGGCGCCCGTGATGGAGGCGGTGCGGGTGCCGCCATCGGCCTGCAGCACATCGCAATCGAGCTGGATGGTGTTCTCACCCAGCTCCTCCAGGTCCACGGCGGCGCGCAGGGAGCGGCCGACTAGGCGGGAAATCTCGTGGGTACGGCCCTTGACCTTGCCGCGCATGGACTCGCGTGGCATGCGGTCGTGGGTGGCGGACGGCAGCATGGCGTACTCGGCGGTCAGCCAGCCCTCGCCGGAATCGCGCTTGAAACGCGGCACCCCGAGTTCGACGGAGGCGGTGCACATCACGCGGGTATTGCCAAATTCCACCAAGACGGATCCGGCCGGGTTGGTGGTGAAATTGCGGGTAATGCGGACGCTGCGCATTTGGTCGAGCGCGCGCCCATCGGCACGAGTAAATTCAGTCATGCCCTCCAGCGTAACTTAGAACTGCATGCCCGCAGTACCCAGCACGATCTCGCCGTCGAATTCCTCCCGCGCCGCCGCCACGGTGGCCTTAGCATCGCCCCAGGGCTGGATGTGGATCAACACCAGCGTGCCAACGCCCGCTTCCCGCGCCGCGCGCCCCGCTTCCGAGCCCGACATGTGCATGCCGGGTGCCATGCCCTCGGAGGAAGCACCCCAGGTGGCCTCGCAGAGGAAGAGATCGGCGCCCCGGGCGGCATCGACAAGCGCAGGCGTATAAGACGTATCGCCGGAATAGGTAATGGTCTGGCCGGTCTTGGCGTGCTCGATGCGCAGCGCATAGGCCTCTACCGGGTGGTTGACGGGGAAGGGGGTGATAAAGACGTCATCGACAAGCTGGTGCTCCCCCGCCACCCACGGGCTAAACGCCAAGGTATCGGACATATCGTCGATCCCATTTACCTCGTCGGAGGACAGGCGGCCCAAGTGCGTCGGCGTGGCAGACGGGCCGAAGCAGAAGTTGCGCGAGGCTGCCGGGGCGGTGGGATGGAAGCGGCGCCACACCATGAGGGAGGGAAAATCCGCGCAGTGATCCGCGTGCAGGTGGCTAAAGGCTACGTGGGCATCGCACGGATCCTGCAGTTGAGCTAGCTGGCCCAGCGTGCCCGAGCCCATATCCAGGATGATGGACGGTGCATTGTCGAAGGACACGACATAGCCGGAGGCAGGATTGTCTGCGGTGGGTACGCTACCGGAGCAGCCTAGGATGGTCAGCTTCATGGAACCAATAGTTCCATGAATCCGGACCGAATGCTGGTACCGCGCGCAAAAAGGGGGAGGAATTTCGGCTGTCTTAGCCGATCTGCGGGCCCAAAAAGCGCGTGGCCAGCTGGGCGAAGACCTCTGGATCGCCGGTGGATTCGAAGGAATGGACCGGCTGGTTGCCCTCGGGGGCGAGCATGTCCGTTTCCGTAAGAAGGCGCATGACGTCCTTCGTGGTCTCCTCTGAGGAGGCCACCAGGGACACGTTTTCGCCCATGGCGAGCTGGATGATACCGGTAAGCAGCGGGTAGTGCGTGCATCCCAGCACCAAGGTGTCCACGCCCTGGGCCTGCAGGGGCGCAAGGTACCCCTCGGCGACGCCGAGGATTTGGCGGCCTGCCGTAATCCCGCGCTCGACAAAGGGCACGAAGTCCGGGCAGGCGGCGGCTACCGCCTCAACATTGGGGTTGAGCGCGAAAAGGTCCTGGTACGCGCCGGATTTGATGGTGCCCTCAGTGCCGATAACGCCAATCTTGCCATTGCGCGTGGTGGACATGGCGCGGCGCACGGCCGGGTGGATGACCTCCACGATGGGGATATCGTAGCGCTCGCGGGCATCGTGCAGGAAGGCTGCGGTGGCGGTATTGCAGGCGATGACCAGCATCTTGCAACCGCGTTCTACCAGCTTATCGGCAATATCCTGGGAAAAGGCCCGCACCTGCGAGATGGGCCGCGGCCCGTAGGGGCCGTGGGCGGTATCGCCCATATATATAACGGATTCTTGCGGTAGCTGCTCCATCACCGCGCGGGCCACGGTCAGCCCGCCGACGCCCGAGTCAAAGATGCCGATGGGAGACGATGCGTTAGGCATTATTTCCTCCCTGCCTTTGCCGGATCATCGGAGGTGATGAACATGCCGGCCAGTACGCCGCCCAGGGCGCCGAAGAGGTGGCCTTGCCAGCTAATACCCTCGGCGACGGGCAGCACGCCCCAAATCAGTCCGGAATAGGAAAAGCCCAGGATAATGCCCAAAATGATCTGCAGCAGGGAGCGATTGAAGACGCCGCGCACCACGAGGTAGGCCAGCCAACCATAGACCAGCCCGGACGCGCCGATATGCGAGGTACCGGCCCCGCCCAAGAACCACGTTCCAAGGCCCGCTACCACGGTGGTGATCAAGGTGACCTCCCACCACACCCTGCGCCCGGACAAGCCAATGAGGAAGCAAAACAGGGCACCCGGCAACGAGTTGGACATCAAGTGCTCCAGGCTGCCGTGCAAGAGCGGCGCCGTGATAATGCCCCACAGGCCATCCACGTCGAGCGGGCGGATGCCGTAATTGGACAGCCCGCCGCCGAAGACGACGGCGTTGATGAGGTGGACCGACCACTCCACTGCGAGGAACCCCAGGGCCAAGGATAGGCCGGTGCTGATGCGGCCACGGCCGCGGTTGTTCGTGCTGGTCGACGCCAGCTGATTACGTGAAGTTCCACCCATAGTCATAATGGGCAATATCTTAGCCGAGCAAGTCGCGATACGCGCGAAGCCCCAGGCCAGGGCGTGCGGCGGTGACCGCGGTGACGATGGCCTCCTCCACCACGTCGGCTGCCGCAGCGCACAGCTGGATCTTGTCCACCTCGGCGGGTTCCTGCGCCGTCGACAAGGCGAAAATGGTATCTCCGTCCAGCGGCGAATGCGCGGGCCGAACGGCGCGCGCAATCCCGTCGTGGGCCGTCATGGCGAGGCGTTGGGCTTGGGCGGTGGTAACGGGGGCATCGGTAAGCACCGCGCCAATCGTCGTATTCAGCTTCGCGGCAGCGTGCGGCAGGTCGCGGTAGGCGTCCGCGTTGACCGGCGTGCGGCCCGGCGCGCCGTAGAGGCGGCCGGAGTGCGGGTCGATGACCTCGCCCACGGGATTGGCCACCATCGCGGCGCTGACCTCGTAGTTTCCCACCTTGCGGGTGGCCAGGCCGAAGCCGCCGCGCAGCTTGCCCGCCGTAGCGCCCACGCCCGCGCCGACCGTGCCCACCGTGTCGTCGTGGCCGGCCATTGCCGCCCGCAGCGCCGCCGCGCCATCCTCCGGCCCAGGGCGAGAAGGGCCCGCCAGCAGATCGAAAATCACCGCCGCCGGCACAATGGGCACGCGCGGGCCGGGCTTGTCCTCGCCAAAGACGGGGAAACCCACCCCGTGCGCTTCCAATTCGCGCATGACGCCATCCGCGGCGGCCAAGCCAAAGGCGGACCCACCCGCAAGCACGATCGCATGGACGCGCTCGACGGTATTGTGCGGCTGCAACAGATCGGTCTCGCGCGTACCGGGCCCGCCGCCGCGCACATCCACGCTGGCTAGCGCGCCCTTCGGGCCGCAGTAGAGCACGGTGGCACCAGTGTCCTCGGCGGAAAAATGGCCAATGCTAATGCCGTCAATCATTAATCCATCAACACTTCCAGCAGGGAATCCTGGCAATAGGCCAGCCATTCCACCAAGGTATCGCGGTCCGTCATGAGGTTTTCGTCGGTCGCGTCCCCAGCCGCGACGTATAAGCGCAGATCATTGAGCCCCGCCACGAAGGCTTGGGCTTCCTGCTCCGAAATGGAGACCTCTACCCCGCCGGTGGGGCCCAGCGCATTGCCGATGACCTGCAGGTTCTGCAGCTTCGCCCGCGCGATGTCGTTTTCGTGCAGCGAGCGCAAGAGGGAGGCGTCGCCGTCGTATTCCTCATCGCCGGGCTTTTGGAAGTCCGGGAACAGCCGCGCCAGGGAGGGATCCTCGGGGGCCTCGGTATGGCCGGTGGGCATGTCCAGCATTTCCGCGAGCTCATCCTTCGGCGCGGACTGGGCGCGGCCGATGATCGCCTCAGAGACGGTGGCGGTGAGGTTGCCGATGACTTCGCGCTCCATGGGCTCGAATACCGCCGTGATTTTGGACCCGCGCATGAGCGATTTCTTCTTTTTCCACGGTTGCATCTATCTACCCTGCCTGTTGCATTGTCGCCCACAGACCCGCGATCTGGAGCTTTTTAACGTCCGCCTCAACCTTGTCCTTCTCGCCGCTGGACACGGCGGCCTTGCCTTCCGTGTGGACCTGCATCATCAGCTCGTTGGCCCGCTTTTTGTCGTAGCCCAAAACGGTTTGGAATACGTAGGACACGTAGCTCATCAAGTTGACGGGATCGTCCCAGACGATGCACATCCACGGCAGGTTCTCGCTCGCGGCCACATCAACTTCGATTCCTTCATCCAAGTCGGGCGTGGCCATGGGAGAGCTCATACGGACTTCGGGGTGTTGCGGCTTCATGCCTTATAGCCTAATCATTTTTCGCTGGCATTTCGGGCATTGGGTCTCCCCGCAGCTCACCAGGGTGGTGGCCCGGGTATGCTGAAAGCTTCTTAACCTGTGAGTAGTATCAGGCTCATGAATGACATAGCACGCCCTATCGATCGCTCCACCGCCTTGCTCACGGATAAATACGAGCTCACCATGCTGCAAGCCGCGCTTCGCGATGGCACCGCCCACCGCAACGTGACCTGCGAGGTCTTTTCCCGCCGCCTGCCCAATGAGCGTCGCTACGGCGTCGTCGCCGGCACCGACCGCGTGCTGCGCGCGGTGGAAGATTTCCGCTTCTCCCCCGAGCAGCTGGAACAGATGGATTTCCTGGATGAAGATACCCGCCAGTACCTGCGTGACTGGCGCTTTTCCGGGCAAATCGACGGCTACCGCGAAGGCGAGCTGTATTTTCCCAACTCACCCATTTTGACGGTGCGCGGCACCTTTGGTGAGTGCGTGGTGCTAGAAACCATCGTGCTTTCTATCCTCAACGCCGATTCCGCCGTCGCCTCTGCCGCATCCCGCATGGTCACCGCCGCCGATGGCCGCCCCATTTTGGAGATGGGCAGCCGCCGCACCCACGAGTACGCGGCCGTAACCGCCGCCCGCGCTGCTTACCTCGCCGGCTTTACCGCCACCTCCAACCTGGAGGCAGGCTTCCGCTACGGCATCCCGGTATCTGGTACCGCCGCCCACGCCTGGACCTTGGCGCATACGAACCCGGATGGCACGAGCAATGAGGAGGCGGCCTTCCGCGCGCAGATCGATACTCTGGGCATCGATACCACCCTGCTGGTGGATACGTATGACATCACCAAGGGCGTCGAGACCGCGGTCAAGGTCGGTGGTCCGGAGCTTGGCGGGGTGCGCATCGATTCCGGTGACCTGGGTGCGGTGACCCGCCGCGTGCGCAAGCAGCTCGATGAGCTGGGCAATCACAATACCAATATCGTTGTCTCGTCCGATTTGGACGAGTTTGCCATTGCGGGTCTGCGCGGCGATCCCGTCGATGTCTACGGCGTGGGCACCTCCGTGGTCACCGGATCCGGTGCCCCGACCGCGGGCATGGTCTACAAGGTCGTCGAGGTCGACGGGGTCCCGGTGGCCAAGCGCTCGTCGTCCAAGCAATCAGTGGGCGGGGCCAAGCGCGCGCTGCGCACCTACCGGTCTTCCGGCGTGGCGGTAGAAGAGGTCGTGTACCCCTTCGCCGCGCAGGCGCCGGATACGGGCCAGCTCACCACCCGCGAGTTGACCATCCCCTTGATGCGCGATGGGCACATCGTGGAGGATCTGCCCGATTTGGAGGCCTCTCGCACCTACTTGGACGAGGCCCGCAAGACCCTGCCGTGGGAGGGCCTGGCGCTTTCGCGCGATGACGCCGCCGTGCCCACGCGAATGGTGGGCTTTAAGGACTAGGTCGCTAGACTGTGTGGGGTGAGTGACCCTGCAGATGAGCCCCTAAACCACGACACGGAAACGCTGCTAGGCGCGGCGGTGGATGCGCTCGGCGGCTCCCGCCGCGAGGGCCAGGTTCGCATGGCCAACGCGGTATCCAAGGCCTTGGAAACCGAGCGCCACCTCGCCGTCCAGGCGGGCACGGGTACGGGTAAATCCCTGGCCTACCTGGTTCCGGCCATCCGGCATGCGATGAACTCGGGTTCCACCGTCGTCGTCTCCACGGCCACGCTGGCCCTGCAGCGCCAGTTGGTGGAGCGCGACCTCCCGCGGCTGACGGAGGCGCTAGCCGATGTCATGGAGCGCACCCCCACCTTCGCCATCATGAAGGGCCGCAATAATTATGTGTGCCTGAATAAGATCGCGGCCACACCGGATGACCCGGAGGCTCTAATCGATGAGTCCGATATCTCCTACCGCGGCAAGGCCGTGCGCCGCATCCACGACTGGGCGCAGGAGACAGAGACCGGTGACCGGGACGATTTAGAGTTCGGCGTGCCGGATTTGGTGTGGCGGGCGGTATCGGTGACTTCGAATGAGTGCTTGGGGGCTGGGCGCTGCCCGCACGGTGCGGATTGCTTCGCCGAAGAGGCCCGCCGAGCGGCTGCCGATGTCGATATTATCGTCACCAACCACGCCATGCTCGCCATCGACGCCATCTCTGAGGCCAATATCCTGCCCGAACACGATGTGGCGATCATCGATGAGGCCCACGAGCTCGATGGGCGCATTACCTCCGTCTCCACGGCGGAGATTACCTCCCGCGCCATTAAGATGGCGGCGAACCGGGCTAAGTCATTGGGCAATGCCGGTAACCTGGCGGAGTTGGCGGATGAATTCGATGATCTGCTGCGCGTGCAGGAGCCCGGCCGGTGGACGGATTTGGATGAGACGTCCCAGGCGCACTTGCGCGCGCTTGCCGACGAGTTCCTGCGCGTTAAATCCCTCATCTCCCGCGCCCCAGAAGGCGAGGCTAACGATGACCCAGAAAAGAACGCCGAGCGCCAAAACCTAAGCAATCACCTCACGGACCTGGCCGAGGCAATCGGTAGGATCTTGGAGGTCTTCGCCACCGATGACCCTGCCGCGCAGGACGATGTCGTGTGGCTGGAGGGCACCGATACACTCGCCGTCGCGCCGTTGTCTATCGCGCATATGCTGCGCGAGAACCTATTTGGGGAGCAAACGGTCGTACTCACCTCGGCCACGCTGGCCCTAGGCGGGCGATTCGACGCCATGGCAGCACAATGGGGCCTACCGTCCGGCACGTATGACACGCTCGATGCGGGAACGCCCTTTGACCCGGCGAAATCCGGCATCTTATATACCGCCAAACACCTCCCGGCGCCGGGGCGCGACGGCCTGTCCTCCGAAACCCTAGAGGAAATATACGAGCTCATCATGGCCGCCGGCGGGCGCACGCTGGGGCTATTCTCCTCGCGTAGGGCGGCAGAAGAAGCCGCGGAGGCCTTGGCGCCGCGATTGCCGTTTGATTTGTATGTGCAGGGCGAAGATGCCATCGGCACGCTGGTGGACAAGTTCTCCACGAAGGAAAACTCCTGCCTGTTTGGCACCTTAACCCTCTGGCAAGGCGTGGACGTTCCGGGGCCGTCGTGCTCGCTGGTCCTCATTGACCGCATCCCCTTCCCGCGGCCCGATAACCCGCTGCTGCAGGCCCGATCCCAGGCAGCCGATGCCGCCGGCCGCTCCGGGTTCATGGAGGTCTCCGCCAATCACGCGGCCCTCCTCATGGCGCAGGGATCCGGGCGGCTCTTGCGCCACGTAACAGACCGCGGGGTCGTCGCCGTGTTGGATAACCGGCTGGAATACAAGCGCTACGGCGCATTCCTCAAAGCATCCATGCCGCAGTTCTGGCAAACCACGAACCCGGAGACGGTGCGCGGGGCGCTTAAGCGATTGGTCGCCGCAGCGCACACACGGTAGCCGAGTCGGGGGCGATCTCGGTAAACCCGGCATCGATGATGACCACCGCCTCTTCCTGCGCGCAGGCGGTGCCAAATAACTCCGCGTCCACCTCGCGGACGGAAAGCGGGAAACCTTCTGCCGCCCAGGCGGCGGCTTCCTCTTGGCTCATAGCCGCGGCGAACATCATCGAACCGTGGCCCACTTGAGCGGCGGCCTTGCCCGCGGTCATGGCGAGGCTGCGGTCGACGTAGATAATGGGGGCATCGGCAAGCGGAGGCCCTGGCTCGTCCATTGCGAGATCCGTATGACCGATCTGCAGCTTACTAATCAACGGGTCCACCTCCCCCACTGCCGAGGGCGCAAACGCACGCGCGCGGTCATCAACGGTGACACCAGGCAGTAGCTGCACATCGCGCCACGCCTTATTGCGCGCGCGGCGGGCGATCTTGCGGATGCGGTGACCATACCACTGCGCGAGCGCCGCGGCGAAGGCGCCGTCCTCGCCGGCGCGGTCATCTAGGCAGGCGGCCACCACGGCGCGGGCTGCCGCAGTAAACACCTCGCTGCGCGCTGGAGGATCCTGCTTGGGGAGGTGGAGGGCTATCTGCATCGCTTGCACGGTGGACGGGTCCGCTGGGTCCTCGTGGGAATCGCGGGCCGTGCAGGCGGCGACGAGGCGCTGGTGGGCTATCTCAAACTTAGTCATCGGCAATCCCCAGCATCGGTAGGACGGCGTCGAGGCGGCGCGGGGTGATGCAAGCATCGGCGGTCTCGCGCAACGCTGGCTTCGCGTCAAAGGCAACACCCAACCCGGCAGCGGTGACCATGGCGATGTCATTAGCGCCATCACCCACCGCGACGGTGGACTCCATGCCGATTCCGGAATCGGCGGCGAATTCGCGCAAGAAATCCTCCTTCGCCTGGCGGTCGACCACCTGCCCAATCACCTTGCCGGTCAACTTCCCATCGCGGATTTCCAGGGTATTGGCCCGTACGTAGTCGAGCTGGAGGTCTGTGGCCAAGCCCTCGAGAACTTGAATAAAGCCACCCGAGACCACGGCGGTGCGGTGGCCCAGACGGTGGAGGGTACCGATCGCTTCCTTAGCGCCAGGTGTCAGCTCGATATCGCGGGCAACCTCATCGATGATGGAGGCATCTAGGCCCTCCAGCACCGCGACGCGCTCGCGTAGGGACTCCTCGAAGTCCAATTCGCCGCGCATGGCGCGCTCGGTCACCGCGGCCACTTCTGCTTCCTTGCCCGCGTGGGCGGCGAGCATCTCGATGACCTCGCCTTCAATCAGCGTCGAATCGCAGTCGAAGCATACCAAGCGCTTGCCGCGATTGCCCAAGCTCTCGAGGGAGATATCGATACCACGTTCAACGGCGACTTGCCGCAGCTCCCGCCGCGCCGCGGTGGCATCTTCGAGTGCCACGGTAAGTTCCACCGCGAAAAGGGAATCCAGCGCTATCCGGCGCATGCGAAACGTCTCCCCTTTCACGGTCTCCTGCACCGCGCTAATGTCCTCGGCGGTAATATCCGCGCCGATGAGCGCGACGGCATAGCTTGGCGCAACGGACACCTCGTGCCCGAAGGGTGTCATGGCCTCGCGCACTCGTTCTTCTAGGCCAGCGTTACCGCACTGCGCGGTGAGGGTGAGGTGATTGGAGGCGGTGGCGAGGTGGACATCGGCAAGCGGGTCAGGAAAATCAGCCAACGCGGTAAGGAAAGCGGCGGCCGCCCCCGGAACATCTGGTCCGAGGCTAGTAATGATCGTGGTATCAGTTTGAATATTCACAACGACCATTATCCCACACACGCCAAAGCCGCCCTCCCTACCTCTGAGAAGCTGGGGAAGGCGGCTGTAGTCAGGAGTTAAAGTGCGGGCTTAGTGCTTGCCTACGTGAGCTTCCTCGCGCATGCGCTCAACCATGTGCGGGTAGTGCAGCTCGAATGCCGGACGCTCGGAGCGGATGCGTGGCAGGGAGACGAAGTTGTGGCTTGGAGGCGGGCAGGAGGTTGCCCACTCCAAGGAGTTGCCGTAGCCCCATGGGTCGTCCACGGTAACGACCTCACCGTAGCGCCAAGACTTGAATACGTTCCAGACCAGCGGGATAACGGAGGCGCCGAGAACGAAGGAGAAGATGGTGGAAATCTGGTTGAAGACCGTGAAGCCATCGGACTCTAGGTAGTCGGCGTAGCGACGTGGCATACCCATGTTGCCGACCCAGTGCTGAATCAGGAAGGTGCCGTGGAAGCCGATGAAGGTCAGCCAGAAGTGAATCTTGCCTAGGCGCTCGTCCAGCATGCGGCCGGTCATCTTCGGGAACCAGAAGTACAGGCCACCGAATGCGGAGAACACAACCGTACCGAACAGGGTGTAGTGGAAGTGCGCAATCAGGAAGTAGGACTCAGCCAAGTGGAAGTCCAGCGCCGGAGAAGCGAGCATAACACCGGTCATACCACCGAAGAGGAAGGTAGCCATGAAGCCCATGACCCAAATCATCGGGGTATCCCAGGTGATGTGGCCCTTCCACATGGTGCCGACCCAGTTGAAGAACTTCACACCGGTAGGCACCGCAATCAGGAACGTCATGAACGAGAAGAACGGCAGCAGGATGGCGCCGGTGACGAACAAGTGGTGTGCCCACACGGCCATGGACAGCGAGCCGATAGCCAGGATGGCGAAGACCAGGCCGATGTAGCCGAAGACCGGCTTGCGGGAGAAGACCGGGACAATCTCGGAGACAACGCCGAAGAACGGCAGCGCGAGGACGTAGACCTCGGGGTGGCCGAAGAACCAGAACAGGTGCTGCCACAGGATGGCACCGCCGTTAGCGGAATCGTAGATGTGGCCGCCCAGCTTGCGGTCATACAGCACGCCCAAGGCGGCTGCGGTCAGCAGCGGGAAGATCATCAGCACGATGGCGGAGGCGGTGAAGACGCCCCAGCAGAAGACCGGCATGCGGAACATAGTCATGCCCGGTGCGCGCAGGGTCAAGATGGTGGTGATCATGTTGATGGCGGAGGCAATGGTACCGACACCGGTAGCGCCCACACCGACGATCCACATATCGGCGCCGATGCCGGGGGTGTGTACGCCATCGGCAAGCGGCATGTACATGGTCCAGCCGAAGTCAGCCGCACCACCAGGGGTGATAAAGCCAAGCAGCATGACGATACCGCCGAGCAGGGTCACCCAGAAACCAAAGGCGTTCAGACGCGGGAAGGCCACGTCCGGCGCGCCAATCTGGAGGGGCAGGATGTAGTTACCAAAGCCCCAGACAACTGGCGTAGCAAACAGCAGCAGCATCACGGTGCCGTGCATGGTGAACAGCTGGTTGAACTGCTCATTGGACAGGAACTGCAGACCCGGGGTGAAAAGCTCCGCACGGATCAGCAATGCCATAAAGCCACCGAGGAAGAAGAAGCTGAAGGCCATGATCAAGTACATGATGCCCAGCTGCTTGTGGTCGGTGGTGGTTAAAAATACCCAAGCCTTTGAACCGGTCTTTTCCCTACCGGTCGGCTCTGGACGTGTGGGAGCGACGTAATCGTCGACCCGTGGCGCCACAGCGGTCATAGAATCCTCCTGAATAACAAAGTGTCAGCGGACCGGGTCCACCTACACCTAGGTTTACTTCGATTATATTAGGACATTTTCCCCTGTTCTTGCCAGCTTCTCTTAAAGGTCTTTCAGCTTGGGGGTATCCCCCCCCAATAACCACAACCGTCACATACCCCCAGCACGTGGGGCGGGCATCATTTAAGGTTTACATTCTTTGGGCTAGGTATGGGTGTCGCATGTCACAGCGGTTGCGAGATATGCAGGTCAAAAACCGGAAAACGCACCCCCGCTCGTTATCAACCTTTCGGTTGAGTGTGAAGCGAAGGTGCGCGGGGACTAGGAACGGCTAGAAGTCCCAGTCATCATCCGTGGTGTCCTCGGCCTTGCCGATGACATAGGACGAACCCGAGCCGGAGAAGAAGTCGTGATTCTCGTCGGCGTTGGGCGAAAGAGAGGACAGGATAGCCGGCGAGACGCGGGTCTCATCGGCCGGGAAGAGGCCCTCAAAGCCCAGGTTATTCAGGGCCTTGTTGGCGTTATAGCGCAAGAAGCGCTTGACGTCTTCGGTCCAGCCCAGCTCGTCGTAGAGATCCTCGGTGTAGTCGATCTCGTTGTCATAGAGCTCGAAGGCCAGATCGAAGGTATAGTCCTTCAATTCCTCTTGCCGCTTTTCATCCAGCTTCTTGTATTCCTGCTGGAACTTATAGCCAATGTAGTAGCCGTGCACGGCTTCGTCGCGGATGATCAGCCGGATGATATCGGCAGTATTGGTCAGCTTCGCGCGGGAAGAGAAGTACATCGGCAGATAGAAGCCGGAGTAGAACAAGAAGGACTCGAGCAGCGTGGAGGCCACCTTCTTCTTCAACGGGTCATCACCGTTGTAGTAGGCCAGGATGATCTTGGCCTTCTTCTGCAGGTTCTCGTTTTCCTCGGACCAGCGGAAGGCATCATTGATCATCGGGGTGGAAGCCAAGGTCATAAAGATATTGGAATAGGACTTGGCGTGCACCGACTCCATGAAGGCGATATTGGTATATACCGCCTCCTCGTGCAGGGTCTGCGAATCCGGAAGCAAGGAGATCGCACCGACTGTGCCCTGGATGGTATCCAGCAGCGTCAGGCCGGTAAAGACCCGCATGGTGGTTTCTTTTTCTTTTTCCGTCAGCGTCTTCCAGCTGGGGAGATCATTAGAGACTGGGACCTTTTCCGGGAGCCAGAAGTTACCGGTCAACCGCTCCCATACCTCGAGGTCTTTGTCATCGGGGATGGTATTCCAGTTGATAGCTTTTACCGGGCTGTCATGACTAGCAACGTAGTCATCGTATTCGTGCGACACGCGATGTCACTCCAATGCTTCACTGTGTAGAATTTCGAGTCCCAGCATACCCAATGCCGCCCTACCTCATCCCGCCGCACCGCGTCTATAATAAAAGCGCATTACACAGCCAGGAAAGGACGCCCGCGCCATGGCAGAAACCACTCCCCTTTTAGGCCCTGTAGTAGACCAGCTGGGCACGGATATCGTCAGCGGGGACATGGCGGAAGGCACGCGGTTTCGCCTTGGGGACATCGAAAAGCGCTTTGGCATCTCCCGCACCGTGGCGCGCGAGGCCATGCGCACCCTCGAGCACTTAGGGATGGTTTCTTCTGGGCGCCGGGTGGGCCTTAAGGTGCTGCCGCGCAGCAGCTGGGCGGTCTATGATCCCGCCGTCATTTCGTGGCGGCTGGGCCACGATAGAACGCGCGCGGAACAGGTCGCGCGCCTCAACGAGCTGCGCCTTGGCATCGAGCCGGTGGCGGCGCAGCTTGCCGCGCGCAATGCTAGCCCGCAGCAGCGCCGCGAATTGCTGCGGCTAGCAGAAAGGCTCAGCGAGCTCGAGACCACCCCTTCCCCACGGGTAGGCGAAGAACTCGAAACCGACCTGCAATTCCATACCCTCATCCTGGAGGCCTCCGGCAACGAGATGATCGCCGCGTTGGCGCCAGCCTTGCTGGCCATCTTGAAGGGCAAATCCGTCTTTGGTTCCCGCAAGCGGGATCCGATTCGCGGCACGACGCAGCTACATATGGATTTAGCGCGGGAGATCGACGCCGGCGAGGCCGAAGCCGCCGAGCGCACCTCCCGCGCTATCCTGGACCGCGCCCGCACTTAGAGCATGCAGGAAACGCAGCCCTCGATCTCGGTGCCTTCCAGGGCCATCTGGCGCACGCGGATGTAGTACAAGGTCTTAATGCCCTTGCGCCAAGCGTAAATCTGTGCCTTATTCACGTCGCGGGTGGTGGCGGTGTCCTTGAAGAACAGCGTCAGCGATAGCCCCTGGTCCACGTACTTGGTGGCCTCAGCGTAGGTATCAACGATCTTCTCGTAACCAATCTCGTACGAGTCCTTGAAGTACTCCAAGTTGTCGTTATCCATATGCGATGCCGGGTAGTACACGCGGCCAATCTTGCCTTCCTTGCGGATTTCAATCTTGGAGGCAATCGGGTGGATCGACGAGGTGGAATTGTTGATATAGGAAATCGAGCCCGTCGGCGGCACCGCCTGCAGGTTGCGGTTGTAGAGGCCGTGCTTGGCGACGTCCTCCTTCAACTCCGCCCAGTCCTCTGCGGTGGGGGTGTAGATAGAGGAGGCATCGAAAAGAGCCTTGACCTTTTCGGTGCGCGGCTGGAACTCCGCCGGATCATAGGAATCAAAGAACTCGCCGCTGGCGTAATCGGATTCGGGGAACTCGGTGAAGGTCGTGCCGCGCTCGCGGGCGATCTTATTAGAAGCGCGCAGGGCGGCGTACATGATGGCCGCGAAGTAGGCGTTAGTAAAGTCCAAGCCCTCTTCGGAGCCGTACTCGATGTGCTCACGGCCCAAGTAACCGTGCAGGTTCATCTGGCCCAAGCCGATGGCGTGCGAGTCATCGTTGCCCTTGCGCACGGACGGGACGGAATCGATGGAGGTCTTATCCGCCACCGAGGTTAGACCGCGAATCGCGGTTTCCACCGTTTGGGAGAAGTCCGGCGAATCCATGGTCATGGCGATATTCAGCGAACCCAGGTTGCAGGAAATATCGTTACCCACCTGGTCATAAGAAAGATCCGCATTGAGCTCGGAAGCGGAGTTGACCTGCAAGATCTCCGAGCACAGGTTGGACATGTTGATCCGGGAGGTCTTAACCGGGTTGGCGCGGTTCACCGTATCCTCAAACATCATGTACGGATAGCCGGACTCGAACTGCAGCTCTGCCACGGTTTGAAAGAAGTGGCGCGCGTTGATCTTCTTCTTCCGGATGCGCGGGTCCTCGACCATTTCTTCGTAGTGCTCGGTAATGGAGATATCGCCGAAGGCCTTGCCGTAGACGCGCTCGACGTCGTACGGCGAGAACAGGTACATATCGTCGTTGTTCTTGGCCAGCTCGAAGGTGATATCAGGGATCACCACGCCCAAGGACAGGGTCTTAATGCGAATCTTTTCATCCGCGTTCTCGCGCTTGGTGTCGAGGAAGTTCATGATGTCCGGGTGATGGGCGTTGAGGTACACCGCGCCCGCACCCTGGCGTGCACCCAGCTGATTGGCGTAGGAGAATGCATCCTCCAGCATCTTCATCACCGGAATAACGCCGGAAGACTGGTTCTCGATGTGCTTAATCGGCGCGCCGGATTCGCGGATATTAGACAGCAGCAGGGCCACGCCGCCGCCGCGCTTGGACAGCTGCAGCGCAGAGTTGATGGAGCGGCCGATGGATTCCATGTTGTCTTCGATGCGGAGCAGGAAGCAGGAAACCAATTCGCCGCGCTGCTGCTTGCCGGCGTTCAGGAAGGTCGGCGTAGCCGGCTGGAAGCGGCCGGTCATGATCTCATCGACGAGGCGCTCAGCCAGCTCACCATCGCCATCACCAAGGAAAAGCGCCGTCATGGAGACGCGGTCCTCAAAGCGCTCCAAGTACCGGCGGCCGTCGAAGGTCTTCAGCGTATAGCTGGTGTAGTACTTATAGGCGCCAAGGAAGGACTTGAAGCGGAACTTATAAGAGTAGGCGCGCTTGAATAGGGACTTGATGAACTCGAAGTCATAAGCCTCAATGACCGCTGGGTCATAGTACTTATTGCGCACCAGGTAATCGATCTTTTCTTCCAAGTCGTGGAAGTAGACCGTGTTCTGGTTAACGTGCTGCAAGAAGAACTGATTGGCGGCCTCGCGGTCCTTATCAAATTGAATCTTGCCGTCTCCGTCGTAGAGATTCAGCATGGCATTGAGCGCGTGGTAATCCAGCTGCTCTTCCTGCGATACTGGCTCTGCTACGGTCTTTCCCAATTGCGTACTCACAGCTGACGCGGCCTTTCTTAAAATCAGGATTCTATTAAGTGTGTCGCACCGCGGCTAGGCTGCCTCATCCAGTCCCAACTGGGAAGCATTAGCCAGCAGGCCTTCGCGACAAATTTTTATATCTTCATCGTTGCCGAGCAATTCGAAACGATACACATAAGGCACCTTACATTTGGCGCTGATAACGTCACCAGCTTTGCCAAAATCGGCGCCGAAGTTGCTATTTCCGCCGGCGATTACCGCTCTGATAAAACTGCGGTTGTGCTCATTATTTAAGAATCTAATTACCTGCACCGGTACGGGCCGGGAGTTTTGGTGACTTATGGAGGCTCCCCCGCCGTAGGTGGGACACACCAAGACGTAAGGCTCATTGACCACTAGCGGCTCATCAGTGCGGCGCAGGGGGATTCGTGCGCTAGGAAAACCTAGCTTCTGCACGAACCGGTGCGTATTTTCCGTAGTAGAGGAAAAATACACGACCAACATGACGGCACCTCCCTCCTCGGCTGCTTACGCAGAGGCGGCAAGCGCTGCGAGGTTCTTGATGCGGTCAGGGCGGAAGCCCGACCAGTGCTCGCCGTTTGCTTCCACGACGGGTGCCTGGACGTAGCCCAAAGCCATAATGTAGTCACGGGCCTCATCGTCCACGGTGACATCTACCACGTTGTAATCCAGGCCCGCGCGGTCAAGGGTCTTCTTGGTGGCGTTGCACTGAACGCAGGCAGGCTTGGTGTAGACGGTGATAGACATAATAACTCCCTAAAATCCTTTTGCGAGATAGCTTTTGCTCTTAAAAAGCGGAGGTTCTGACCCCTTTTCAGGCCACTTCCTGCACCGCTCTGAGCGACACCAACGACACTATACTTTGGGGGAATTGACCGCAACTGACACAACATATAGTAGTTACATCCATGATATTCCCAGGAGGGCCTGGGGTCAGACCCCACATGTTGACCACCGCGGCACCCAACCGTGAAACTACACGCCTGCTATTCCTGCGGGTTTACCTTCTGTTCACCTAAACATGTGGCAAAGTTCACATTTTCGCCACAGAACTGTAAAACCAGAAAATCCGCCTCGCTCCGAATCATCGGAGGAGGCGGACTTCCTTAAGTTTCAATTAGCCCTGACGAGCCTTGAAACGGGGATCCTTCTTGTTGATCACGAAGACCTTACCGTGGCGGCGAATAACCTGGGCGCCCGGCTTCTTCTTCAGCGACCGAAGGGACTTACGGACCTTCATCGGGCGCTCCTTTCGTTATGCGCAATCTACATGCGGTTGAGTAAATAAAGCACGGACTGGGAATCCCCAGCCATGACACGAGGAATAATTTTACCTCACCCGGCCATCAAGACCAAAACACTAGGGCCTAGCGGGGTGCGGATTCCCGCGAGTAGCGGGATTTCATCTCCTCGCCTACCTCATCCAGGCTACGTCCCATGGTCTCTGGTACCAAAATGCGGGTGTAGCCGATGGCGATAAGCCCCAGCACGCCGAATACTCCAAAGGCCACTGGGCCAGTGAGCCACTCCACCAGCGGCAAGAAGTACTGGGCCACAACCCAGTTGGTGGCCCACAGCGAGAGCCCGGCGATGCCCATGCCCAAGCCGCGTACCTGCAGGGGCACGAGCTCCGAGATGAGCAACCAGGTCGTCGGCGAGACCGCCGCTTGCTGGAAGGCAATGAACGAGGCCATAAATACCAGCGAGACCATCGCCATCGTGGTGGAATCGGCGGCGTGCGAGTATGCCACGGACAAGATGAATAGCGAAATCACGTTGCCGGTCAGGCCGATGAGCAGCAGGCGCTTGCGGCCGATGCGGTCGACTACCTTGAGTCCCACCCAGCAGGCGATGACGGAGACCACGCCAATGACAATCGAGGTATAGACCGAGTTGGTGGTGGAAATTCCCACCTGGCTCATCATGGTGGGTGCGAAGTAGACGATGGCATTAACGCCGGTGATCTGCTGGGTCAGGCCCATCAGCATGGCGAGCAATACCGTCATTTGCATCCAGCGATTGGCCTTCAGCGCCTTCCACTCGGAGCCGCTGGAGCGGCGCGCCGTTTCCTGGGAGGTAAGCTCTGCCAGATCCATCCCGGCGCGGCCTGCAACCTCGCGGGCTCGCGACATCTTATTGTGTGTGGCTAGCCAGACTGGGGTCTCTGGCAAGAAGAGCATGCCCACGGCGAGGGCCGCACCCGGTACGGCCGCAAGCCCCAGCATCCATTCCCAACTTTCCGTGGGCGCGAGGGCCGAGTTGACCAAGTAAGCCAACAACTGGCCTACCACGATCAACAGGGTATTCAGGGAGACCATACGCCCGCGGATCTTGGCCGGCACCATCTCTGAGATATACATGGGCGAAACAATGGATACCGCACCGACGGCAAAGCCTAGGAAGGTACGGGCCGTGGCCAGCATGGTCACCGACCCCGCCAGCGCGCACCAGATAGAGCCCAAAACAAAGATGATGCCGCCGGCGATCAGCGTAAAGCGGCGGCCAAACCGGTCTGCGATGCGGCCTGCGGTCAAAGCACCTACCGCGGCACCTACCAGCAGCATGGAGGTCACCCACCCCTCTTGGTGGGCGGTCATATTAAATTCCGGGGTGATATACAGCAAGGCACCGGACATCACGCCGGTGTCATAACCAAATAATAAACCGCCAAGGGCGGCAATTGCTGCAACTACCTTGACATAACTTTCTTTATTCACAGCACGCAATTGTGTCAGGAGACTACGATGAACGTCATGTCACCCGATGCCGAAAACTTGCAACAATCCATCATAAAACAGCTGGATGTACGCCCCTTTATCGATCCAGAAGAGGAAATTTCCCGCCGCGTGGATTTCCTCGTGGAATACTTGGAAATGACCCATGCCAAAGGCTACGTGCTGGGCATTTCCGGCGGTCAGGATTCCACCTTGGCGGGAAAACTCACCCAGCTTGCGGTAGAGCGGGTAGAAGGCGCCGAATTTTGGGCCGTGCGCCTGCCCCACGGCGCGCAGGCGGATGAGGACGATGCCCAGATCGCCCTTGATTTCATTCGCCCGGACCACCGGCTCACCGTTGATATTCAACCGGCCACCGCGGCGCTGAGCCAAGAAGTGGCGCGCGCGGTGAACCAGGATTCCTTGAACGATTTCAATCGCGGCAATGCCAAGGCGCGCCTGCGCATGACCGCGCAATATGCCATCGCCGGCGAGGTGGGCGCGCTGGTTGTGGGCACGGATCACGCAGCGGAAAACGTCACCGCGTTCTACACCAAGTGGGGCGATGGCGCGGCAGACCTACTCCCCCTGGCCGGGCTAAATAAGCGCCAAGGCGCGGCATTGCTCAAGCACTTAGGTGCGCCAGAGTCCACGTGGTCCAAGGTCCCCACCGCGGATTTAGAAGACGATAAGCCGCAGCTTCCCGATGAAGAGGCGCTCGGCGTCACCTACGCCCACATCGATGACTACTTAGAGGGCAAGGCGGTTCCCGATGCCGCCCGCGAGCGCATCGAGACCCTGTGGCACCGCGGCATCCACAAGCGCCAGATGCCGCAAGAGCCAACCGCCTAAGCCAGCGCCTCTAGCGTGGCGAGTGCCGCGCGCTCCAGCGGCCGGTTATAGGCCGAGCCGTGGGTCAGCGCGTGCACAGCTAGTGGGTGCAGTTGATGCATGGGAATCCAGGTTTCAATATCTTTCGGCGCCCCATAGCCGCGGAAGATTTCCTCTATATAGGGCGCGCCGAATAGCGCCAACATGCCCAAATCAGTGTGCGGATGCCCGCCGTGAGCTGCGGGATCGATCATGATGCCACCCTGGGCATCGAAAAGCAGGTTGCCTGCCCACAGGTCACCGTGGATGCGCGCAGGCGCCACATCCCAGCTGCGGGCGGCAATCGCATCGCAAGCCCGCTTAACCAAGTCCCTTTGCGCAGTACTGATTCCGGCCGGCTCCGCAAACGGCAGCACGCGCTGCTGGGCATAGAATTCACCCCAGTTATCGGTGGGCGTGCACTCCTGTTCAATGGTGCCGATGAAGTTTCTTCCTTCCCACCCCTCCGGCGCGCTGCCAAAAGCCGGCGCCCCAGCACGGTGCACGCGCGCAAGCTCCGCACCAAATTTTCGCGCTGCCTCTGCAGTGGGCGCTACCTCGTTGATGCGTTCTGTAACGATTTCCTTGTCGTCGGCGCTAATTACTGTGGCTACCGCATCCGTGGCTTCACCCAACCACCGGAGGCCGGCAGCCTCAGCACCAGCTTGGTCTTTATCGCGTACTTGCTTAGCAAAGGTCTGCATATTGACCAGCATAACTACTTCGGTAGCACACCAGGTTGGGCCGGAAAACTTAGAATTACATGCCTCGCACTTTAATTGACAAAGTTTTTCAGTTAGTTAATTGGCCCACTGCGAATTAAGATGCTGTACATAAATAATTTACCGAATGGTAAATTCTCTCTCTCGAATTGAAAAGGATAACTATGGTCGGAATTAACGGCATTAAGAGAAAGTTCGTCGGTGGTCTCCTCGCGCTTGGTGCTGCCTTGACGATGGCCCAGTCTGCCAACGCAGCAGAACCCCACGGCAAGGAAATGGTCACTTTCGGCGACTCTTTCTCCGCTAACGGCGGCGCCCCTGGGGATCGCGCAGCGGTCAGCCCTTTCTCCGCCTCTACTCCCCTACCGAACACGTGCAGTAACGACAAGCACAACTGGGCACACCAAACTGCCCGGAATCTCGGTCACAGCCTTGCGGACTACACGTGCAACGGAACCAGCTATTGGGTAGCTGCCTTCGTCGAACACGCAGTCCGCTCTGGGAATATTGGCCCCGATACGAAGGAAGTCACCTTCATGTATGGCGGCCTGCAGCCTGGCACCTATGTCGATGCACTGGCTAACGCCGCCGCCCCAAATATCCCTAAGGGCTCGAGCTACCGCGGATTGCTGAACGCGCAATTCAGTAAAATTCGATCCGTGGCCCCGAATGCACGCATCACGATGGTCAACTACGTTCCAATGACGGTTAATGACACCCTCTGTGTGGTCAATGACGACCGGATGCAGCTGCCACTGTCCATCCCAGGTGTTACTCGCGCAGAAGAAGAGTTCAACCGCGAAATCGGACGTGCCGCAGACTCCCTTGGCGTGAACTTCATCGATCTTCACAACCAAGCAAAAACGCACGATCCTTGCCAGCCGGACACCAACCACCGGTGGGCAGTCATTGCTCAGACCCCGACGGCCCCTTCCGTGATGCCAATGCACCCAACTGATGTTGGACACACAGGAATGGCAGGTATTATTACGAATGGCCTAAGGAACTAGGCCTCACCTCCCCTATTCCCAGAAAGTAAACTCGGAGTAAAAGTGAAGCGCATTAATAAGCTCGCCGCGGCTGCCACTTTCATTACAGCACTTGCGGGCACGAGCACCGTTGCCACAGCTGCAGTCCCAGGAAACACCGTTCTCGTTGGTGACAGTATTGTAGCCAACCCAACCGTCGCTGACCATGCGCTGAACAAGGCGCATAAAACGGCCAATACCGGAGTGGGCTGCGTTACCGATAATGCCATTGCCACTGAGATGAGCAATGTTTCCGGTGCACACGTTGACCAGTACCAATGCGCAGGTGCTTCTTTAGCCACTGGAGGCGTTCACGTCGATAACTCTCTCCGCAAGGCAGCAGAAGACGGCAACCTTAACCACGAGACCAAAAATGTCGTTATCGTTGCCGGCGCTAATGACACCTACCCCCACAAAACGGATATCGCAGCCTCCGACCGCGCGATTCGCGGTGGTCTCCGCAGCGCACTCGATGTAGCCCACCAGCACGCACCGAATGCCAAGGTGACTGTCGTAGGTTACCCGCACGTGACCCGCGGCAACTCCACTTGCCTGACCTCTTCGATCATTCCCCTACCCATCGCAGCCGTCTCTGACACAGAACAGCGCCTCCAAAACACCCTGCGCGAAGTGTCCGAGCAAAACGGCGCAACCTTCTTAGATGCACAGCCCATGTCTGAAGGACATGACATGTGCTCGCCAGACCGCTGGTGGGTTAACCTCGTTGACCCAGTACCACCAGCTCCCGGCAACCTACCACTGCACCTTAATGCCCACGGCACCGCAACTTATGGCCAGTTTATCGGCCACGCTCTGCAGTAAGTAGAAAGAAATTATCCCGCATAATTTTAAACTATGCGGGATATTTTTATGAGTTTTTCTGGTTAGTGGTTATTGATCCAATCGATACCTGCCTGAAATTCCGCCCCACCGTACTGCATATGGGCAAGTTGTCCGCGTAGCAGGTTTATATTATCCATTGCGCCATGGTGAGAGGCCTCACCTACGATCTGCTGCAAAGGCAGCTTGCCGTGTGCTGCGTCCACCTCCATGGACGGGGATACCAATCCCAGGTAATCCTCTGGGTAGTTACAAATAATATCCTGCGGGTTGCAAACCTCGAACACGTCAGACCCCAGTTCGCCGTACCCACCGTCGAGGTGGCCTAGAGCGCCGGTCGCATTGGACATGTCATCGTGATATTGCGCAGCACCATTGCCACCCTGGTACGGGTTGGCATAGTGGGCTGCAGATGCAAACCTTTCTTTATCAAGTGGTCCGCGCCCGTGCGCCGCATCGTTAATGATGCGTGCGGAAATATCTGCTCCCTCGGAATAGCCGACCAAGGAAACCTTGCTATTTGGGCAGTCATTCTGGATTTGCTGAATCTTAGCTGCAGTGCGGTTATATCCTTCGTTAGAAGAGTCAGAATATTTCGACACGGCAAATGGGAAGGCCTGGTAGCCCACAAAGGTGGCATTCGTATCCGGCTGGAGTCCGAGCTTAACGCCCATCTGTCCGGTAATTAGACCGTGCGGAACATCCGAAGGTGCTGACGGAATAGTATTCGCTCCGCCAGGAACAAAAACAACCTGCTGGTTAGCACACGTCGGAGCGGACATTGGGTTCCCAGGAATCGCCGCAGTGGCGGCGGGAGCAGAAAGTGCAAGTGCGGCTGCAGAGATTACGCCAGCAGCCGCAGCTTTCACAGTAAAATTCATATAATTTCCCATTTTCAAAAGGTTCCGGCGGTTTGCACGGGTTACATTACATGAGTCTTAGTTAACAGGCGACACCCCAACGCACTGTAACCAGACACATTTTCACATGAAAAATCCCGAGACACCGTTCTTACACGATGCCTCGGGACACTATATTGTGGAGCTAACGGGATTCGAACCCGTGACCCCCACACTGCCAGTGTGGTGCGCTACCAGCTGCGCCATAGCCCCATATACGAGGTGCAACCCCTGTGGGCCGCAACTCGTATGAATATACATGGCGAGTATTTAACTCACCAAATCGCCTGCTACTTGGTGGCGACGTCTACCCAGTCATTCAAAGACTGACCAGAATCCTTATCCGGAATATCCTTGCCGTTTTGGACAACGCGCGGCGAGGAAACGGAGTCGGTTTCCTTTTTCAGCTTGTCTGAGTTTGCCTTGCCAACCTTATTACCTTGCTCGATATCCACGTTCTTGATGGAATCAACCACGGCATCCTCGGCGCCGAGCTCCTTCGCTTGGTCAGCGATGTCTTCGATTTCCCACTGGCTGGCAACGCTCTGCTGGTTTTGCATCATGTAGTCGCGCAAATTCCAGTAGGTCTTCACATCGCCGGACTTAGCTAGTTCCGACAAGGCTGCCGCAGCCTTAGTGGAGTAGCCATCATTGTTTTCATCACGCACCTTGTCCAAGAAATTCAGTGTGCGCACGTGGACGACCAGCTTGCCATCCTCAATCGCCTGCTTCATCTCCTCATCGGTGCTTTCCGCCAACTCCGCGCAGTGGGGGCAGGAGAAGTCTTCGTAGAGGTCTACTTCTGGAGTATCGTCATTGGCCGCATCGGACTTCAGGGTAATCGCGTTGTCCTTATAGTCCATGGACATATTAACGTCTTGCACCTCGATTTCATTGGCTTGCTTGCCATTCCACACGATGTAGCCAATGACCACGGCGATAATAACGAGGAGGACGCCGACGCCCCAGATGAAACCATTGCCAGACTTGGCATTTGGGTCACTTACTTTGCTCATTTAAACCTTGCCTGTAGATACTTTCGGACTCTTGCAACCTACTGTGCCCACCACTACGGGTGGAGCGCAAATTTCGTGAACGGGCGTTTGATGGTCCATGCGGTAAGGGCGAGGAAGGCGGCATCGCGAAGCAGCGTCAGCCCGTAGTTCATGCCGGGCTCCGCAGCAGCATCACCAGCACCAAAGCACCCGCAATCGATGTCCAGCCCACGCAGCCATGCCTGGAGAATGCCGACCATGAAAAGCACCATGACCACGGCCGCAACTTTGGAGGACTCGCGGAGGAAAATCCCCAGCAGAAGGAGCATTCCGCCCACCAGCTCTAGCGGGCCAATGAGCTGGGCCAAATACCCAGACCATTCGGGCGTGAAAATCTCATAGGCCTTGATGGATTGCATGGTATCCAGCGGGTGCGCCATCTTCTCTACGCCGGCGATGATCCACACCGCGGCCATGCCAAAGCGAGCAATGAAGCTCACCACATCAAACGTCTTATCCACGCCGATTAGTTTAGCGTTTAACCTCCTTTTTTCAGATACAATGCCCTGTGCTTTTCCTGAGACTTCGCCCACTATGATGGGCCCCATGCCGCACTTCCTCATCGCCGGGTCCGGTGCCGCGCTCGGCGCCGGTGCCCGCTATCTCTTAACCATCGCGCTCGGCGGCGGGCTGATCCCGCTGCTTATCCTCAACATCGTCGGCAGCGCGCTGATGGGATATACCCGCCCAGGGCCTTTCTGGGGCACCGGATTCTTGGGCGGTTTTACCAGCTTTGCTGGCTTTGCTTTCTTCACCGCAGATTCCCACTGGAGCATCGCCCTGGCCTATGTCGCGGCCACGCTCGTGGGCTGCACCGCCGCCTACCTCGCTGGGGATAAGCTGCGATGAACCTGCTCTTCGTCCTTATCGGCGGTTTTCTCGGCGGCGCGGCGCGCTACGGTTTTACCCGCCTGCTGCCCTCGCCGTATTGCACCTTCGTATCCAATATCCTGGGCTCCTTGGTTTTTGGCTTGGCGGTGGGCTTTTCGCAGCTTGCCGATGCCCCCTTCACCCATCCCCTCTTCGCCCTCGGCCTCGCCGGTGGACTTTCCACCTGGTCCACCATGGCGAAAGAGCTAGGGGAAATGGTCAAACAGCGGCAATGGTGGCCCCTATGCAAATACCTCTTTTGGACCATCGGGATCGGAGTGGTTTTAGCCTGGCGCGGGGTGATGTGGGCTGGACTTATCTATCACGGGATCTAGGTACGCAATTCCCAGCTCGCTCCTAGCTAGATTGGACCAGCGCAGGCCTACGATTTCTCTGTGTGAACTTCTTTATGAACCTGCCATTGGCCGAGCCCGTCAACGGCGTCATATTCCTCCTCATCCTCGCGGTAGCGGCGATCGTTGTTATCACCCAAAAGAAAATCTGGCCGATACTTTTCGCCCTAGTCCTCTGCGCCATTGCGTGGTTCTTCCTCCGGCGCTGGGAAGTACCCTGGCACATCTATCTAGCCGCGGTGGTTCCCCTGGCCGCACTCCTCCGCAGGCCCAAGGTGATCACGGTCGTGGTGGGAATCTTTTCCCTCTTGGCCACCGTCGGGCTAGTCAATATGGAATATCAAACCTATCCAGACGTCGGCTCCCTCGACCCGCGCCCTGTGGCGAAGGAAATGGACTATGACGAGTTCACCACCACCCATTCCGGCGCCGCCCTCGTCCACGTCGATCTGCCCGGCGCAACGTCCCACTTCTCCGCGCGCACCGCCACCGCGTATATCCCGCCCGCATACTGGACGAATCACAACCTCCCAGTTCTGGTCCTTCTCCACGGCAACCCCGGCGGACCGGATCAATGGTTTGGTTCGGGCGAAGCGGACGAAACCGCCGATCAATTCCAAGCGGCCAATGGCGGGCGCAGCCCCATCGTCATCGCCGTCGATGCCACCGGTTCCGAGACCGCGAACCCCATCTGCGCCGATAGCGATGTCGCCCAAGTCATGACCTACCTCACCCGCGATGTTTCCAAAGATATAAAGTCAAAGTTCCAAGTCAACAACGATCAGCACACCTGGACCATCGGCGGGCTAAGTTACGGCGGCACCTGCGCGCTGCAAATAGCTACCACCCATCCGAATGCCTACGGCTCCGTTATTGATATCTCCGGCGAGGCCGAGCCGACCATTGGCAGCCATTCCGCCACCGTTAATAAGTTTTTCCACGGCGATGAATCCGCCTATAACAACCAAGACCCCGCCTACCTCTTGGAGCGCAACCGCTACGACAACCTTCAGGCCATCTTCATCGCCGGTGATGACGATGCCGCATCCGTCAACGCCCTGCGCTCGCTATCAGATAAAGCTCGGGCAGCCGGAATGAAAACCTATTACGGCACGCGGCCGGGTGGGCACTCCTTCCAGGTCTGGCGCCCCGCGCTACGCGAATCCTTTGCTTGGGCCGCTGCCCGCGGCGGCATCAAGGTAGAAACAGATCCGTTCGATGGGATTAACAATGTCCATTCTTAAAAAGCTTCCCGTTTCCATCGCTCTGCTGGCCATCATGTGGTCGCTACACCTCGTCGATTTTCCCCTCAAACCGTGGCTTGCGCTCACCACCGCTCACCCGGGTGCTTCCATCATCATTACCTTGCTCATCGCCACCTGGCTCGCCCCGGCCGAGTGGCTCCTCGGTTCCACCTATACCCTCACCACCGGGCTGGCGGCGACGGCGATTGGAGTGCCGATAACGCTGGGCATCGCCAAGCACTGGCCCAATAGCACCGACTTCCTCAGCCCGATTGGATTCATCGTAGGCGCGGCCGGGTTCGCCTCCGCGTTCATGCCTCGCCTGTGGCGCCGCCGCCTCCGAATCTCCATTCTTTCCCTGACCGCCACGTACGTGCTGTACGCGGGCGCGCTTTCCGATGTCCTCGGTATCACCACCGCCGCCCTATCCATCGCCGCCGGCCAGCTGCTCGCCAAACCCGCGCCCGGTACGCCGACCGTGCGCGAACAGCGCGTGCTCATCGCCGTCTGCGTCGCCTGCGTTGCGATAGGCCCCGCCTTCATCGCTCTGGATCCGTTGGCGCAAGGCCCATTTTCCGATGTCACGCGCCTGCTCTGGCAAGATAGCCGCGGGATCGGGCCCGTGATAGCCAACCTGTTACCGCTCATCTTGCAGCTCGTCTTTTGCTTCGGCCTCGTGCGCGGGCGCATCACCGCCTGGAGGCTCGCGGTCTTATCGCAGGTAGCGGCCCTTGCCCTGCTTGCCTATAGGCTTTCTTTCCTCCCCGAGCTCATCCCTGTCACGCTGCCTTGGCTTAGCGTGCTCGCAATCCTGCTCATTAACCGGCGGCTGTTTCCCACCCACGAAAACCGCGCCTATCTCCTGCGCACCGCTCTGTTAAGCGCTGGCATCGCCGCATGCGGTTCGGTGCTCTGGATTCTCATCGCGCAGCTGCACGCCCCACTGCCGAACGTGCTCGCTGAAACCCCGTTGCGCTTCCTGCCCACCGTGGTGGCCCTGATACTTCCCCACCACGTAATCCCCACGTCCTCCCTCGCCTGGTTCCTTTACGAGTGGATAGGAAACGCCTTTTGGTTCTTCGTGGCCTTCCGCCTCTATCGCGGTTTCTCCCGGCCCACCGATCCAACGAATGAGGCGGATCTCCGCACCGCGCGCCGCCTGCTTGAATCCGGCACCGGCGACCACCTTTCCTTTATGACGCTGTGGAAATCCAATCGCTACTTTTTCCACGGCGATTCCTTTGTGGCTTACCGCGTCTCCAACGGTGTCGCCCTCACCCTAGGCACGCCCGTGGGCCGCGATATCAGCGCCGAATTCGCAGCCTTCGCCGCCCACCAAGGCTGGGCCGTGGCCTGGTATTCCGTCAACGCGGACTTCGCCGCCGCCCACCCGGAGCTCAAGCGCGTCCACGTTGCCGAAGAGGCCGTCTTGCCCTGCCGCACAGAGTTCAAGGGAAAGAAATTCCAGAACGTGCGCACCGCCCGCAATAAAGCAACCAAGGAAGGAATTCGCACCCGCTGGACCAGTTGGGCTGAACTCGACCTGACCACCATCGCCAAGATCACCGCGCTCAGCGAGGAATGGGTAGCAGAAAAGGCGCTGCCCGAAATGGGATTTACCCTCGGCGGGCTAGAAGAAATGAAAGTCCCCGGCACTCGCCTGCTGCTTGCCGAAGCCCAGGACGGCACCCTCCACGGCGTCACCAGCTGGATGCCCGTCTTCGAAAACGGCTCCATCGCGGGCTATACCCTCGACGTCATGCGCCGCAACGAGCACGGCTTCAAGGGAGTTATGGAACTGCTCATCTCAGAAGCCTTGCTCATCGCAAACGCCGAGGGTTGTGCCTGGATCTCCTTATCCGGCGCCCCTCTGGCCGGGCAAGCACCGTCGCCCTCCTGGCTCGACAATCTCTTGCAGCGCCTAGGCAATGAGGTCGAGCCCTTCTACGGATTCCACAGCCTGGCGGCAAGCAAAAAGAAGTTCCAGCCCGAAGAGCACCCATGGTTCCTGTGCTACGACGACGAGCTGAAACTTCCTAATATCGGTCTAGCGACGATGCACGCCTACCTTCCAGACCTCAAGACCACGGATGCGGTCAAGGCCTGGATATCCAGACATTAATCCGCAATCGCCTCCAGCGGCGGCGTCTTTGCCGCGCGTTGCGATGGCCATACCGCTGCAATGATGCCCACAACTGCGGATCCCAGCAGCATGGTTACCAACATGCCCCACGGAACCTCGGCGCCGCCAAGGCCCTGATCATTCAAGATCTCAATGAAGGACCAGCCCAAGCCGAGGCCAATGAGAATTCCCATGATCGCACCAAAGAGCGAAATCTGGACCGACTCCAGTGTGATCATCCTGCGGATTTGGCGGCGCTGCGTACCCACCGCACGCAACATGCCAATCTCCTGGCGGCGTTCGATAACACCCAAGGTCAAGGTATTGACAATACCCAGTACCGCGATGATCACGGCTAGTGCGAGAAGACCGTAGAGAATGGCCAGCATCTGGTCGATGAAGCCAGCGGCCTGACCCGCGTATTCCTTACCGGTATTGACCTGCACCACCACGAGATCCTTGACGGCATCCTCGAGGTTATTGCGCAGCTCTTCCTTGTCATAGCCTTCTTGACCTAAGACGCCCACCATCTGCACGGAGAATTCACCGTCAGCGGCGACCTGTTCTGCCACGTCCTGCGAAACCACCATATTTTGAATGGTCTCAATGGGTTCAAAGGTACCGACCAGTTTCGCTTCCGCAGTCTTGCCCGGCTCGCTCCCGGTGACCTCGTAGGTCTCTCCTACCTTCCAGCCATTTTCTTTGGCGAAGTCTTCCGTGGCGGCAAAGCCACCTTCAATATTGGCATCGCCTTCCACCATGTTCATCGCCAGCATCGAGGTAGGGTCAGCATCCACCGTCACGGTGAACAACCCGCCGCTACCAAAGTCCAAGGAGGCCTGACCGTCCACGGCAACCGGCGCCGAGCCGACGGTAATGACCTTATCCACACCGTCTGCCTCTGCGGCACGCGCACCGGTTTCCTTCGGCGTCGGGAAGTTTCCGGAGCTTGGTCCGGACAAAATATAGTCCGACGTAATAGTTTGGTCCACCGTATCCGAGATGGAAGCCTTCATTGTCTGTCCCAGCATGCCGATGCTCGTGACCAATGCCACGCCCAAGGTCAGGGCAAAGGCCGTGGCGGCGGTGCGGCGCGGGTTACGCCGCGAGTTGGTAGCAGCCAGCTTGCCGATGGACCCGAATGGCGCACCGATAGCCCTGCCCAGCGTTGGCACCAACGGCAAAGAGAGTGCGGGACCAGCCAGGAAGAAACCAATAATCACTCCGACGGCGCCGAGGCCAACGAGAATGGCGCGGACGTTCGTTTCGGCATCGCTAAGCACGCCTGCAAACGCCGCGATAATGCCGCCAATCATGATGATGGCACCGAAGATCGTGCGCACCTTTAACGAAGAGCCGGAGGCCGACTCCGTCGTGCGCATCGCCTCAACCGGTTCCACAGCACCCGCGCGCCGCGCCGGAGCCCACGCGGAGACCACGGTGACAATCGTGCCCAAAATAATGGGGACCACCACGGCCGACACGCTCAAGCCCAAGCCACCGCCGATGTCCATCCCATTGGCGCCCATAACCGCCTTGATAACGGCGACCAATCCCACGCCGGCAAGAACGCCGACGATGGAGCCCAGCACACCAACGATAACGGATTCCACCACAACGGAATTGGTGATCTGGCGACGCGAAGCGCCCAAAGCGCGCAGCAGAGCAAACTCCTTGATGCGCTGGGCCACAATCATGGAGAACGTATTGGCAATAATAAAGGTGCCCACCAACAAGGCAATCAGACCAAAGGCAACGAGGAAGTAGTTCACAAACTTCAATGCCTCAGTCATTGCTTCACTGGTTTGCTCTGCCAGGCGCTCACCGGATTCGACTTTGATGTCGAACTTGTTATTGAGGTCATCGACAAGCGCATTCGCATCCACGCCATCAGCAGCAGAGACCTTCAGCTGGGAGGGATCACCAAAGCGTTCTAGGTAATTCGCCTCGTCCATGCGCAGCTCGATGCTATCGCCCTGCTCCACCGGCGGTTCCACGATACCCGCGACCATAACCTCGTCCTGGCTATCCGGATGAACCACCACAAGCTTCTGTCCAACGGAAATATCGTATTTCTCCGCAGCAGAGGAATTGATCGTTACCTCATCTAAGGCTTGCGGCTCATCGCCTTCAATGAGCTCACTAGCGCCGCCGACGGTTTTATCCGCAGGATAATACGGCACGAGGCTCGCAGTACCGCTCTGAGTTTGGAAGGCCTCCGAGTTTTCATCGGCAACAACTACCGTCTGCGAGTCAGCGACGTTGATGTTTTTAACCTCGGGATCATCAAGCAGCTGTTGGCGCAGCACTTCATCCAGCTTCTGGTCACTATCATCATTCTCACTGACCACTGCGTCTACACCGCGGAATTGGTTATCCACCGCGGAATCAAAAGTGGCCTTTAATGAGTTAGTGAACATGAAAGAGCCAGCAATAAAGGCGGTGCCTAAAACCACCGCCAAAATTGTCAGCCCAAGGCGCAACTTATGCGCCAAAATATTGCGCACGGATACCCTGCGCATTGCGTTTCCGCGTGCCATTTAACCCTCAATCTCTGCCATTACATTGTGAATGGCCTCCATCGTTGGATCCTGCAGTTCATTAACGAGCTTGCCATCAGCAAGGAAAACAACGCGATCGGCATAAGACGCCGCTTTAGCATCATGCGTCACAATAACCACAGTCTGGTCATCCTGGTCCACTGCAGTCCGCAGAATATCCAGCACCTCAGCCGAGGAATTGGAGTCCAAGTTACCCGTAGGCTCATCTCCAAAAATAATCTCCGGCCGCGACACTAAGGCGCGAGCACAGGCCACACGCTGCTGCTGACCACCAGACAATTCCGCCGGACGGTGCTCCAACCGCTCCGCCAGCCCCAGGCGACGCGTGACTTCCTCGAACCATTGCTTGTCGACGTCCTTACCCGCAATGTCAGTCGGCAGCGTAATGTTTTCCGCCGCCGTCAAGGTAGGGACCAAGTTGAAAGACTGGAAAATAAATCCCAGGCGATCACGACGCAGCGCCGTAATGTCTTTGTCATTGAGGTGGGACATATCGGTATCTCCGATAAACGCCGACCCAGAAGTAGCAGAGTCTAATCCTGCCATCGTGTGCATCAACGTAGATTTGCCCGAACCCGAGGGGCCCATAATGGCCGTGAATTGGTTCTGTCCAAACTCAATAGAAACGTGATCAAGGGCGATAACAGCCGTGTCATCGCTTCCGTATTGCTTAAACAAGTCAACGGCGCGTGCCGCGGCATCAGTCATAAAGCGTGTTCTCCTTGTAAATGGGAAATTACCTCTCTATATAGTAACCCGCTTATTCGCAGTCTCTCATCATCCCATGGGCTGATTTGGGCGTATTGGTGTGGTGGTGTTGGGTTGGTGGGGTTTATTTTTTGTTGTTGTGTTTGTTTCTTTTGTGGTTGAGGGGACCTGACCCCCAGATGGTGGACACCTTGAAACCAGCATCTCGCTGGGGAAGTGAGGTACCTTTCCACCATGCCA
>NZ_JBEHGD010000015.1:0-56289 GCF_040225835.1 Corynebacterium sp. KPL3927
TTCGAAAGGTACCCGTGATGGTCGCCTTATTGTGCACCGGCACGAGGCTTACCACGGGTTACAGATACACCACACTAGTGGACGCAACCTGTGCCTTTAGCGCCAAGCAACGCACGGCGCGCTCGACGACGCACCCGCTCGACGTGCTCAGCCTCATCGAAAAGTTCGCGCTGCGCGCTCGCACCCAACGCGATGCTTGGGCCATACGCTCCGAGTTATGTGAGTTCCGCGGAAGCGCCACGGCCTTGCGTAAGCGGGCGCGCGACCTCTTGCGGGAGCTACAGCCGCCCCGCACTCCCAAGAAAGGCGTGCGGATCACCGGCCGGCCGCGCGGCCCGTGGTCGTTGACCATCACCGGGGAATCCGCCGACGTCGCCGATATGCACTCTGCCCTCGATAACGAGCGCCCATTGGAATCGGTCAAGTCCATCTTCTTCGGCGGGAAGTCCGGAGCGCGCACTACCGCTACCACCCAGGTGATCATCACCTTGGACGAGCTCGACCGCATCGTCGATGGCGATGGCGAGGAAATAACCTTGCAGCTCACCAATGGCTCGCGAATCAGGGGCGCTGACTTCGTCACCCGGGTCCTAAGCTCCCACGGGTACATCACGCTGGTACACCCTGTAGAGGCCAAGGGCCAAGGTTGTTGATGGTGATCCGGTAGAGGTCTCGGGGGTCTTGCGCACGGCCCGGGCAGCCCAGGCTTCCATGATCTGCTGGACGGTGCGCTTGCGGGCTGGGGTCGATCCACTCCTCGCGGTGAAGCGCGCGCACTTGCTCCTGGAGCCAGGCTTTGGCCTGCTTCTCGGTGTCGAAGGTCTTGGAGTGCTCCCGGTCGATGTTGTTCCGGTAGCGGGCTACCCAGCGGGTGCGGCCTTTGGTGTAGGTGCTGTCGGCCTTCTTGCGGGGTTTGGTGACGCGGCGTTGGATAGCCGTGCTATGCTCCTTGGAGGTGTTTGATCCTCGTGGTGGGGGACAGGCCCGTTGTTTCCCCGGTGGTGCGCAGGCCATCGGGGATTTTCTCATTGGGATCCAAGCATAGCACGGAGGGCCACGGGTGATGTTCCCGTGTCCCACTGTGCTGGGTTTATCCTTTTGGTATGGGAGCGAAGGTTCCGTCTAGCACTATTTTTGCTGGACTCATTTTCGCTTCAACTGCTATGGATACGGCTTCGTCAAGATGTACAGCCATGAGAGAGATTGGATGGTTGTCATCCCTAGCGCATCTCTCAAAGTAGTCTATCCACTCTGAATCGATTAGTGCTATCGGAATGGAACTGACTACGTTCTTGGCGTGACCTCGGACTATATTGACCCTTAACCCATCGTCATCTTCCATAAGATGGAGCCGCTTGTGGTTAGCAAAGTATGCCACGAGTTGCTCCTTGATGGAGTTGGCCTGGGGTGACATCAGTTGCACCCGTCATCCGTCGGAAAAGTGGTGAGCACTTCATGCTTGTCGGTCAGGATCGTCCTTGTTCGCTTTGTCTTGACGACTTCTCCAGAGTCCTTGTTGACGAGATAGATCTCTGAGCTGACACACCATTTGCCACCATCTTGCGGGGCAGTTTGATCGGGATTAGTGATGTTCTTGGTGAGCGCCATGTCTGCGATGTCGCGCCAGTTACGTCCCTCGATGTCGGCGAGTGTTTGCCACTGCGGGCCGTGGCGGTTGACAATGTGGCGGAATCCGACGTTCTCAGTTCCGCATTTCAGGGTGATGTCGCCAGCGCCAAGCTGGTTTTCTGGCGGCCCGTAGGGGCCACCGTGCCATGTGCGGATCACCTTGCCAATGTCTTTTGCTCCGTCTTGTGGGCAAGCGCCCCAAACCGCAGGATCTGGCATGTCAACAGCCTGCGCGGGGATCGTTAGTGAGTGGGCCGAATACCGCTGCGCTAAGGCTGACCGCAAGTAGTCTTTTGATTCTAATGTCCCCTCCTTAACTAGTGTGACTGGGATATCAATCATGGTAGGGTAGCGCCGCAGGTTTCACAACCGAGAAGAAGAGATTCCCCTCACGTCAGATATGTACGAAAGCGCCCCTGGCTTGCATGAGGTCAGGGGCAGGTAAGGAGTTTTGCAGGGGGCTACAGGGCGGCGTCGAACTTCGCTGCGCACTGTTTCGTCCATCCGGTGGTGCCGTCGGTGAATACCGTGGTGCCACGCTGGTAAAGGGTGTGGTCGGTGAGGCAGTGGGAGGTGGTCTGCCCGGTGTCCTGTACGGGCGGGGCAGGCGGTGCCGTGGCGTCATCGACCGGCTGGGCGGGTTGCGCGGGTAGCTTTGAGGTGTTGTCATCACCTTGAGCAGGGGCCGGAGCCCCCGGAAGATTCAGTACCCAAGCCTTCGTCGCACCTCGGGGTGAGATGGTGAGATTTTCCGCGTTCGCAGGTACCGCGTAGACGTTCTGCGTGCGCTGTTTTCACCCACGCGGGTGAGGCTATCCCCTGTGGGGACAAAGATTCGCAATCGAATGCGATGCCCAGCGGCTCCGAATATCCGTCCTTCGTGAGCACTTTCGCGTCGCCGGTGGTGAAGGAGAAGTTATCCGACCAGGAGTACTCATTGACGGCGATCTCCGCGTCAAAGGTGAGATAGGTCTGCTCCTCGGTGGGGCGTCTACGTAGCTGGCGACTCGGGGACACTGGTCATGTAGAGCCACGTTGCTGATAGTGACGTCAATGTCGCAGGTCCGATCACCATCGCAGGTGATGGTGAAAGGCTCTCCTTCATTGATGGTGTCCAGTGTGGGGTCCGAGGACGCAGCCACCTCGGTGGAAGGAGCGGCTTCCGCAGTCGTGGTGATGTCCTCCTTGGCCTCATTAGCGCTGCTGCACGCGGACAGGAGCAGGGCAGCGGGGATCAAGACGCCCAGGGGCCGGATAGTGGTGCACTGCATGATGGGTTCCTTTCTAGGTGGGGCTACTCGCAGGTCACGCCGTCGCCGTCTTTGTCGAGATCGCGGCTGTTACCGGAGCTGTCTGTGTAGAGCGGAGCAGCACCGGCAGCACGCACGGCTGCGCAGTTCTTGTAGTAGGTGGATGCTGCAGGGGCGGGGCGACAGGAGCTTCATAGGCGGGAGCAGGATCCGCCACAGGGGCCGGAGCGTTAGCCTCCTCCACGTCCCCCGCAGCTGTGTCGTTGCTCTCCTCGACAGCGGTTTCCACCGGCTCCTCAACCTGCTCTGGCTCCTCCTCCTGGTTGACCACCTCGGTCAGGGTGACCTCTGCGGTCACAGCCCCCTCTGAGGTCACCTCCACAACGCAGGTCTGCATCGCCGTAGGAGTCTCCACCACAGGCTCCTTCTCGGGTACGTCGCTCTCTGTCGCCGGGACAATCGCAGACCCCACAACCAGCCCCACGATGGACCCGATGGCAATGACAGGCCACCGCCGGTTGACCTTCTCAGCGGCGGGCGGCTTACCAAGCAGGTACGATCCGCTTCGGACAAGAACGTGTAATTCTCAACCCCCTTCGCGGCTTCCGCAGAGCGTCCCTGTCGTGCTTCTCACAGTACATCCACCAGCCGCCAGGCAAGATGATCGCGACCCCCATGATGACCGCACCGATGAAGGTTCCAACACCGCCCTTCCCGATGCTGAGGAGACCTCCGAGCACCAACAGCACCCCGAGGATGATGGAGGCCCAGGCCAGGACGGTTTTCCAGGTTGGCGGTTTATGCTGCTCAGCCATAATTCAACTCCCAGTATCTCGTGTCACAGGGGGTACGAAAGTATCCTAAGCCGCCCAGCTCGCAAGGCAGAACACAACGCGGGTAGTGGGGGGACACCCCCAGGATCCCGCAAAAATCCCGCAAGCCACGCCGGAACCCCTGGAATGGCCGGAATAACCTGAATGCTCGGACGGTTCTGACCTGCGGAACTGTGAAACCACTGGTAGTGGAATCGGGTTGCAACGTTTGCAGAGAATATCGGCGTTATGGCCGCCACGCGCGTCTATTCCACGGCCGCGTATTGGGTTGCGGCCCTGACCGCTATTTTGCTGGCGTTCGTCCCGAAGTTCGGTGCGCTGATTTTCTCCATTCCCACCGGCGTGCTTGGCGGGGCCACCCTCGTGCTCTATGGGCTTATCGGCATGCTGGGCGTGCGGATCTGGATGGATAATGAGGTCAACTTCAATAACCCGGTGAACCTGACGGCGGCCGCGGTGGCCTTGATCGCGGGCATCGGCAACCTGACCCTGACCGTGGGAGGGGTGAGCCTGGAGGGCATCGCCTGGGGTTCTGTCGGCATCATCATTGCGTATCCCATCATGCGGCGGCTGTACGAAACCGTGGGCGAAGGCCACGACGCTAAATACTAAAATCTGTGGATAACTTTGTTGACCCCGCCGCGAAATAGCGCCGTGGCGGTAAGGTTCGCAGCGTAATCCACAGGCCTTCGTGCGTGCGGTCGCCGTTGCGCCGGATTGTGCGTTGTACTAGGCGGCATGAACGCACTCGACCGTTATTTAACCGCGCTGGGCCAAGGTATGGATATCATCGCCGCCGCCCGGGGCTTAAGCGAGCGCGACTTGGTGCAGCGCGGCGCCAGCGACATCGCCGCGCGCGAGGTGGTGCATCTTTGCGATGTCTATTTTGGCCGCTGTGCCTTTAGCGCCAAGCAACGCACGGCGCGCTCGACGACGCACCCGCTCGACGTGCTCAGCCTCATCGAAAAGTTCGCGCTGCGCGCTCGCACCCAACGCGATGCTTGGGCCATACGCTCCGAGTTATGTGAGTTCCGCGGAAGCGCCACGGCCTTGCGTAAGCGGGCGCGCGACCTCTTGCGGGAGCTACAGCCGCCCCGCACTCCCAAGAAAGGCGTGCGGATCACCCGCCGGCCGCGCGGCCCGTGGTCGTTGACCATCACCGGGGAATCCGCCGACGTCGCCGATATGCACTCTGCCCTCGATAACGAGCGCCCATTGGAATCGGTCAAATCCATCTTCTTCGGCGGGAAGTCCGGAGCGCGCACCACCGCGACCACGCAGGTGGTCATCACCTTGGACGAGCTCGACCGCATCGTTGATGGCGATGGCGAGGAAATAACCTTGCAGCTCACCAATGGCTCGCGCATCAGCGGCGCCGACCTCGCGAGCCGCGTCTTAAGCGATCACGGATACATCACGCTTGTGCATCCCGTTGAAGGGCCGGTCAACTTGTACCGCACGTCCCGGTTTGCCAATGCGAAGCAGCGCTTGATGGCAGCCGCCGTCAATCCCGTATGCCCCTGGGAAAAGTGCAATTATCCTGCCGATGAGTGCCAGATCCACCACCTAGAAAGCTGGCAGCACGGTGGCAATACCAATGCCGCTAACCTCGCTACTTGTTGCCCGTACCATAACGGCGTCAACGATGATGACCCGCAGGCCCCGCCGCGGCGCGGGCGATTGGCCCGAATACAAGGAAAGGTCCGCTGGCTTCCGCCGTGGGCCACGAACCCCGGCAGCCCGAACGAAAACGACAGGCCGCCATCCTAAGAATCCGGGACAAGAGGATTAGCACAAAAAGATCCGCGCGCCCGCACCGATCCACAGGCTCAGGGCCAAAAATCTAAGCGACCGCGCTTGTGCGCCGCGCGAGCTGAATAGCCGGCGCAATGGGCACTAGGAAACCCGCCTATGGATCGCAAAAGCTCCCCGCCGTCAAGGCGAGGAGCGTACGAGTCGTGCTTAAACGCTAGTTATGAGCAGCAGCGCTTAGGAAGCGTCGAGATCCTGCTCGATGAGGCCGGCGATCTTCTCAACGGCTTCTTCGTTATCAGAGGTAACGGTGACCTCGTCGCCCTGCTCGGCACCGAAGGCCATGATCATCAGGGAAGAAGCGGCGTCGGTCTCGTTATCGTCATCTTCTTCACCAACGAGGCTCAGGAAGATGTCCTCGTCGAATTCGCCAGCGGCGTCAGCGATGATGGAGGCAGGACGTGCGTGCAGTCCTACAGAGGAGCCCACCTTTACAGTCTTGGAAGCCATGGAAATTATCCTTTCTGTAGTTAATTTATCGTGATCCAGTGTACGAGCGTTTGGTTTATGCCGCCACGTTCTGGGAACCGGTTTTGGTCTCTGGAGCAGCCTTTTGCGCAGCTTGCTGGACGGTCTTATTGGGCCAGAATTGCTTCATGGCCAAGAGCGCGACGGTGGATACCGCCACGCCGGCGAGGATTGCGACTAGGTAGGCCCAGAACGGATCGATGGCGAAGGCGACGAAGACACCACCGTGCGGGGCGCGCGACTCGACCGACAGCGCCATGGAAATAGCACCCGTCACGGCGCCACCAGCCATCATGGAAGGGATGACGCGGAACGGATCGGCCGCGGCGAAGGGGATGGCGCCTTCGGAGACGAAGGACAAGCCGAGCAACCAGGCGGACTTACCGTTTTCCTGCTCGGCAGGGGTAAATAGCGACTTGCGAATGAAGGTTGCCAAGGACAGTGCGATGGGCGGCACCATGCCGGCGGCCATGACAGCGGCCATGATTTGCATGGAGGCTGCGTCGCCGGTGGACAACCCCGCGGTGGCAAAGAGGTATGCGGCCTTGTTGACTGGGCCGCCCAGGTCGACGCACATCATCAGGCCTAAGATGATGCCGAGCACTACGGTAGAAGACCCAGACATGGAAGACAGCCAATCTTGCAGGCCCTCCATCAGCGCGGCCAGTGGGGCGCCCAAGAGCAGGTACATCGACAGGCCAACGACGAGGGAGGTCAAAAGCGGAATGATGACCACCGGCATGAGGGAACCGAGCCAGCGCGGGACCTTCCAATTGCCAATCCAGAGGGCGATGAAGCCGGCCAACAAACCGGTGACCAGGCCACCGATGAAGCCCGCGTCGAGGGTCACAGCGATAGCACCGCCGACAAAGCCCGGCGCAATACCAGGGCGCCCGGCCAGGGCGTAGGCGATATAGCCAGAAAGTGCGGCGACAATAAAGCCCATTGCGGCCTGGCCGATGGCAAAAAGCACCGCGCCTATATAAAGCGAGTAGCCGGAATGCTCGAACGACATCGTCTCACCGTCGACGATGATGTCATTGCCCGGCAGGTTGGATAGGGAGTAATCCGTGGAAAGCGCCTGCCAGCCATTGGCCATATCGGCGCCGCCGAAGAGGAATCCGAGGGCCAAGAGAAGGCCGCCGGCGGCAACGAACGGCACCATGTAGGACACACCGGTCATAATCGCCTGCTGGATGCGCTTGCCCCAACCCAGCGACTTACCTTCTTCTTCGGCGGAGGAGGAAGAGGCGGTGCCAGAGACCTTTCGGGCATTTGGGTTCTTCGCCGCCGCGATGGCCTCGTCGAGCATCTTGCCGGGCTCGTTGATGGCCCGCTTGACGCCGGATTCGATGACGGGTTTGCCCGCGAAGCGCTCGCGGTCGCGCACGCCAACGTCCGTGGCAAAGATGACGGCATCGGCAGCATCGATGGTGGACTGCGAGACCGATTCATTATTGGACGAGCCCTGGGTTTCGACGGTGAGATCGACGTTGTCGCGCTCGCCGGCAGTTTGGGTGAGGGCATCGGCAGCCATGTAAGTGTGCGCGATGCCGGTTGGGCAGGCCGTGATGGCAACGATGCGGGTAGCTTGCGCCGAAGCACCCGCGCTTGCCGATGCCCCTTCCGCAGCCCCAGCTGCAGCCTCCGCGGTGTCCTGCTTTTTCTTCTTCGGCTTTTCCGCGTTGACGACGGCTAAGATTTCCTTGACGATTTCTTCCTTCGTCGACGCGGTGCGCAGGGCCTCTAGGAAGTCCTTGCGGACGAGGGCGCGGGCGAGCTTGGAAAGAATCTGCAGGTGGGCCTTGCCACCGCCGGCGGGGGCGGCGATGAGGAAGACCAACTGGGCATAGCCGTCGGGGCCGGAAAAATCTACGCCGCGGGTAAGGCGGGCGAAAGCCAGGGTCGGCTCGGTGACGGCCTCGGAACGGCAGTGGGGGATGGCCACGCCGCCTGGCACGCCGGTGCCGGCCTTGGCCTCGCGGTCGATGGCGGGCTGGGCGAGGCCTGCGACCTCGGTTGCGCGCCCGGTATCGTGCACCAAAGTGGCGAGGTTGGTGATAACGGAATCGACGCTATCGCCAAAGTCAGCGTCAAGCGCGACGAGTTCTGTGGTGATGAGATCGGATGCCATGATGGAAGGCTCCTTTAGCTATAGAGCGGAGATGGAGGTATGGGCGGTATCGAGTTCTTCGGGACTGGGGAATTGGGTGCCGGGTTTTGCGGCCGCAGCGGTGCCATAAGCCACCGAGAGCGCGAGGGAATTTGCTGGCCCTTTCCCCTGCGTGTGCCCCAGTAGGTATCCGGCCAATGCGGCATCACCCGCGCCAACGGTGGATTTCACCGTGGCGGGAGGTGGGGTCGCAGCCCACGCGCCGTCTGCGGTCACCAGCACGGCGCCGGCGCCGCCGAGGGTGACGAGCACTTCCTTGATGCCGCGCCCCACGACATCCCTTGCAGCCTCCACGACTAGGCTATAGTCCCCGGCCGCAGCGGCGCGCTCGAGGGCGAGGCCATCCTGGCCGGTGAGCTGCCCCAGTTCGAAACCGTTAGGTTTGATGAGATCTGGGGCTGCGGAATCGAGCTGCTCGGCGATGGCTTTCATCGGGGCATCGGAAGTATCGACGGCGATGCGCGCCTGCGGGGCGGCATTCCGGATTTCCTTGATGAGGTCGGTGTACCACCCGGCGTCAATGCCTTTGGGCAACGATCCGGCAAGGGCTACCCAATCGGCGGATTGGGCATGACGGGTAAGGGTGGCGATGAGGTGGTTTTGGGTGGCATCGGAAAGCAGCGGGCCAGGGCCGTTGACCTTGGTGGTCGTGCCATCTGGCTCGGTGATGGTGGTATTGACGCGCACGCCGCCATCCATGTCCACGTGGGCGTAGGGGAGGTCGACGTCGTGGATGAGGTTGATGAAGGGATCGGCCGCGCGGGCGGGGAAGAGGGCGAGGGTTTCTTTCCCGGCGAGGTGCACGGCGTGGGCGACGTTGACGCCTTTGCCGCCGGCAACCTGGGTAACACTGGCGGCTCGGTGGACATCGCCTGAGGTTAAAGGCTGATTGAGCGCCAGGGTGGCGTCAATGCTTGGGTTTGGGGTGAGCGTGAGGATCATCGAGAACTTATCCCTTTCGCAGTGTGCGTATATTGGGGGCCACACGCAGTCCGGTCCGGTTGGAACTCGCGCTTAAGCCCGCCGTTAATGTTTATTCTTGCCCGATTGTGTTGGAAAGTCAATAGAAACCGTGTGGCATACATTGCATTTCTGTTGGATTTGTGATGATCTGGAAATAAATAAGCCGCTATCTTCGAAGGAAGTATCGCCATGGAAAATACGCTTCAGTCCACTGTTAAAGGAACCGGCGTTGTCGCTGGAGTTGCCTATGCAGAAGCCGTATGGGTGCGCCCCCGCCCGGAGCTGCCTACTGAAGGAAGTATTGACCAAGAGGCCAGCAGCGAAGCCGAATACGATCGCTTCCTCGAGGCAGTCGATGTTGTCGCTGGCCGCTTGGAAAACCGCGCCGCAGCCGCGGAGGGCCAAGCCTCGGAAGTGCTGACCGCAACCGCCGGCATGGTCAAGGACCGCGGCTGGCACAAGGCCGTGCGCAAGAACATCCGATCCGGCAAGAATGCCGAGTTCGCCACGGTGGGAGCCACGGACAAGTTCGTCACCATGTTTGAGGCGGCCGGCGGCGTTATGGCTGAGCGCACCACCGATCTGAAGGACGTGCGCGACCGCGTCATCGCCCAGCTGCGCGGCGAGCAGGAGCCCGGTTTGCCCATGGTGGAAGGCCAAGCGGTACTTTTTGCCGATGACCTCGCGCCTGCCGATACAGCCACCCTGGATACCGCGCATATCCGTGCGCTCGTTACCGAGTTGGGCGGGCCCACCAGCCATACCGCGATCATCGCTCGCCAGCTCGATATTCCGTGTATCGTCGCCGTGGGAAATAAGCTGCGGGAGATCGAAAGCGGCACGCTCGTCTTCGTCGACGGTGCGCTCGGAACCGTGACGCTGGGTGCGGACGAGGAAGAATCCACCAAGGCGGTCGCGGAATACCGCGAGCGCGCCGCCCGCGTGGCCGAATGGACTGGGCCGGCGCAAACCAAGGACGGCCACCGCGTGCAGCTGTTGGCCAACGTGGCCGATGGCAACGCCGCCCGCATTGCCTCCGACTCGCAGGCAGAGGGCATTGGCCTCTACCGCACGGAGTTGTCGTTCCTGTCCGCGAGCGAGGAGCCGTCTGTAGATGAGCAGGCAAAGATCTACAGCAAGGTCTTTAACGCCTACCCCGATTCCAAGGTCGTGGTGCGCACCTTGGATGCTGGCTCCGATAAGCCGATTTCTTATGCCACGTTGTCCTCTGAGGAAAACCCCGCGCTGGGTGTGCGCGGTCTGCGCATTGCCCGCGATAACGAGTCCCTGCTCACGCGCCAGTTGGATGCCATCGCACAAGCTGCGGAGTCCCGTGGCGATGATGCAGAGACCTGGGTCATGGCACCGATGGTAGCGACCTCGAAGGAGGCCCAGTGGTTTGCGGAGCTGTGCCGGGAGCGCGGCCTGACCGCGGGCGCGATGATTGAGGTCCCCGCGGCCGCGCTGATGGCGGATAAGATCATGCCGCACTTGGACTTCGTATCCATCGGCACCAACGATCTCACCCAGTACACGATGGCCGCTGACCGCGTGTCGCCGCAGCTTGCGTACCTTACCGACCCGTGGCAACCGGCCGTGCTCCGCCTGATCCAGCACACCTGCATCGCTGGGCACGAATACAACGTTCCGGTTGGCGTGTGCGGTGAGGCTGCCGCCGATCCGCTATTGGCCTGCGTATTGACCGGCCTTGGCGTCAATTCCTTGTCGGCTGCGTCGACCGCAGTCGCCGGTGTCGGTGCCCAATTGGCCGAGCTGACCTTCGACCAGTGCCAGCAGCTTGCCGATGCCGCCCTCAACTCCGAGGGCCCGTCCGCCGCCCGTGCCGCGGCGATGGAGCAGATAGAAAAGTTCAACTAGCGGCATGAAGTTTCGCCCTCCCCACCTTGGAGCCGAGGTAGGGAGGGCGAAGGCGTGTCTGCCCAGAGCTATTCGCTGGCTAGCACAACGTCTATCTCGCGCTCGCGGAGAGCATCGACGAAGGATTCCGGCGCACCGGAGTCAGTGATGACGACATCGATATCGGCAATGGAAGCGAAGCTCACCAGGTAGTCGTTGCCCAATTTGCTGGAATCGCACATGACCACGACCTTGTGGGCATTCGTGACGAAGGCGGATTTGATGGCTGCTTCTTGGGAATCGGCCGTCGACAAGCCGTGATCGAGGGTCAGGGCATTGGTGCCGATAAAGGCGACATCGGCACGCATGAGCGCCATGGTGCGCAATGCGGTATCGCCGACTACGGCCTGAGTGATGGCGCGTACGGTTCCGCCGAGGAGCTGGACATCGGGTACACCACTATTGGCGAGGGATAGCGCAATGGGCAGGCTATTGGAGACGATATTGAACTGTGCCTGCGGGTATTGCTGGCTGATAAGTTCGGCAAAGGTATTGATGGTGGTTCCTGCGTCCAAAAAGATGCTGCCGCCGCCCGGAGGGAGGAAATCGAGCGCGGCATGCGCGATAGCCGCCTTGGCCCCCGATGCGGAACGCTGACGGGTATCGAGGGTGAGCTCCGCGGTCTGGAAGGCTTGTGAAGCAACGGCGCCACCGTGAACGCGGTGGACAACGCCCTCTCTATCCAGCACGGCCAGGTCGCGGCGGATGGTTTCGGCGGTGACGTCGAAACGCTCTGATAAATCGGTAACGTTGACGCGACCCTCGACTGCAGTTTGGGACGCGATCTGGCGGCGTCGCTCCTCTGCGTACACGGACCCTCCTTGCTCCTCGCCTTCGGCCGGGCACTTACTCCATTTGCGAATACAGGCGCGCGGTGAAAGCCATATGATGTGGGATTTCTCCTTCCATTGTGTCAAAATTCGGCGGTAATCGGACGAAAACAAAAATTGAGGTTTGCGACACTGTCTGGTTTAAATAAAACCCGCTGGTCAGGTGGGTATATTTCCCCTAGATGAAAGCCAACCCTAGTTGTGTTTAATTTACGGATCCGTTATTTCGGGGGTACTTTCTCAATAAGAGTCCGAGTTGAAGTTGGTTTTATAGGGCACGGTAAAACTGGTATTGCCCTGCTCTCCAAGTGGGGAGGCAGGGCAGCGCAAGAGGTGTGAAAGCACGCATTTCAAAAAAGTGGACGCAGAATGCGGGCAGAGGTAGTGGCCGCTAGTGAAGAACCGGCGTGTAGCGACCTCACACCTGCCTGACGCGGATTAGAGCTTGCGGAAGACGGATACTACCTTGCCCATAATCTCTGCATCGTCGCCGTTGATGGGCGGATAGGCATCATTGTGCGGAAGGAGCCAAACGCCAGAAGAGTCACGGTGGAATTCCTTGACGGTGGCCTCCGAGCCATCGAGAAGCGCGGCCACAAACTCGCCTTCCTCAGCTACTGACTGAGACCGGATGATAACCCAGTCGCCGTTGAGGATGCCCGCATCCTGCATGGAATCACCCACAACCTGCAACATATAAAGCTCGCCTCCTCCAACGACCTCGTCCGGCATGGGGAAATACGTATCGATATTTTCCTCGGCGGTGATCGGTGCACCGGCGGCAATGCGCCCAACGACGGGAATATAAGCTACGGCAGCAGACTCTTCAGGGCCGTTGGCAGAGGTATCGGGAGCCTCCTTAGACTTGCGGCCCGGTTTCTTTTCGGCGTCGTTAGTATTGAGGTGGCGTACGTCGACCGCGCGTGGCTTGTTGGGGTCGCGGCGCAAGAAGCCCTTTTCTTCTAGCTGCTTGAGTTGGTAGGCCACGGACGAGGTGGATTGCAGGCCTGCGGCATCGCCAATTTCGCGGATGCTGGGTGGGTAGCCGCGTAGCATCACCGCGTCGCTGATGACGTTAAGGATGCGGCGTTGCCTTTCGGAAAGGGAGGCGTAATCGTTCTTTGCGGTGCTTGCTTTCTTGCGGCCCATGTGCGGCTCCTAGCTAGGGGTCTGTGATTCTGCGGTCGTAGCTTGAAAAGGGACTGGGTGGCAGCTGCATGCCATAAACCATTTGTAGCACGAAAAGTACAGGCGTTCGAGATTTGCACGCAAAACTGGACAGAGTTTCGAAGGAATGCTATAAATCGAACATAGAATCAATATCGAACACAGGAGCGACATTGTGCTTCTGTCGTGTCAAGGGGCCGCTTTAGACTTACGGCGGTCGTCGAAAGGAAAACAATGTCTCAACTACTCAACTCTCGTAATAACATGGTTAAACAGCACTCGGCACGCCCGCAGATCGTACCTTCAGCCGCTATCTGGGATATTGATGATCGCAGTTGGGGTGGGCAGCATCCCCGCTCTGAAATAGGGAAGATTAGGACTCTAGATTCTGAATATCGAACGAATCCTAAGGAGCATTCGAATATGTGGACTGACGAATATTCGTTTTCTAATGTGGCGAACAAGGCGGTAGAAGAAGACGATGCCCACAGTTCACGCAAGAATTACCTCCTTGGTGCCGTCTTCGGCGCTGCGGTGTTTTTCGGCACGGTCGTCGGCGGATTGATGGGCACGAACGCTGAGACACCAACCGGACCTGGTGCCTCAGTACAGCAAGTGGAAGCAGCCATCGTTCAGTAGTGCATATTGCAGTAAAACGAGCGCTGGGGAAGTTCTAAGTTTGGCGCTTTGTTTGGCAGCAGCTTTGTTTTCCCAGTAGACACGGCGCCCGCTTGCGCAACCGGGCAGTTACGCGGTCCGGGATGTGCTGTATTGGCGTCCTGTCTTCGCTTTGGCCTCGGGAGGTAAACTAAGTCGAGAAGCTATTTTAGCGAAAGGACTTGTGTGTACTGCCCGTTTTGCCATAACGAACAATCCCGCGTTATCGACTCGCGCGTGGTAGATGCAGGCGCATCGATACGGCGGCGCCGCGAGTGTGCTTCGTGTAAAGGGCGTTTTACCACTGTGGAAAAGGCAGTGTTGCTGGTCGTTAAGAGAAACGGCCTTGCAGAACCATTTAGCAGGGATAAGCTCATTCGGGGTGTCAGGCGCGCTTGCCAAGGCCGAGATGTTAGCGATGACGCCCTTAAAAAGTTGGCGCAAGAAGTTGAGGAAACCGTGCGGGGGCATGGGTCTTCACAGGTTAATGCCAACGAAATCGGGTTAGCGATCCTTGAGCCATTGCGTGACCTAGACGAGGTCGCATATCTGCGCTTCGCCTCGGTATATAAATCTTTCGAGAGCGCGGATGACTTTGAATCGGAGATTCGACTGATGCGGCGACGCGATCGTGGCGACCTTTAGGCTGCGAGGCTCTGGGTGGTTTCTTAGCAGTTATACAGCCGTCCCAGCGTAGGTTTAGACCAGCTATTTTTGGCTTTTGTATGCATGACGCCTGTGGGCCTACCAAATTCTCACGCCGCCGGCGGACGAGAGAATGGATTTCCTTGTGATTAAACGACAGTTGTGTCTTGCTGGCAACTGTGACCAGCCGGTGGCTTTGGCTGGTCGGCAGTTGCAGTTGCAGTTGAAGTTGCAGTTCTGGCTGGCAGTGTTGGCTGGCGGCTGTGCCCGACCAGCCGGGGCAGGAGCGGATTTCTAGGCCGGGGCGGGAACGCGGTGTTGGGAGGTCAACGCAGCTTATCCACTGCTTTTTGGATCCTCCGCAGAGACACCGCGTGCGCAGTGCCGAGGCGCTGGGCAAATAGTGAGACCCGCAATTCCTCAATCATCCAGTGGATGTCCTTGACTTCGCGCGTCTTTTCACGGCCCGCGGGGAGGTTGCGTAGCCGGTTTGTCAGGTAGGCCTTGGCGTCATCGACCTCAGCCTGGCGGTCGGCATCGCGATCTGGGTCGAGCGACAGGTCTTCCAAACGGATCCGCATTGCTTGGATGTAGCGGGGAAGGTGTCGCAGGTGCGCGGATCCATGCACGGTTATGGCGTTCGGCGGAAGAAGGAAAGCGAGTTGCTTCTCCATATCGTCAATGGCGGGCCCGTCCCAGTGAGAAAGCTCGGCGCGGAGGTTGGAATACTCAGCCAAGCCCGGTGCGATTGAGACAATTGATTGCCGCACGCGGCCGGGGACCTGCGGTTTCACGGAATCCTTGAGCTCGGTAAACGCCTCTGGGGAGCGCACGGGTCCGCCGGCTTCGAGCATGAGGTCACGGATTGCTGCGACGCGTGCGTCATTGACCAGCCCGTCGGCACCGCCATGCGGATACGAATCCACGGCGACGCGCTGTTGCAAGGGCAGCCCCTTGACCATCTGCGCGGTCGAGACGGAAATTTCGCGCATTAAGAGCGTGAGGGTGGTGGTGACCATGGCGGCATCGGCAGCGGCCTTGGTGGGGTGAACCTTGAGCTCGACGCCGTCCTTGGTGGCGACCAGTGCTGGGTAGGCGGTTACTTCGTGGCCGTCAACGGTGGTGGTGACGGTCTCGTCAACGGTGCCGAGGGTATCGTCGGTCCACTCGCTGACGGCGGTGGATTCGGCGGTGCGGCTTACTTGTGAGACGGAGGATTTGATGTGGCCGGCCTGGCGCTCGCGCAGGGCGGCAAGGTCCCTATCGGAGTCGATGATGGTGCCACGCTTGTCGATGGCCGCGTAGTTCATCCGCAAATGATCCGGCAGCTTCTCCGGTTGGAAGTCGGAGGCGTTGATACCGTGGCCGCCGAGTTCGCGCAGGACATCGGCAAGCTGCTGGGTAAGGGGGCATTCGAAGGGAATGAGGCGGTCCATGGCGCGTTCGGCAAATTCCGGGGCGGGCACGACGGTGCGTCGCAGGGCCTTGGGAAGGGAACGAATAAGTTCATTGACGAGCTCGAATCGCAGGCCGGGAACGAGCCAATCGAAGCCCTCGGTATTGAGACCGGCAAGCATGGGTACAGGCACCATCACGGTGACGCCATCGAGGGGATCGCCGGGTTCGAATTTATAAGTCAGCTCGTAATCGATGGAGCCCTTGCGCCAGTGATCGGGAAAGGAGACTTCGGTGACGTCGTGGGAGTCATCGACAAGCGTGGCTGGATCGAAATTCAGCAGATCGGGTTCCTGGCGGCGCTTTTTCTTCCACCAAGAATCGAAATGCCGGCCCGTGGTGACCTTGTCTGGAATGCGCTGGTCATAGAAATCAAAGAGGGTATCCTCATCCACGATGAGACCGCGGCGGCGGGCCTTTTCCTCGTATTCTGCGGCCTCATCAAGGGCCTGCGCATTTGCCTTGAGGAAGTCGTGGTGCACGTTCCACTCGCCGGCAATAAGGGCGTTGCGGATGAACATATCGCGCGCAGCGACGGGATCCACGCGGTGGTAGGGCACGGTGCGATCCGCAACGATTGGCACTCCGTAGAGCGTGGATTTTTGGTGCGCGATGGCGGCCGCGCGCTTGCGGGACCACGTGGGATCGGAATAGTTGTGCTTGAGCAGGTCCGCGCCGAGCTTTTCCACCCACGCCGGATCGATGGCGGCAACGTCGCGGGCCCAGAGCCGAGAGGTTTCGACGAGCTCAGCCGCCATGAGGAATTCGGGCGGCTTTTTGGCCAAGGCGGAGCCTGGAAAGACGAGGAAGCGGGTATTGCGCGCGCCGTGGAACTCCTTGGAATTGCCGTCGCGGGCGCCGATATTGGATAGCAGGCCAGAAAGCAGCGCGATATGAATATCGTCGGAGCGGCGTTCGGTGCCTTCTTGGTAATCCCACCCCAGCTGCTTGGAGACGTCCTTGAGTTGGCGGACCAAGTCGAACCACTCGCGGATGCGCATATAGTGGAGGAACTCCTGCTTCATGCGCTTGCGGAATTTATTGCCCGATTGCTCATTGCGGGTCTGCTTGATGTAATCCCACAACTTCAGCATGGACAAAAAGTCAGAGGTCTTGTCCTTAAAGCGCGCGTGCGCCTGATCGGCTTGCGCTTGGTAGTCCAGCGGACGTTCGCGCACATCTTGGATGGTCATGGCGGCAACGATGACGATGACATCGTGGAGGCAGCCGTTGGTATGGGCCTCGATAAGCATGCGCGCCATGCGTGGATCGAGTGGGATGCGGGCCAAGTTGCGGCCGGTTTCTGTTAGCTTAGGCTTCTCGTGCTTATCCTGGAGCGCCCCGAGCTCGTGGAGGAGGTTGAGGCCATCGCGAATGGCCTTGAACTCGGGTGGCTGGAGGAAGGGGAATTGCTCGATTTCGCCGAGCTTGAGCGAGACCATCTGCAAAATGACGCTGGCCAGGTTGGTGCGCAGGATTTCCGGATCAGTAAATTCCGGGCGGCTTTGGAAGTCCTGCTCACTGTAGAGGCGGATGGCGATGCCATCGGCGACGCGGCCGCACCTACCGGAGCGCTGGTTGGCAGAGGCCTGAGAAATGGGCTCGATGGGCAGGCGTTGCACCTTGGTGCGCGTGGAATAGCGCGAGATACGCGCGGTGCCTGTATCCACGACGTAGCGGATTCCGGGCACGGTCAGCGAGGTTTCGGCGATATTGGTGGCCAAAACGATGCGCCGCCCGCGGTGACTGCTAAATACGCGGTGTTGTTCCTGGTTGGATAGGCGCCCGAAGAGGGGCGCGACCTCGACGTTTTTCCATTTTTTAGCCTCGATGGCTTCCATGGCATCGCGGATATCGCGCTCGCCTGGGAAAAAGCAGAGGATATCGCCGTCGCCTTCTGCCATGAGCTCTTCGATGGCCTCGGTTAAGCCATCGAGCGGGTCCTGATCCACCAGCTTTCCACCGGCCTCGAATTCGAGGGGGCGGTAGCGAATTTCTACCGGATAGGTGCGCCCGGATACCTCAATGATGGGCGCAGGCGTGCCATCGGGTTGGGCGAAGTGCTCGGCAAAGCTTTCCGGATCGATGGTTGCGGAGGTGATGATCACCTTGAGATCGGGCCGCTTGGGAAGCAACCGTTTGAGATACCCCAAGAGGAAGTCGATATTCAGCGAACGCTCGTGTGCCTCATCGATAATGATGGTGTCGTATTTATTAAGGAAGCGATCGCGCTGCATTTCCGCTAGCAGGATGCCGTCCGTCATGAGTTTTACGGCGGTGGTATCAGAGACCTGGTCATCGAAGCGGATGGCGTAGCCTACCGATTCCCCGATATCTTGGTCCAGCTCGGAGGCGATGCGCTCGGCGACGGTCCGCGCGGCGATGCGGCGCGGCTGCGTATGGCCGATAAGGCCGCGGCGGCCCCGTCCGATGTCGAGGCAGATCTTGGGGATCTGCGTGGTCTTACCAGAACCGGTTTCGCCGGCGATGATGATGACCTGGTTTTCTTCAATTGCGGCGGCGATATCGTCCTTGCGGGCGCTGACCGGCAGGGAATCGGGGTAGGTGAGTTGGGGGACGGCGGCATCGACAAGCGCTAGGCGATCTGCGGCAGCCTGGATATCCTGGCCAATTTCGCGCAGGGCCTTGGGGGCGCGTGCCTTCGACAGGCGGCGGCGGAAGCTGCGGGCCTCGGCGATGGTGACGTTGTCTAATGCGGCAAAAAGTTCATCGCGGCTAGGGGCCTGCGACGTCGTTGTTTCATGCTGTGTCATGGCTAGTCTATGAGCTTACCCCGGTTACGTGGAGTGGAAAAAGTTGCTATTGTGAAAACACTTGTCTAAAAGATACTTTTTCGTTGCGCCCAACCCGAATGTAGAAGGAAGGCACCGCTGATGAACGGCGATAAATCCGGTGGAAATGACGATTTTCCGCGCTATGAACCGACTGACCACCCAGAAGACCAGCCGAGCTACGGAAGCCTGCCTTCCTACGGCGGCAGCCACGAGAGTGGCAGCTACGAAAGCTCCGGCAACCAAGGATATGCGGGCTACCAAGCACAGGACAATACCGTAAATCCTGGCGGTTTTACCGGAAAGCCCTCGGCCATCGATTCGATTTCTTGGGCCTTTCGCACGGTATTTAAGAACTGGAAACTATGGATCCTTGGTGCCTTGCTCGTTGGCGTCATTGTCGTAGCTATCTCAGGCGTGAGTATGGCCGTCGCTCCTTCAGAGGGTGCGGATGCCTCCGGTGCGGGATCCATTGTGCAAATCGTGTCCTACATCATCACGGTCGTCGTTAGCTTGTTGGCGATGCGACTGGCGCTCTTCCAAATTGATGATCCGCGCACTGGATGGAGCTATGTGGGCAAAGACGTGCGGTGGTGGCAGCCGCTGGTGATTATGATCATCATCGGCATTATTACCTCGGTAGTCATGTTCATCTTCGTTGGGGGCTCGATTTTCCTCGGCCCAGACGCGGGCGCCGACGCCACCGAGGAAGAGGCGTTAGAGGCCATAGCGAGCTTTTTCGGAGTCTTGGCTGTAGTGTCTCTCATCAGCCTATTCATCCAACCGTTTTATATGCTGATGCAGTGGTTTGCTGCCGACGGTGACGGGGTTGGCCAAGCCATCAAGAACGGATTTAAGGCCGGTAAGGGAAACTACGGCCAGCTCTTGCTGCTGACGGTGCTCAACGCGCTGATTGTGATTGCCGGCGGCATCCTGCTCCTGGTTGGCTTGATTGTCGCCGTACCGGTTACCTTACTGGCTACGGCTTATTTGTTCCGACAGTGCACAGGCCGCGCGACCAGCCAAGCTGCGTAAGCGCTTTACCCTTATTTAAGGCCACCGAGGCATTGCTCCGGTGGCCTTAAACGTGCGTGGCGATTTTAGCCCTCCAGCGAGCGGGCGAGGGCATTTTCATAAGCGGCGGTAATCAGGGTGCCGAATTCGCGGAACTCTTCACTGCGTGCGGCAGAGGAGCGGAAGACGAGGCCGATTTCGCGCTCAGCGGTGACATCGGGATCGAAGTAGGCGATGCCGAGGTTCTTGCCGTGGCATTCGGTAGCCAACGCGGACTTGGGGATAAGGGTGCAGCCGAGCCCGCCCATCACCAGCTGCATAATGGTGGTCAGTGATGAGGCGCGCGTGACGGAATTGGTTGCCTCTGCCGGGTTGACGTGGGCGTGCCGGCAGAGATCGACGACTTGGTCGCGGAGACAGTGGCCATCGTCAAGCAGCAGCAAATCCAAGTCCCGCAACTCCGCAACCTGGACGTCTGTACGCCCGGCGATGGGGTGATCGGGCGGGCTGACGATGGCGAAGTCCTCGGTGTACAGCGGGCTGTCGACCATGCCCGTGGCCTCTGAAGGCAAGGCGAGGACGGCTAAATCGAGGTTGCCGTTGCGCAGGCGCGCGATGAGGTGCTGGGTTTGCTCCTCCACAAAGCGCGGCTCAAGCTCCGGGTAGGTCTCCGTAATCTTCGCCAGCAAGTCCGGGAGGATATACGGGGCGATGGTTGGGATGACGCCAATGGTCAGCGGGCCGGACAGGGTGCCGTGGGCGCCGCGGGCATGTGCGAGGAAGGTATCGGCGGCCTCAAGCGTGGATTTGGCATAGGGTAGAAGGGTTTCACCGGCCGAGGTCACGATGACCTTGCGGGTGGAGCGCTCGATGAGCTGCACGCCGAGCCCCTGCTCGAGCGCCACGAGGCCCTGGGAGAGGGAAGGCTGAGAGATCTCCAGCTTGGCGGCAGCGGTGCCGAAGTGCTTGTTTTCCGCCACGGTGACGAACGTGCGCAGCTGGGCAAGTGTTGGTCGATACTCTTTATTATGCATGCCTATCACTCTAACATTTATCTATAGGATTAGCTATTGACGTGACCGGAATTAATGGTATTGTCTTTGGTGTTGGGCCGGAGAGGGTCCGGCCCGTGGTCCTCGGTACGGGACTGTCGGAAACTTGAAAAAGATTACCCTTTTAAGAAGGAGTTGAAGAACATGCCTATCATGACCGTTGGCGAAAAGTTCCCAGAATTCGACCTCACCGCCCTGACCGGCGGTGACCTGCACGACGTTAATGCTAGCCAGCCAGAGGACTACTTCGAGCAGGTTTCCTTAGACAAGTACGAGGGCAAGTGGAAGGTCGTCTTCTTCTACCCCAAGGACTTCACCTTCGTTTGCCCGACCGAGATCGCTGCCTTTGGCAAGTTGGACGAAGAGTTCCAAGACCGCGACACCCAGGTGCTGGGCGGCTCTACCGATAACGAGTTCGCTCACTTCAACTGGCGCGCAACCCACCCGGACCTGAAGGAAGTTCCTTTCCCGATGTTCTCCGACGTGCGCCACGACCTGATCCGCGCACTGGGCGTAGAAAACGCTGACGGCGTTGCTGACCGCGCAACCTTCATCATCGACCCAGATGGAGTTATTCAGTTCGTCTCCGTTACCCCGGATGCTGTGGGCCGCAACGTTGACGAGGTCCTGCGCGTCCTCGACGCACTGCAGTCCGAAGAGGTCTGCGCCTGCAACTGGGAGAAGAACGACCCAACCAAGAACATCGACAAGATGGACGTTGTTCAGTCCCAGCTTTAAGCCTTAGTTATCAGTAGGTGCTTTCCCCGCTTTCTGGCGGGGCATGCACTTGCCCTGCAACTTAAATTACTGAGAAAAGATTTAGAAGGAGAAAGACCGTGTCTATCGAGAACTTGAAGTCATCGCTACCCGAGTACGCCAAGGACCAGAAGCTCAACCTCGGCGCGTTGACCCGCACTACCGAGCTGAATGAAGAGCAGCTGTGGGGCACCCTGTTGGCATCGGCGGCAGCTACCCGCAATGACACCGTGATTTCTGAAATCGCGGAAGAGGCACAAGAGCACCTCTCTGAGGAAGCCATCAACGCCGCTTACGGCGCTGCCACCGTCATGGCAATGAACAACGTTGCCTACCGCGCCAAGAGCTGGTTGGGCGATGACTACGCACAGGTTAAGTTCGGCCTGCGGATGAACTTCATCTCCAAGCCTGGCGTGGAAGACGCCAACTTCGAGCTGTGGAATATCGCAGTTTCCGCCATCAACGGCTGCGAGCATTGCTTGGGTGCCCACACTCAGAAGCTCAACGATACTGGCGCGACCAAGGAGCAGGTCTGGGAGGCCATCAAGGTTGCTTCTGTCATTCAGGCAGTCGCACAGGCCGTTCAGATTGAGGCTGCACGCTAAAAGCGCTGCTGAATTAGCCTTTAGAATAAGCCACCCCCGCGCGCTGCTTCCCTCGGTGTCCCCCATAGGACGCCGGGTACAGCGCAGGGGGTGGCTTTTATCGTTTTAGCTAACCCTCGTGTGATTAATACTCGACGCGCAACTCCGACAGGCGGACTTCACCGGCTTCATCGGAGGCATCTAGATCGACCGTGGCGACAAATTGATAGGCGCGATCGCCTGCTGGGTCCTTGATAATCTGCCGCACGGGCCAGGTGCGGGAGCTGGATTCTTCCAACCGGAAGTACTCTGGGCCGCGCGCCTCAGGGCCGATATCAATATCGTCGTATTCGTCAAAGTAGTCATCCAAGACGGCACCAAAATCGGGGACCTCGTCCAGATAATCCAATACCTCGGCCAGGCGGTCTTCTTCCTCCAGCGCGAAGAGCTGCGCGAGGCGGAACATGTAATTGCGCACCATGATGCCAAAGGCGCGTCGGTTAGCGGTAAGCGCAGTAGGGTCTTCGACGCCGAATGCCAGCTCGCGGTCGAGCGTATCTTGATCGATGGGGGAATCTTCGCCGGCCATCTGCGCCCATTCATCGACAAGCGAGGAATCCACCTGGCGGATAAGTTCGCCTAGCCAGACAATGATGTCTTCAATTTGGGGCGTCGTATATTCATCGGGGATGGACTGTTTAAGGGTGCGCCAGGCATCGGTGAGATAGCGGAGGATAACGCCCTCAGAGCGGGCTAAGCCGTAAGTGGCCACCAAGTCCGAGAAGGTCATGGCATTTTCCACCATGTCGCGCACTACGGATTTCGGCCGCAGCTCGAATTCCTTTACCCACGCATTGGTTTCCGCAAAGGTATCGTAGGCCTGCTCGAGTAGCTCCTCTAGGGGCTTGGGCCAGGTGATATCCTCCACGATATTCATGCGGTCGGTGTAGTCCACTCCATCCGCCTTGAGTGCGGCAATTTCTTCCCCGCGCCGCTTCTTCTGCTGGGCCTGCAGCACCTGCCGGGGATCATCGAGGATCGCCTCAAAGACCGAGATTACATCAAGGTGATAGCTGTCCGCCTCTGGGTCCAACAGGGAGAGCGCGGCCAAGGCGAAGGGCCCGAGGGGCTGGTTCAGGGCAAAGTCGCGCGGCAATTCCCGCACGAGGTGGTAGGGGCGGCCGTAGATATCGAGCCCCTTGGTGGATTTTTGGACCACACCGGAATCTAGCAATCCGCGGAAGAGGTCGAGGGCGGTGAGGATATCCTTGTTCTGCTTGCTGCGGGGATCGTGATTATCGCGCAAGAGGTGGCGCATATGCGCATAGCCGTCGCCGTGGCGGGCTAAGACATTCAGCAGCATCGAATTCGACACCCGGAATTGCGAGGTCAACTGCTCCGGTTCTGCTTCTGTGAGCCGCGCAAAGGTCTTCTCGGACCAAGAGACTTCGCCCTCGCGTGCGGATTTCTTCTTCAGCTTTTTCAGCCGCTTCGGGTCATCGCCAATGCGCCTGCGGGCCTTGGCATTTTCAATCTCGTGCTCAGGGGCCTCGACGACGACGGTACCTTCCGTGTCATAGCCCGCTCGCCCAGCGCGCCCTGCAATCTGGTGGAATTCGCGGGACTTCAAGATGCGCTGGCGTTGCCCATCAAACTTGGCCAGGCCAGTCATCAAGACGGTGCGGATGGGCACGTTGATGCCCACGCCCAAGGTATCGGTGCCGCAAATAACCTTGAGGAGGCCGCGTTGCGCAAGGCGCTCCACAAGTCGTCGGTACTTGGGCAGCATTCCCGCGTGGTGGATGCCAATGCCCTTGCGAAGCAACTTTGAGAGGTCCTTGCCAAAAGCAGTGGTAAAGCGGAACCCGCCGATTTCTTCAGCGATGTCCTCTTTTTCCTCTTTGCTAATAATGCCAGACAGCGAGGTCAGGGCTTGGGCCCGCTCGGCCGCCTCGCGCTGGGAAAAGTGCACGACATAAATGGGTGCCTTATTATCGGCGAGCAGTTCTTCGATGGTTTCGTGCACCGCGCTGAAAACATAGGAAAAATCCAGCGGCACCGGGCGAGTGGAGCCGGCTACCAGATTAGTCTCGCGCCCCGTGCGGCGGGTGAGGTCCTCCTGCAGCCAGTCGGTATCACCGAGCGTGGCGGACATTAAGAGGAATTGCGCCTTGGGTAGCTCCAAGAGCGGCACCTGCCAGGCCCAGCCGCGATCTGGATCGGAGTAGTAGTGGAATTCGTCCATGACCACCTGGTCGATGTTGGCTTCGGCGCCATCGCGAAGCGCGATATTCGCAACGATCTCGGCGGTGGCGGCGATGATGGGGGCGTTGCCGTTTACGGTGGCATCGCCAGTCATCATGCCTACGTTCTCTGCGCCAAAAATTTCACACAGCGCAAAGAACTTCTCGCTTACCAGCGCCTTAATGGGTGCGGTATAAAAACTCCGCTGCCCGCGCGCGAGGGCGATGAAGTGGGCGGCGTTGGCCACCATGGACTTGCCCGAACCCGTAGGGGTGGCGAGAATGACATTATCTCCGGCCAAGATGCCGAGCGAGGCCTCCTCCTGCGCGGGATATAAATCGATTCCCTTGCTAGTGGTCCACGAGTTAAAAGTATCCCAAATGGCCTCATCAATGAGGGACTCGGGGACTTCCGTTAAATCTGGCAGCTGCTGAGATAAGTTCACCCCCACCACCTTAGCGGCGATGGGGGCGGGTTCGTTAGATATCGTCGCCTAAGTCTCTGTCATCGTCATCGCCGGCAGAGTCTTCGCGGTCATCAATATCTGTATGGATAATCTCCTCGCTATCATCTTCATCGAGCGAGGCGAGGAATGCCTCGAACTCCTCGCTGATTTCCTCAGCGCTGGGCACGGCTTCCTCGCCCGGCATGATGGCCTGCGGGTGCTCCTGACGGTAGCGTTCCATGAAGGCATCGTACTGCTGCTCCAATTGCTGGACCACTCCCTCAATCTCTTCCGAGCCATTGACCTGCTCATCCAGCTGGCCCTCGACGCGGGAAATATCCGCCTCGATGCTGCCCAGCGGAATATTCAGTCGGGCGGCCTTAGCCACGGAGTCAAGGAGCTCCAGGGTCGCCTGCGGGTACGGGGACGCGGCCAAGTAATGCGGCACGTGCGCGGTATAGCCCGCTACCGTCCGGCCCTTATCCGCCAAGGCCTTTTCTATATAGAGCGCCGCGGCACCAGGAACCATCATCGTCGAATCCATCTTGACCATGCCTTCCGTCAGGCGGGAGGTAGTACCGTGCGCGGTGACCACGGTGGGGCGGGTGTGCGGCACGGGCATCGGCGCGGCGTAGAGCATGATGGTGTCTTCAATATCGAATGTCTCCACCAGCTTCACTACCGCCGTGGTAAACGCTTCCCAGCGCATATCCGGCTCTGGGCCAGACAGAAGAAGGAAAGACTTGCCGGAATTATCCCGGAGGACCTTCAAACCCAAATCCATGGGTTCTACCTCTAGGGCCCGGTCATTATCGATGGTGATGGCGGGGCGGCGGGAGCGGTAATCGATGAGCTCATCAGAGTTAAAGGAGGCTAGCTGGCGGTTTTCCAGCGCGGCTTTGAGATGATCGGCGCTCGACTCAATAGCCTGGCCCGCATCGGCATAGCCGTGCATGGCAACAATCATGGTGGGGCCTTTTCCTTCACCGGAATTGTCCTTAACCACCGGAGCGGGGTACTCCAATTCGTACATGCTGCGCTCTTCTTCGTGCATGATGTGTTACCTCCTTGGTCTCTTAATCTAGATCAACGACCGCCAGGACCGCACTATTCCCACACGCACTCAGTTCAGTGTTCGCGGAGTAGTTAAATAACCCATTATGCCCTAACGAGGAAACCCGCGCTAGGCCCGGTGCGGTGGGCCTGTGCATAACTGCTTGCCGATGCCCCTTTCAACCCACCTTATCCACAGATTTCGGCCCTCTGCCTGTGATGGGCTTTCGGCACTTGCCGCAGGCCTCGAAGCTAGAAGCCATGAAGATCACAACACCACAACAGCCCATCCGTACACCCGGCGATATCCTTGCCAATATTCCAGGAATCCTCGGATTCTTCCCAGCAGAGTCCATCGTCCTTATCTCCATCGAACCAACCCCAGCGGGCCGCACCATGGGGCCAGTCGCGCGCATAGACTTGTCCGATGTCCCCGCCGCCCTGCCAGAAATCATGAGCGCCTTTCACTGCGGCAACCCGGAAGTAGTCCTAGGCTTTATCATTTCCCAGCGCGAGGAAGTAGAGCTCTGGGAGATGATCGAGTCGCTCTACCACTTCGAAGATGACGAGGGCACCGGAATCGATGCCTGCTGGTTGGTAGAAGAAATTGCAACGTCCACCGCCTACGACCTCGTCTTTGGCTTTAGCACTGGGAACGGCAAGGGCCCTATGCACGCTTGGACCGAAGGGACCATTCCCGCTATTTCCACCAGTTCCTCTATGCGCGCCTGCGTAGAAAACGGCACCTTGCCGGAGCTTTCCCGCGACGAGCTCGTCCAACAATTCGCCCCGCACAACCCTTACTTCGGGCACGAAGAAATCGGGTCCATGCAGCGCTGCGCTGAGGAATTGTCGCGGCAGATGCGCGCCGGCCACGGCTACGGCACAACGGATCCAACGCGGGTGGTCCAACATCTCATCGCGGATGTGCAGTATGTATTAAGCGAGGTAGAGACGCTGGAAGAGACCCTAGACAACGAAGAATTACTCTGCGTGGGAGCGATGTGGATGTCGACGACGTGGATGCGCGACTTGGTCATCCGAGACCTCGTCGAATCCCCGCACGCGGCCGGTACCTTGCTCCTAGCCACGGCGCGCACCTTTGGCGGCACCATCCGTTATAACGCGCTGGCGTTATTTGCAGCGACCCAGGTGGCGCAGAAATTCGGGCTCTATGCCGGCCCAGCGCTTACCGTCGCCCTCGATGAGGCACCGGGTCACAATTTGAGCCAGCTCATTGCCCAAGCCTATCGCAGCGGAATGGGGGAACGCCTCATTACCAGCCTGAGCCGCGGTTGCGACGCGGCGCGGGAGGCAGCGGGGATTGATGCCGATGGCTTTGTGTAGCCCCGCGTTTTAGCGCCGCGCCGAATGCGCCCGGTCGCCCAATTGCCGAGTGAAATTCCACGCGTCGGTCACGATGGTTTCCAAGTCGGTGCGCTGAGGATTCCAGTCCAGCTCCCGCTTGATCTTGTCTGAGGACGCAATCAGCGTGGCTGGATCTCCGGCGCGGCGCGGGGCGATCTCCGCCGGAATCTCGTGGCCGGTGACTTTCCGGCACATCTCGATGACCTGCTTGACGGAATATCCCTCGCCGGAACCCAAGTTATAGATCCGGTGGGTGCCGGGGGCATTGCTGTGGAGGGCAAGCACGTGGGCATCGGCAAGATCGCGGATATGGATGTAGTCGCGCACCGGCGTGCCATCCGGGGTATCCCAATCCGTGCCAAACATGAAAATCTTATCGCGGTGCCCCAGAGCAACCTGCAGCACAATGGGGATGAGGTGGGTTTCAATCTCGCGGTTTTCGCCGATGGAGCCGTAGGCACCAGCGACGTTGAAATAGCGCAGGGACGTTGCCGCGAGCCCAAAGGCTTGTGCAAAAGAGGTAATCATGTAGTCGATAGCCAATTTGCTAGCGCCATAGGGATTCGTGGGCTGGGTCGGCATGTCCTCAGTAATAGGGACCTGCTCCGGTTCGCCGTAGGTGGCCGCGGTGGAAGAAAAGACGAGGCTTTTGACATCGTTATCGCGCATGGCGTTGAGCAAGCGCAGCGTGGTCACGACGTTGTGCTGCCAATATTCGTCCGGCTTTTCCACGGATTCACCGACGAGCGAGCGGGCGGCGAAGTGGAGGACGCCCTCGAAGCCGCCTTCGCCCAGTACTTCTGCAGCCTTGTCGGCCACATCGCCTTCTACCACGCGGGCTGCGGGCGGCACGGCATCCCGGTTTCCCGTGGAAAAGTTATCGATGATGGTGACGTCGTGGCCTTGCTCAACGAGGACTGCGGAGCACACGCTGCCGACATAGCCGGCACCGCCAGTAACCAAAAGCTTCATGGCCTAGACCTCCACGCGCACGGCGTGTGCGAAATCATCTGACAAGGTGATGACCTTTCCCGAGGGAGTGGTAAGCGAAATCGTACCGCCATTATTGACCACGGTGACCTCGGTACCGATCCGGATTCCAGCCTCAGCAAGGTCCCGGAAGGTAGCCTCATCTACCTGCAGGATCTCATTGATCTGGATAATCTTGGCGGATTTTTCTTCGCCATCGGGGAGATCGATAGCCCGCGTCCCAATTGATGGTTCGGGGACCTGGAAGCCCAGCTCCGCCAGCGCCGGAATCGGATTGCCAAAAGGAGAACGGCTGGGATCGTCGAGGACCGTGACCATGCGCTTTTCCACCTCTTCGCTCATCACGTGCTCCCAGCGGCAGGCCTCATCGTGGACCTTGCTGATATCGAGCCCGAGGACATCAGTAAGCAAACGCTCTGCAAGGCGGTGCTTGCGCATGACCGCCGTAGCCAATTCGCGTCCCTTTTCCGTTAGATCCAAGCTCCGATCCGAACGGACGTGGAGGAGACCATCGCGCTCCATGCGGGCAACGGTTTGGGATACGGTAGGTCCGGATTGCTCTAGGCGTTCCGCAATCCGGGCGCGCAGGGGAGTGATGCCTTCTTCTTCCAATTCATAAATGGTTCGAAGGTACATCTCAGTAGTATCAACGAGGTCCCTCACGTGGGCATACCTTTCTTTGAGAAACAGTAATGCGTGCCGTGCTCAAAGCAGACAGCGCTTTTTACATTTTGTATCCAGACTAGCTTAAGTTCCCCTAAGTTTGCTGGAGAGATTTTAAGGAGACGAGTTCGAGCTCGCCGCTTGCATAGAGAACGCGACCTCGAAAGCACACTGGAAAAAATTCTCGGCGGCACGTTCGAGGTCGCGATTAAAGAAGGTTCAGGAGGCGAAAAGTTTTATAGCGCGTACTCGCGGAGGCGGTCGGCGCGGTTGCCATCGCGCAACTTGGCCATGACCTCACGCTCGATTTGGCGTACGCGTTCGCGGGAGAGCCCGAACCGGCGACCAATCTGGTCAAGGGTGCGTGGAACGCCGTCATCCAAGCCGTAGCGCAGGCGAATGACGTCCTGCTCGCGCTTTTCTAGCGTGTCAATGACACCGCGGATATCGGAGTGCCGCATAGAGGCCACGACGGCCGTCTCAGCATCGGTAGCCTCAGCATCCTCGATGAAGTCACCCAATGGGGCTTCCTCATCGGTGCCGACGGGCATGTCGAGCGAGACGGGATCGCGCGACTGGCGCAGCAGCATCTCGATTTTGTTCTCATCAATGCCGGATTCCTCCGACAGCTCCTCATTGGTCGCCTCGCGGCCCAAGGACTGATACATCTCACGCTTGATGCGGGAGAGCTTATTTACCTGTTCCACCAGGTGGACCGGTAGGCGGATGGTGCGTGACTGGTCGGCCATGCCGCGGGTAATGGCCTGACGGATCCACCACGTGGCGTAGGTGGAGAACTTAAAGCCCTTGGCGTAATCGAACTTTTCCATGGCGCGGATAAGGCCAAGGTTACCCTCTTGGATGAGGTCCAAAAGCGGCATGCCGCGGCCGGTGTAGCGCTTAGCCAGGGAGACTACGAGGCGAAGGTTTGCCTCCAGCAAGTGGGAGCGGGCCTTCTTGCCTTCGCGGGCCAAGATCTTCAGGTCGCGCTTTTCTGCGCGCGTTAGCTTCTCTGCATTATTGAGCTTGTATTCTGCGTACAGGCCTACCTCGATGGTTTGCGCGAGTTCGACCTCATCCTCGGCGCTGAGCAGGTCGGTCTTACCGATTCCGTTGAGGTAGACGCGTACCAAGTCCGCAGAGGGATTGTCATTGGTTTGATTGCGGCGAGACCCGCGGTCTACTTCCTGTTCCTCATCAGTAGTGGCAGTCGAAGTGCCATTGGCGGTGTTGGCAGATGGATTCGTCATCTTTTCAGCCTCCTGAAATTGTCGCCTGTTTCAAAAAGTACAACGGTGTGAGGACGCATTTAGTTCCCACGCATCCTGAAATGTTTAAAACGGCGACGTGCAGGCCGCTGTGCCCCACCTTTTTGGGGGCGTCGGCAAGCGCATGCGCCACGTGGATGCAGTAAAACTGCTACATCCAGGTGGCGGGGAAGTCTTAGCCGCGGACCTGTACGAGGTAGCGATAGACCGTGGGTTCAGATACTCCGAGCCGGGTGGCCGCCGCGGCAATGCCGCCTTTGAGGAGGAAGAAGCCAGCATCCTCGAGGGAAGCGATGACCTCTAGCCGTTCGTGGCGCTGCATCGACTCGACCGGGGTGGAGTGCGTGGAAATCGCGGAATCCAGCATGGAGTCCAAAAGGTGCTCAACGTTGGAACGCAGCGATTCGCTATAGGGTGCCTCCGGCTTTTTCTGCGCGGGCGCTTCCGGTGCGGGAGTGCGCTGCGGTGCGGTGGTGCCGGGGTAGCCGCCGAAGGCCTTCGCCTTATCGATGGCCGGCTCGGTACCGCCTATCAACGCGTTAGCGGCATCGCGGATCTGGATAAGCTCGGATAATTCCACATTGATACAAAGCATGCCGCGCATATGCCCGGTGGCATCGCGCAGGAAATAGCTCGAGGAGCGGCAGACTTTTCCCTCGCTATTGACCGCGCGGTACCCGGTCATCATAGGAACGGCAGCGGCGTCGCCCTGTTTCATGAACCAGAGCGCAAAGTCTGTAACCGGGCCGCCTAGTTCGCGGCCGGAAATGTGACCGTTGGCAATGGCGATGATGGATTTATCGGGTACATCGAGATCATGGAGCACGATTTCGGTGTTAGGGCCCATGGCCTGACCGAGGAAATCGACGAGTGGTATGTACTGCTCGAGGAAGTTTTCTTCGGGGGCATGGCTGCTAGAAAGGTTCATTAGCTGAAGCATGTCCTTATAATTCCTGTCAGATTATTGATAAGGTACCACAAAGTAACCACAAAGGAGGCGAGTACCCGGCCGTGCCCAAGTACTCACCTCCTTATATGGCGCTCTTTCCGGAGCCTAGGTTGCCGGCATTAACCACATACCGGGATGGGCGGGTGGACGGCTAGGGCGAGGCCGCCTTGTGAGGTTTCCCTGTACTTGGCGTTAATGTCCTTGCCAGTGTTGTACATGGTCCAGATGACTTCATCGAGGCTGACGCATGGTTTGCTTTCGCGGTCTAGGGCCATGCGTGCGCTGGTAATGGCGTCAACCGCAGCTACGGCGTTGCGCTCGATGCAGGGGACTTGCACCTGGCCGAGGACCGGGTCACAGGTCAGGCCCAATTTGTGTTCCATGCCGATTTCGGCCGCCACGCACACCTGTTCCGGTGTTGCCCCCATCAGTTGGGCCAACCCGGCCGCGGCCATGGAACAGGCGACGCCAATTTCTCCTTGGCAGCCAACTTCCGCACCGGAAATGGAGGCGTTCATCTTGTAGAGCGCGGCGATGTGGTTGCAGGCGAAGATATAGTCCGCGAACATGCTTGGGGTAACCGGCTCGACGAATTCATCGAAATAGGCCAGGACCGCAGGCACGACGCCGCATGCGCCGTTGGTAGGTGCGGTGACGACGCGGCCGCAGGCAGCATTTTCCTCCGAAATGGCCAGGGCAAACATATTCACCCAGCTCAAAATGTTGAGGCCATCGTGCGGATCGGATTCTTCCAGCCTGCGCTTCAGCGAGGCGGCGCGGCGCGGTACGAGTAGCGCACCGGGGAGTGGGCCATCGGTGGTGGAGCCGCGCTTAATGCCGGTGTACATGACATCGCGGACTTTGCGCAGGTGCTCGTCGATGTCCTCGTCGCTGTGCAGCGCCTTTTCATTGGCCCTGCCGAGCTCCGGGAGTGTCATATTATTGGTTTCGCACAGCGCCAGTAGTTCTTCCGCGCTGGCATAAGCGAATGGGACGTCCACGGTATCTTGTCCGCGCATGGCGAAGTCTTCTTGCTTGACGATGAACCCGCCGCCCACCGAGTAGTAGGTCTTGTGCAAGATGTCTTCCTCGCCGGCAAAGGCGATAAGGCACATGCCGTTTTCATGCATGGGGAGGTATTCATCGTGGAAGTAGATGCCGCCGTCTTTGGGAAAGCTCACCGTGTGCGTGCCGCCGAGAAGGAGCGTTTCGCTCTGGTTGACCCCTTTCATGAAGGCGGAGATGCCGTCGATATCGACGGTTTCTGGTTCTTCGCCGGCTAGTCCCAACAGGATGGCTTTATCGGTGGAGTGGCCCACACCGGTCAAGGATAGGGAGCCGTAGACGTTGGCCTGAACGCGGGTGACCTTATCCATGAGGCCTTTTTCTTTGAGCTCGTCAACGAAGGCCTTGCCGGCTTTCATTGGCCCAAGGGTGTGTGAGCTTGAGGGGCCGATGCCGATCTTGAACATATCGAAGATGCTGATGAACATGGTTTTCTCCTGGAAAATCCTGAGAAGGGGTGCTGCTTAGAAAGCCTGCACGATGGAGTAGATGATGGTGGCGAGGGCAATAAGGCCCATGATGAAGACGAAGTAGTTCGAGGCCTTGCCCTTGAAGCGGGCGAGTGCTGGGACCTTGTGGATGGCAATCATCGGGATAAGGAACAGCATGATGGCGATGGTTGGGCCGCATAGGGTCTCAATCATGCCGAGGATGGAAGGATCCGCCCAGGCAACGAGCCATGCGGTGACCAGCATGAAGACGAGCGTGATGGTGTCGAGCTTGTGGCTGGATTCTGCATCATCTTTATTGGCGTTCTTGCTGCCCTTAACTAGGAGGCCTTCGAAGCCCTCTGCAGCGCCGAGGTAGTGGCCCAAGAAGGACTTGGCTACGGCAATCATGGCGATGATGGGGGCAATCCACTGGATGACGGGGTTGTCAAAGTGGTTGGCCAGGTACGACAAGATGGTGATGTTTTGTTCCTTGGCTTCCGCCATATCAGCAGGCGATAGGCTGAGCGCGCAGGAGAATACGAAGAACATCACGACGACGACCATGAGGATTTCCGCGCGCAGCAAGATCTTGCGGGACTTGTATTCCGCGTACTTGCCGTAGGTTTGGCGGCGGTCAACGGCGAAGGAAGAAATCATGGGCGAGTGGTTGAAGGAAAAGACCATGACTGGGACCAAGAGCATCAAGGTAATGCCCATGCCGTGGCCGGAGGCTTCGCGCGCGACGTCGAGGTCGAAGCTATCAAAGAGCGCGGTATTCCACTTGGGGATGAGGTACAGCGAGAGCAGGACCAGGATGCCGATGAACGGATACACCAAGTAGGACATGACATGGACGACCACGCTTTTGCCCATGCGTACGACGAGGATGAGGCCGCCTACGAGAACCAGCGAGGTAAGCCACCGATCCGGTGAGGTGATGCCTAATTGGTGTTCCAAAAAGGAATTGACCGTGTTGGTGATGGTTACCGAGTACACCAACAGGATGGGGTAGACGGAGAGGAAGTAGAGGATATTCATCAACACGCCGGCTTTAACACCGAAGTGTTCCTCCACGACATCGGTGAGATCGCCATCTGGCTTTGAGCTTGATAGGACCAAGCGGGTCATGCCGCGGTGGGCCCAGTAGGTCATCGGCAAGGCGACGACGGTCATAATAAGAAGCGGGATGATGCCGCCGATGCCAGCGTTGATAGGGAGGAAGAGCACGCCGGCTCCAATGGCGGTGCCGAACAGGGAGAGCATCCAAACGGTGTCTTCTTTGTTCCACGCTGGGGCGCCTTCTTGGCCCGCAAATGGGGTTTCTATGCCGTCAGCGGGTGGCTTTTCTTCTGCGGGTAATTGTTCCGGATTTTGCGCGCCGTGTTCTGGATTTTCGACGGGTCCGTGGCGCAAGAGCTTGTGGGACATTTTCTTTCCTCCTCTGCATGGGGTTGCCCGAAGCTAGAGGGCTCCTGTCACCCTGGAGTGAGAAAATATTTTCTCTCACCAGCGTGCGCGGGCAAGGGTCTGAAATTAAATTCTCAGCTTGTATCCAGCCCATTCGCTTCGTTACGTGTTAAGTATAAGCCCGCGGTAATGTCACGTGATAATAATTTATTACATTTGGGTTGGGTAAATTATCACTCTGAAAAAGCTTGCGCAGCGCCCAGTCATATGCATTGTTGAACAATATCGGCCTCTTTGCGAGCTAGATCATAGAAAATCGCTGGTGTGAGTGGGCGCTCGTGCAGGTAAACGCCGGATGAAGAGAAAACGTGTGAGAGGAAATTAGGTCTCGACCAAAACCGTGAACGGGCCTTCGTTGACGGAAGATACGCGCATCATAGCCCCGAATTGGCCTGCCTCCACCGCGATATTGCGCTCGCGGAGGCGCTCGATGATGTACTCGATGACCGGCTCGGCCTCTTCTCCTGGGGCCGCATCGGCCCACGATGGGCGCCGCCCCTTGGCGGTGCGGCCATACAGCGTGAACTGGCTGACAACCAATACCGGCGCTCCGGCATCGGCAACCGATACTTCACCTTCCAGGATGCGCAGCTCCGCGATCTTGCGGGCCATCTTTTCCGCGCGCGGTGCCCAATCGTCCAAATCCTCCCTGGAAACACCGACGAGGGCTAAAAGCCCGCCGGTTTCCGGGCAGTCAATGGCGCCGACGGTTTCACCCGCAACCGTGACCGCGGCTTTGGACACGCGGGTTAGTACTGCGCGCATAAAAGTCCCTTCCTTTCTTAGCTATTCAGAGGTATGCGGTGCTATCCGGTGCTAATTGGTGTGGGTTGTTGGGGCAGCGTCGTCCTCGAGCAGCAGATCGGCGGGAATGAGCATGCCGTGGCGGACCAGATCGATAATGGCGGGAAGCGCGGCGGCGGTCAGTTCTGCTTCATCGAAGCCGTGTGCGGCAGCATAGAGGCCCACGGTCTCGCCGAGGTTGAGTCCTTGGGGAGATAGGCCAGCAACGATTGCGGCCAAGTGCTCATCAACTTCGTGGCTCCACCGGGGCCCATCGGTACGGGTGAGGCGGATCACCGCCCGGTTAAATCCTTGTTTGTTATCGGTATCGGCCACGCTGACTTCTTCCTTCGCCATCTGTGGGCGTACCTGAAAGTGCTTGCCCTCCAGCTCACCAGGAACCAAGTCGCGCAGCCACGCCACGCGAGCGAAGTATTCCTCTACCTCGGGTCCCAATGGGTCACTAAAGTGCTGCGGCATTTCTTCGGCCAAGATATCGGAGGGCGCGTCTTCGGCAATTTTTTGGATGGCGACGAACCCAAACCCGATACCCGTGACATCGTGGTGGTGGAAATGATCCAGCCAGGCCTTTGAGCGCGCCTTGCCCTCATCGCTGCGCACATCAAGCGATTCATCCTTGAGCCAGGTGGATACGTAGAGGGAAGGATCGGCGACATCCCGCTGAATTATCCAGGCAGCCACACCCTTATCCGGCAGCCACGAGGCCACGCGCTGCTGCCAGGTCTGCCCACCGGTATGCACCCAGGCGGCGAGCAAATGCGCGGTTCCGCCCGGGGCGAGGTGGTCAACGGCTTGAGAAACCACCAATTCGCTTGCCCCATCCAAGTTCAAGCCAGAATCGCGGTAGACATGGCCCACCTCGGGAAGCCCGACGACGAATGGTGGGTTGGCAACAATCCGGTCAAAGGCGCGTCCGGCAACGGGCTCGAACCACGAGCCCTCTACAAGCTCAACCTCTGTACTCGCCCCCGCGGCAGCGACGGTGGCGCCGGCCAAATCAAGCGCGCGCCGGTGGACATCCGTCGCGGTAATGCTGCGCGCGCACTCGAGCTGACCCAGCAACTGCACGCCCGAGCCGGTGCCCAGATCGAGCACCGTTGATACCGGGCTTACCGGCGTCGATTGCAATAGCGAGAGGCTTGCCGCCCCGACACCCAAGACGTGATCCGCGCCGGGGACGTGGCTCACCAGCGAGGCATCGACATCGGAAAAGACGAGGCGGTTGGAGCCGACGATGATATGGGGCCGGATATCGAGGGCAATGTAGATGCTGCCGCGATCATCGGAAAGCGCCACGCCGGTGTCGAGGAGCTTGGTGGCAAGGCGGGCCCCGAGGGCATCGGCAAGCAGCGTGGCAGGCAGATGCTCATGCAGCAGGAAGAAGCGGATGAGCGTATCCAGCTGGGAATTACCAGCGGTGCCGCGCGCTACCGCGGCAGGCTCACCGCGGTAGAGGGCCTCCGTAAGCTCCGGGCCCAAATGCCCCGCTAAACCATCGGTAGTAAAACCGGCCTGCGAAAAAGCCTCCGCTAGCTCCGGGGCGAGATCGCGCAGCGCGGTGGCATCGAAATGGGGGCCAAAGGACATCATGCTGGGAGAAGATCCTTTCCAGTCGTGCTATTCATGCGGGTTATGCGCCTAATCGGCGGCAGTATCGTCATGGTCAATAACGGAATGCTGAGATTCGATTGCCTTGGAGCCACCGCGGGAAATCTGTTGGTTCTGATACTGCGAATATAGCTGACGATTCATCGCGGGTTTATAGACATTCTTATCCCGTTTGTCCTTCTTCTCACCGCGGCTATTGCCAATGACCACGGCAATCCACGGCAAAGGAAAGGTCACGCCCACGATAATCGCCGCGAGCAACCACCAATGCAGGTACAAAAAGACCCCGGCAATGAGCAGGGACGGCACGCGCAAGAATTGGAAAAAGCCGTACCACAGCTCCCGGCGCCTGCGATCTTGTGCGGGCGAGAGCTTGGCATCCGTGATGAGAAAACGTTCCTTTTTGCCAAACACTTAAATTACGCACCTCCCTGGAGCGCGGCGCGTAACCCTACAACAGGGGAGAGGAGAGCCGACGTTGGAGTGCGTAGAGTGTGCATGTTCTCCAAGGGTAGACGCATGACTCGCAAAGTTCGATGCTGATGCGGCAAAATGGGGTGCGTGACTACGACTACGAAGACAATTGAACGGCCAGATATTCGTGAAGACACTTCGACGACGGATAATGACACGCCGAAGTTCTTCCACTACGTCAAAAAGGATCAGATCCTCGATTCCGCGGTCAACGGCAAGTACGTCGTTGCCCTGTGCGGTGAGACCTTCCCGGTAACCAAACAGGCAAAGCCGGGCTCGCCGGTATGCCCCGATTGCGAACGCGTTTTTAAGGGTCTTCGCCGCAAGTGAGGACGTTTAAGAAGACGAACCTCCGCGCGTGGCAGCAATCAGCCCTCGATAAATTCCTCGCCACCAAGCCACAAGACTTTATGGCGGTGGCGACCCCAGGTGCGGGTAAAACCACCTTTGCTCTGCGCATCGCGACGGAGCTTATGGAAGACCGCACGGTAGAGCGCGTCATCGTCGTGGTGCCTACCGAGCACCTGAAGACGCAGTGGTCTGCCGCCGCCGCGCGGGTGGGCCTGGCCTTGGATCCTGCCTTCACGAACTCCTCTGCGGTCAACCCCAGCATGGATGGCATCGTGGTGACCTATGCCCAAGTGGGCATGCATCCCTTCAAGCACCGCGCCGTTGCCTCCGCGCGGCGCACGCTCGTGATCTTGGACGAGATCCACCACGCCGGTGACGCCAAAAGCTGGGGCGATGGCGTCAAGGAGGCCTACGACGACGTCAACCACCGTCTCGCGCTGACCGGTACGCCGTTTCGCTCCGATGAATCGCCCATCCCCTTTGTGCGCTATGAGGACGATGGGGAAGGCCACAAGGTCTCGCGGGCCGACCACACCTACGATTACGGCGATGCGCTTGCCGATGGCGTCGTGCGCCCCGTCGTCTTCCTGTCCTACTCCGGCGAGGCTCGCTGGCGGGACTCCGCCGGGGAAGAGCACTCCGCGCGCCTAGGTGACATCATGAACGTGGAACAAACCGCGCGCGCCTGGCGCACCGCGCTCGATCCCAAGGGCGAATGGATCCCCGCCGTGCTGCAGGCGGCGCACACCCGCTTAATGCAGATGCGGCGCAATATGCCGGATGCCGGCGGGCTCGTGCTCGCTTCAGATACCACCACCGCCCGCGCCTACGCGAAAATCCTCAAGCAATTATCCAATACCCCAGTCTCGGTCATTTTGTCCGATGACCCAGGCTCCTCGGACCGCATTCAAGAATTTGCGGACTCCACCGATGAATGGATGGTTGCCGTACGCATGGTGTCCGAGGGCGTTGACGTGCCCCGCCTCGCGGTGGGCGTCTACGCCACCTCCGCGTCGACCCCCTTATTCTTCGCCCAGGCAATCGGCCGCTTCGTGCGCTCCCGCATGCCAGGTGAAACCGCCTCGGTATTCCTGCCCTCCGTCCCCGTGCTGCTCGGCCTTGCCGAGCACATGGAAAAATCCCGCGACCACGTTCTGGGCAAAGAAAAGACGGAGAAAGAAGGCTGGGACGACGAGCTACTCGAGCAGGCAAACCAGAAAAAGACCGAACCGGACATGCTGGAAAAGTCCTACGAGTCTTTAGGCGCCGAAGCCGAATTCTCTGGCCTGCTGTATAACGGCTCGCAGTTTAATACCGGCGATATGACCTCTGATGAGGAAGCCGATTTCCTTGGCATCCCCGGGCTCCTCGACGCTGACCAGGTCAAAGACCTCCTGCGCAAGAAGCAATCTGAGGAAATGGACCGCCGCGAGGCCGAGGAGAAGGCGCGCCGGGCCGCCGAGGCAGAAGAGGCCCACCGCCGCAAGATTTACGGCATGGGTCATGCGCCTGCCGCGAAGCAGCAAGAGTCCGATGCCGCGGAGGATACCGGTGTGGTGGATGAGCTCGGCGCGCTGCGCAAGGAGCTCAACACGGTGGTCTCCATCGCCGCGCAGAGCTCCGGCCGGCCGCACGGTGCCATCCACACCGAGGTCCGCAAGGCCTGCGGCGGACCGCCCACCGCGTTGTGTAGCGCGGACCAATTGCGCGAGCGCATCAATTACTTGCGTAAGTGGTAGCGCGATTCCCTGTCGGCTAGATGGCTGCTGGCCGGCCAGTCGGGGCTGGCGCCGCGCTTCTTTCGCCGCGCCAGCCCCGCAGGAGGGAAAAGCACATAAAAAGGCCGCACCACGGTGGTGCGGCCTTTAACGCTGTGCGGGGCGGGGGCGAGCTATCTAGTCGAGGTAATCGCGCAATACCTGCGAACGAGAGGGGTGGCGCAGCTTCGACATCGTCTTGGACTCGATCTGACGGATGCGCTCGCGGGTAACGCCGTAGACCTGGCCGATCTCGTCTAAAGTGCGCGGCATGCCATCGGTAAGCCCGAAGCGCAGGCGCACGACGCCGGCTTCGCGCTCAGACAACGTGGTCAGCACGTCCTGGAGCTGGTCCTGCAGCAAGGTGAAGGACACAGCATCGACGGCGATGACGGCCTCGGAGTCCTCGATGAAGTCACCCAACTGGGAATCTCCCTCATCACCGATGGTCTGGTCCAGCGAGATGGGCTCGCGCGCATACTGCTGAATTTCCATCACCTTTTCTTCGGTGATGTCCATTTCCTTCGCCAGCTCCTGCGGGGTGGGCTCGCGGCCCAAGTCCTGGAGCAGCTCGCGCTGGATGCGGCCCAGCTTGTTGATGACCTCCACCATGTGAACCGGGATGCGGATGGTGCGGGCCTGGTCAGCCATGGCGCGGGTAATGGCCTGGCGGATCCACCACGTGGCGTAGGTAGAGAACTTATAGCCCTTGGTGTAGTCGAACTTTTCCACCGCACGGATAAGGCCCAAGTTGCCCTCTTGGATGAGGTCCAAGAAGGCCATGCCGCGGCCGGTATATCGCTTGGCCAAGGAGACCACAAGGCGAAGGTTGGCTTCCAATAGGTGGTTCTTAGCCTTGCGTCCATCCCTTGCGATGCTGCGCAGGTCGCGCTTTTCCATGGGGGAGAGCTTGGCAGCCTTATCGCCCTCCGCACGAGCCTTTTCCATCTCGTCCATGCGGTGCTGCGCGTACAGGCCGGCCTCGATGCGCTTTGCCAAAGAGACCTCCTGCTCAGCATTCAGCAGGGCAACCTTACCGATCTGCTTGAGGTACGCACGCACGGAGTCGGCGGAGGCGGTCAGCTGTGCATCCTTGCGCGCCTGGCGCAGGGCGACGGATTCTTCTTCATCCCAGACCGAGGACGTATCTTCTGCTTCGTTCTCGTCATCTTCTTCGCCCAACTCTTCCTGAATATCGTCTTCATCGAGGTCAGTGGGGGCATCGAATTCGTCCTCTTCGATGCCCTCGTGGGTGGGGTCGAAGTCGACGTCATCCGCAGGGGCGTCTTGCTCAACGGCGTCGAGTTGATCCTCTGCGTCCTCAGCTTCCGACGGCGCTTTCTCCGCGGAGTTTGCAGGGGAGTCTTGCGGTTCCGCCGCAGAGGCTCGCACGGTCTTGTTGACAGCTTTCTTGGCTGATTTCTTCGCCGACTTCTTGGCGGTCTTCTTAGCCGTTTTCTTGGCAGTCTTTTTCGTCGTCTTTTTAGCTGTCTTCTTGGCGGTTTTCTTCGCCGTTTTCTTTGCCGTCTTTTTGGCGGTCTTCTTTGCAGGAGTAGATGCCTCGACTGACTTGTCGTCTTCGCCGAGTGCCTGGTCTGAAGAATCAGTGGCTGCCACGTACGCCCTTTCGACTTACTACTTGATGGAAATAGCTCACCGCACCCGCACAGGGTGGCAATAGCATTAAGAATGCTAGCGGGTGTAGGCCTTATGCAGGTCAGACACGCCCGAGAGCCATGCAATTTTGGATCGACCGCCCAGTATAGGCGATTTTTGCACAATGCCGGTAGATAGGGTTAATGCAACGGCGGTTTTATGGCTCTAGGCCTTCTAATACCGCCATCGCTGCACCTACAATACCCGCACGATTTTGCAACTGTGCAGGCATAACGGGGGTATCAATAGTTAAGTGGGGTCCCCATTTGTGGAATTTGCGAGATATGCCACCCCCGATGAGGAAAGCCTGGGGGTTAAATAATTTCTCGTATTCTTGCAGCACGCGATTGAGCCGAACCGCCCACTCCTTGTACTTCAGCCCTTCTCGTTCCTTGGCAGCGGAGGACGCGATTGCCTCGGCCTCGTCAGCTCCCACAGTGAGGTGGCCAAGCTCTGTATTGGGGAAGAGCTGCCCATTGAGGAAGAAGGCTGAGCCGATGCCGGTTCCCAGCGTCAAAAAGATGACTGACCCGGTTTTGGCCAACTCGCTTCCATACGCGACTTCCGCAAGGCCTGCGGCATCGGCATCATTTAAGACCACAAAGTCAACGTCTAGATAACGCGAAAACAACTCAGTGGTATCCACACCGACCCACTCAGGTGAGATATTGGCAGCGGAGTGCACCGTGTGATTGGACACCACCGAGGGCAAGGTGATGCCGACGGGCTTGTCCCACTCTTTTTCGCGCACGATCTGGGCCACCACCGTAGCTACCTCATGTGGCGTGGACGGCTGTGGGGTGGGGATCTTTAGCCGTGGGCCCACGAATTCACCGTTATTGAGGTCGACTTCGGCGCCCTTAATGCCGGAGCCGCCGATATCGATGCCAAAAGAGTGGCCAGTATGAGTAGTCATGCCCGCAAGTGTAGAAGAAGGCACAATGGTTAGCATGGATCATGACATAGATTTTTTGCAGCTGCGAGATTTTGCGGAATCTACCGCAATGCGTGCGGCGGAGCTTATTCGCGCACGCCGCGCCGACTTGGTGGCTGGCGACGGTATTGCGGCACATACTCAGACTAAGTCGAGCGCCGTCGATCCCGTTACGGAGGTCGATACCGCCACCGAGGAGTTTATTACGCGCACAATTAAGGAAAGCCGCCCTGACGATGGCCTGTTGGGTGGGGAAGGCGCGAGTTTTGACGGGACGACCGGGGTGCGGTGGACCGTGGACCCCATCGACGGCACGGTCAATTTCCTTTACGGCATTCCGGACTACGCGGTCTCGATTGGTGCGGAATACGATGGCCGCCTGGTAGCAGGCGCTGTGGTCAATGTGGCGCGGGGGCAGGTGTATTCCGCAGCGGCAGGCGAAGGTGCCACGGTTGCCGCTGCGGATGGCACGCGGTCCTCGCTGCGATGCGGTGTGCAAGATGATCCCGCGCTTTCCTTGGTAGCGACGGGATTTGGTTATGGCGCACAGCGGCGCAAGCAACAGGCGGAGTTGCTGACTAAGTTGCTGCCGCAGGTCCGCGATATCCGCCGCATCGGCGCAGCCGCCCTTGATTTGTGCCGCGTGGCCGAGGGGAGCGTAGATGCCTATTTTGAGCACGGCATTAACGCTTGGGATTTTGCCGCCGGTGCTCTCATCGCTCGCGAGGCAGGAGCTAAAGTCCATCACCCTGGGCTGGACAAGGGGTCCGCTGATGGTGAATTAACCTGGGCCGCGGGGGTGAATTTGGCACCCGCATTTGAGGAACTTTTAGCAGCACATGGTGCTATGGAAGCGATGCGGGGGTGAAGAATCTAAGAATTTTTTAGCAGCAGGATGACATATCGGTGTTTGTCCTTTACTATGCGCGATCGATAAACAACTATTCCTAAAGCAACTCGACTTATAGGGGCGTGCAGTATGGCCACCGATTATGACGCACCGCGCCGCGGTGCAGAAGACGAACTTGAAACTGACTCTTTAGAGGGACTGAAAGCAGCTGAACCCGAAAGCAATGGCATGGATGACGATGGCGAAATCGTCGAAGCATTCCAACCGCCATCAGTTGACCTCACCGGCGAGGAACTCAACGTACAGGTCGTTCCCCGCCAAGAAGACGAATTTACCTGCGGCTCCTGCTTTTTGGTCCAGTCCAATAAGCGTTATTCGCACGAAGAAGATGGCATGCCCATCTGTAAGGATTGTGCCTAAGCAGCCAGTATTGGCCTAGCAAGTCGTTACTGCGCACAACCCAGATAAAGATTCACCCCCGCCGCAGTTTACACAGGCAAACGCGGCGGGGGGTGTGAAGTTTTCCTTGTTTAGCAGACACCCAATGTGCGCGGGACCTAACCGCTCGGGGTGTCTACTTTCTGGGGTCAAGTCCCCTCAGTCATCCTGTTCTATCTAAGGCTGCTCGTCATTGCTCTTCTCATCCGGTGTGCTCCCTTGCTTTCGTCGCTTCTCCCATAGATATCGACGAACCAAGAAGATGGGCAGCACTAGAACGAAGTAAAAAGCCATGTATCCCACTACATGAAGGACGATGCCGTCAGAGCTCACTTCGCTCCAAGAGACTCCTTCCACGTTGGAGGAGGACACTCCCCGCCAACCGGTTACTTGACTGACGTAGAATTCAGCGATGACCATTAGCGGCAGTAGCACGAAGGAAAACCACCACGGAGGTATCCAGGGTTTCCCATCTTTCTGAGTTCTGCCTAAAGCTCCTCCGAAACCCATTGTGTTCTCCTGCTAGTCCGACTTTTCACTGAGAGTACAAAACCCGCGGAGGGGCGCAGTAGTAACGAAAAACCAAGGGCAGTCCTAAGAGACCCCTTCCGAATGGTCGAGCCCACAGAATCCCAGATGCTTAAGCGTGTTGCTCCGGTAGGAAGGCGCGGAGCAGTTGGTCTGGATCTTTCGAGGCAATGAGCCAATATGGGGTGTCATCCTCAGGATCATTGAGGACCATCATGGCGTGCTCGTCAATCCAGGCATGAGAGACCAAGAATGCGGCCGGATCGAATTGCGGGCCCAGCGCGTTATGGCGAGCAGACTTTGGAACGGTAATCGAACGAGAGACAACCTCATTGGGTAGCTGTGCGTCTTTGACGAGCAGCCACCGCGTTCCATCTTCATCTTGTTCTACTTGAACAACGGTCCCAGACCACGTGATGAGCACCCAGATAGCGATGGCGCCGAGCAGGACTGCGGGAATGATGGTCCACCACACAGAGCGGTTGAGACCTGCCGTAGCTGAGGTTAAAGCCACAACGATCGCTGCAAAAATCCAGAAGTACCACGGCACCCATTGGCGTTCGCGATACAACACTTTCGGGGCAGCGGGTTGAGGAGCAGAAATATCAGACACGCCTAGGCATTCTAGTCCACTCCACGCACAGAATGAACCGACTGGGGCAGGTAGGATTGGCTAAGTGACTGATTCGAATTCGCTACCGCAGGAACAAACGCCAGTAGGAGACGTCAAAATTAAGCGCCTCGATAAAGAGCTGCCGATGCCATTTCGGGCGCATCGGGGTGACGCCGGCGCCGATCTTTACGCTGCCGAGGCGCTTACCCTCCAACCTGGCGAACGCGCCCTCGTCGGCACCGGTATTGCCATGGCCTTGCCGCTGGGCACCGTGGGATTAATTCATCCGCGGTCCGGCTTAGCAGCCAAACATGGGCTGTCCATTGTCAATACGCCGGGTACCGTGGATGCTGACTACCGCGGGGAGATCAAGGTGTGCCTGATTAACCACGATCCCCACACCCCGATCGAGATCGAGCGCGGCATGCGCATCGCTCAACTCGTGGTACAGCGCGTAGAACTAATGGATTTTAGCGAAGTAGAAGACTTGGATGAGACCGTCCGCGGTACCGGCGGCTACGGATCAACCGGCGTATAGGAAGGATTACAAAATGGGCATTTGGCCATTTGGCAAAAAGAAAAACGATGACGGCCGGAAAGAAGAGCCGGAAAACCCTCAACAATCGCAGCCACAAGAGCCTGCCGCTGATTCCGCAGGATCGGCTTCGGCTGAATCGAGTTCCTTTGCATCCGTAAAAGATACGGCTGCCGATGCCGCCGCAGCCTCGGGACAGGTGCCAACGGAGTTTGCCCACGACGCCGTAAATGGCGAAACCGGCCCCTTTGATGGCGATTCCGTCAATATCGAAGACTTTGACTTTTCTGATTCTTCCATCGGCATCTTGGACCTTGGCTCGATGCGCATTCCGCTGCCCAAGGACTCCCAGGTCCAGGTAGAAATGGGTGAACAAGGCCCGAAGATGCTGCACATTGTCACCAAGGCGGGCCGTATTACTCCCGTTGCCTTCGCAGCGCCGCGAAAGCCTGGCCAGTGGGCTGAATCCGTGGAAGAAATCAAGGAAGGCATGAGCCGCGATGGGCTATCCGTCACCACGGAGCAAGGCCCTTGGGGGCTGGAAATCGTCGGCAAGAATGACAACGGTCAGCTCCGCGTCATTGGCGCCGAAGGCCCGCGGTGGATGCTGCGCTTGACTCTTGCGGCACCTACCGGCCTTGAAGAGGATTTGGCGCAGATCGCGCGCGATGTAGCATCGCGCACTTTTGTCTACCGCGGTGAGGATCCCATTTTGGCGGGCAACGCACTGCCGGTCATCATGCCCAAGCAGCTGGTGGAGCAGGTCAAACAAGCAATGGAAAAGCGCCAGCAGGAACAAGCAGGCGCAAATTCCCAGGGGCAGGCGGCCCAAGGGCACCCGGAAAACGGGGTAGGCGGCCCCGATCCCGCAGCCGAGGCGGAAGCCGAAAAGCAGCTGCGCGATTTGGGCGCGCAGCCACGCAAGGGGGAGAATGGATCTCCTACACATGACAAAGACAAGGGGTTTAACCCCGATTCCGATAAGTAAGTAAAGCAGAACGCTACGTGAGTAACTCTTTGCCGGAGCCGCAGGCTCCTCAGCTAGGCGACGACCAGGACAGCGATAATGAGCCAACTCTGTTGGAACAAATGGGAGGCCTTCCCGGCCTGGTTGCGGCCACCTTGCCCATCGTCGTCCTTATTCCAGTTAATAGCCTTTACGGCCTAACCCCGGCGCTCATCTCCGCGCTGGGTGTGGCGGTAGTGATCGCCATCTGGCGCATCGTTCGCAAACAGACCATCCAGCCGGCCATCTCTGGCCTTATCGGGGTGGCCATTTGCGCCGCCATCGCTTGGTTTACCGGCGATGCCAAAGGTTACTTCTTATACGGCATTTGGATGTCACTGGCCCTGTTTATCGCCGCGGCGCTGTCTATTCTCTTCCGGTGGCCGGCCGTTGGCGTTATCTGGAAGGGCTTGAACGGCGATGATATGGCCTGGCAAAAGGTAAAGCTTGCGCGCAGGGCGTATTCCATCGCCACCGCTGGGTGGGCCGTTATTTTCTTGGCGCGGTTTATCATCCAGCGGGCGATTTATGATGCTGGGGAGACGACCGCCTTGGGCATTACCAGGATCGTCATGGGCTGGCCCTTGACGCTGTTGGTGACGGCATTAACCGTGTGGATGGTGCGCCGCGCAGATGCCGCAGTAGAAGCGGCAGAAAATGCCGGGCTTGTCACAAGTTCAGATCGCAGTACACAAGAGTTCGAGGCAGAAAATGAATGAGTCCGCACTATCTCGCGGAGACACCCTGGAAGTCACCATCGACCGCATGGCCCATGGTGGACTTGGCATCGGCCACGCCCCGGATGGGCGCGTCGTCTTTGTTCCTCGGGCTTTTCCGGGGGACACGGTTCGCGCAACAGTGGGTAAGGTGAAAAAGTCCTTTATCAAGGGCGAGCTCGACAGCATAGTTACTGCGGGTGAGCTGCGCGTACCCAGTAGCTGTCCCGCCGCAGAGCTAGGCGCCGGGTGCTGCGATTTTGCCGAGTTGGATCCCGCAGCGGAACCCGCCATCAAGATGGACGTCCTCCGCGAACAGCTGCGCCGCAGCGGCATAGAAGGGCTCGAGTCCCTCGCTATTGAACAACACGACCTGCCGCCGGTACGGGGCTGGCGGACGAGGGTCCGGTTGGGCGTCGACAAGCAAGGCCGCGCCGGATTGCGGAAGTACCGCTCGAATGAGCTGGTGACTTCCGTCGGTTGTACCCAATTAGCAGATGGCTTGATTGATGGTTTGGTAGGCGACGGCGCGCGGCGTTTTACCCCGGGGGCCGAAATCGTCGCGGTTCTCGATGGCGCTGGTAACCGACATGTGGTGGAAACGTGCAAGGCCTCGCGGGGCAGGCGCGTGGAGACCATTCGCGAGGTCATCGAGGGCTCTGGCACCGTGGTCGAATACGTCAATGGCCGCGAGTTTTCCTTCCCCGCCACGGCCTTTTGGCAAGCGCATGTGGCGGCGCCGGAACTTTATAGCGCTGTGGCGGGGCAGTGGCTGGCCGGCCGGGATTACCAGCACAAGACCGCCTGGGACTTGTACGGCGGGGTCGGATTATTCGCGCCCGCATTGTCTGATGCCACCGGTGGAAAAGTCATTTCCGTGGACTATTCGCCCGCGGCAACGGCGTCTACGCAGCCGGGGCTGCGCGATATCGATATCGCAGTGAAATCCGCCAAGGTAGAACAGGTTGCAGCGCAATTGCCCCAACCTGGTGCCGTGGTGCTCGATCCGCCGCGGACTGGGGCGGGCGAGCAGGTTATTCGCGCCGTGGCGGAGGCAAAGCCGCAGGCCGTGGTTCACGTGGGATGCGATCCTGCCACCTTTGCCCGCGATCTATCCCTGTGGCACAGCGCTGGGTACAAGCCTGAGAAATTGGCGCTAATCAATGCCTTTCCTGGCACCCATCACTTTGAGGTTATCGCTCTTATCACCCCAGATAAGGAAGCAGATAAGCCGGCGCAGAGTGCCGTTTAACGCGAAAATATCTCGCCTGAAGCATTGAGCCGATATAAAAGAAAATACGGACCACGGGTACGGTGGATAGGAAGAACTAAGCACAGAAGGAGTTGAAGGCCGCTCCATGACTATCTTGGATACCATAAACTCGCCGCAAGACCTGAAGGCACTGCCTGCAGATAAGTTGGAGGAACTTGCGGCGGATATTCGCCAGCGCCTCATCGATAAGGTATCGGTGACCGGTGGGCACTTGGGGCCCAATTTGGGTGTGGTGGAATTGACCATTGCGCTGCACCGGGTCTTTGATTCCCCGCGCGAGCCCATCATCTTCGATACCTCTCACCAGTCTTATGTGCACAAAATGTTGACTGGCCGTACGGCCCAATTCGATACCCTGCGCCAAAAGGGTGGCCTGTCCGGTTATACGGACCGCGGTGAGTCCGAGCACGACTGGACGGAATCCTCGCATGCTTCTGCCTCGCTATCGACGGTGGATGGACTCTCTAAGGCCTTCAAGATTCGCGGGGAAGGCCACCGCAACGTCATCGGCATCGTCGGCGATGGCGCCTTGACCGGCGGCATGTGCTGGGAGGCGCTTAATAATATCTCTGAAGATAAAAAGCGCAATGCGGTCATCGTGGTTAACGACAATGGCCGCAGCTATTCGCCCACGATTGGCGGCATTTCTGAAAACCTGGGGCGCATTCGTTCCCAGCATGGCTACGACGAGCTCATGGAGCAGGGCAAGCGCCGCCTGAAATCCATGGGGTGGGTAGGTGAGCGCGCCTTTGATGCGCTCCACGCGATGAAGGAAGGCGTCAAGTCCACCGTCTTGCCCACGGAGATTTTCCCTGAGCTGGGGATTAAATATATTGGCCCCATTTACGGCCATGACATCGATGGTTTGGTGCACGCGCTTTCCTATGCCCGCGATTATGAGGGCCCCATTATCGTGCACGTGGTCACGGAAAAAGGCCACGGGTTTGCCCCGGCGGTCAATGAGCCGAAGGACCAGATGCACTCTACGGGCGCTATCGATCCGGTAACTGGCGTTGCCAAGGGCACCAAGCAGCCGGGGTGGACGGCCGCATTTTCTGAAGAATTGATCGCGGCGGCGGAAAAGCGCGATGACATCGTTGCAATCACCGCAGCCATGGCGGGTCCTACGGGGCTGGCTCCCTTCCAAGAACGCTTCCCGGATCGGTTCTTTGACGTGGGCATCGCCGAGCAGCATGCGATGGCCTCTGCCTCCGGTTTGGCTTTGGGCGGGATGCACCCCGTGGTGGCTGTGTATTCCACGTTCCTCAACCGGGCCGTGGATCAGGTGATCATGGATATCGCCTTGCTCAAGCTGCCGGTGACCATCGTGCTCGACCGCGCCGGTGTGACGGGCTCTGATGGCGCTTCCCACAACGGCATTTGGGATATGTCCTTAATGAGCATCGTCCCAGGTATGCACATCGCCGCCCCGCGCGATGGTGCGCGTCTGCGCGAGCTCTTCCACGAGTCGCTGGACATTGATTCTGGGCCCTCGGTTGTTCGGTTCCCCAAGGGAAACTTGCTGCCCGATATGGAAGCCGTGGATACGCTTGCCGATGGCGTCGATATCCTCTACTACGGCGAGGCCGACGCGGGCGAAGATACCCCCGAGGTCCTCATCGTTTCTATCGGTGCGATGTCCGCGCGCAGTATCAAGGCGGCGCAAAAGCTGGAGAAGCAGGGGCTTAACGTCACGGTTATTGACCCGCGGTGGGTCGCGCCGGTGGCTAGTTCCGTTATCGCAATGGCGGCAGATCACGATCTGGTGGTGACGGTAGAAGATGGACTCATTCGCGGCGGCATTGGGTCCATGATTGCTGAGGCTCTCGGCGCGGCCGAGGTGGATACCCCCGTGCGGCGCCTCGGCGTTCCTGGGTATTTCCCCAAGCACGGCTCCCGCGGCGAGGTTTTGGAAGAGTTCGGCCTAAGCCCAGAGCTCATTTCTGCGTCGATTACAGAGTGGGTAGAAAACCTCACCGCTTAATCTGGCTGGGAAAATAGGCTCTCGATCAATACCGGGGCAACAAGGTTCACCTGCCACGATCGTGCGCCTTCGCGCTCTAGGAAAGCTGGTACGTCGTCCGGTTGGCTGATGGTTCCGCTCCCGCCAATGGCCGCCCACACGGCGGCGCGGAGGGTAGCGGGTCGCAACAGCAGCTCCGATGGTAGCCCGAGCTCTTCGGCGATATCCCCAACGGCGGCGCGGATTTGCTGATATTCCTCCCACAGTTCTGGATACTCCCTGGACCAGACCGACTTGGAAGGGACGGTTCTTTCCTCACGGAGCGGACCCGGGCGCCCCCGCGGTGGAATTTTCTGGGACTGCTGCACCGCCCGCAACCAGCGCTGCGCGGCGCCCTTGCGCCGGCGCGGAAACCCCTTGATGCGGGTGAGCTGGGGCTGCGTGCTGGGCAAAACCCGGGCAATCTCTACCAGCACCTTATTGGGAAGCACCCGCCCGGGCGCGGTATCGGTTCGCCGGCTAATATCATCGCGCAGGTTCCACAAAGACCGCGCCGCGGCGCGCTGCTTCCCATTCTTTAAGCTCGAAACTCCCTTGATATCGCGCCACGAGCCCGGCTGTGGGGCGGTGTCATGTGCATGCTTGGCGACGATCGCCGCGCATTCCTCCACCATCCACTCCAGCTTTTCTTGTTCGGCCAAGATATCGCGCAGCGTCGTGGCTAGTTCCAGCAGGAGCTCGACATCGAGCGCGGCATAAGCGCGCATTTCTTCACTCAACCGCGGGATGGACCAGTCATCGTCGCCGTGGCCCTTTTCCAGCTGGACATCGAAAAGCTCCGCGATAATGGCGCCCAAATTGGTGCGGTGAAAGCCGGCAAACCGGGCGGCCAATTCCGTATCGAAAAGGGTGCCGGGAAAAAGCCCCAACCACCCAAGAGAGGGGAGATCCGAGGGGGCGGCGTGAATGATCCAATGCTGCCCATTGAGCACCGGAGCCAGCGCCTGGGTCAGTTCCGCACGGTGGCCTTCTGGGGCAAAAAGCATCGTCCCAGCGCCGCGCCGGCGGATCTGGATGAGAAAGGCGCGGTCATCGTACCGGTAGCCTGAGGCGCGCTCGGTATCGATGGCAAAGGCCCCGGTGCCTGCCTGCAACCGCGCGGCGGCAGCGGCAAATTCCGCCGGGGTGGATAATACCTTCGGAATACCCTCTTTCGGACGCTCCCGAAATTCCACCATCTTAGCGGCCGAGTTCAGTAACGCCTTCAGGCGGCAGGCCCGCGACGTTGGCTAATACTTGTGCAAAGGCCTGCACGTGCGGTGCTAAATCTAGTCCCTCCGCTGTCCACGATGCGCGCATTTCAATCTGATAAGCGCGCGGGGGACCGCCGATCTCCCCGAAGCGGACCGAGGCGGTGGAGGTGACGGTGCCGCCGAGGTTGGTAAGCTCTGCACCCTCTTTTTCTAAGCCTTCATTGAGCCACTGCCAGGCGACGTCCGGCAGCAGCGGATCTCCTGCAACCGAATCATCCATATCGGCCTGGATATACGCCACTAGGCGCATCGCGCCCTCCCAGGCCTCTTCCGCGCCTGGGTCATGGAGGAGGATGAGGCGCCCGAAGGCATCGCCATCTGAATCGGTGGCGATAATATCCGGCTCCTCTTCCGTGCCCACCTCAAGGCCAATGGCGTGGCTAAAGGGCGCTAATCGCTGCGGCGGGCGAATGGACCCGAGGCTAATCTCTGGGCGAAGAGTGGCCGCGTGCATGGACTCTACCGCCTGAGTAAACGCCGGCGGTGTCGTTGGCTCCTGTGCCTCGTCGTTGCGGCGTAGGGAGGTAAAGGCTGCGCCATCTCCTGAGTTGGCTCCGGCATTCTTACCGGCGCTGGGCGTGGTCGATTCGGAATTACTCACCTTGCTAAAGCTATAGTTTCGCTACCTTGAGCTGGCGGAGGCGCGCCGATAGTGGGAGGTGTACAGGGGGGAGAGATGACAATCGATGTAACTCGAACTTATGATGGATATGTCCGAATACTCGAATAAGCTTCTGCAAAGGAGAAGGCAATGGCGAAGCTCGATTTCAAGGAACTCAACGAGGTACAGCAATACTCCCAACACGCCGTTTTCAAGGTGATTCCAGGCGGGCTGGGCAGCGAGCGCGAAGAGATCATCTCCCAAGCCCAAGAATTCTTTGCGGAGCTAGAAAAGGACAATAAGGTCACTGTCCGCGGCGTCTACGATCTGACCGCGATGCGTGATTCTGCGGACTTCATGATCTGGTGGCACGCCGAGGAATTTTCCGATATCCAGAAAGCCTTCGGCGATTTCCGCCGGGAGACAACCTTGGGCCAGGTTAGCGAAGTAACGTGGATTGGAAATTCCCTGCATCGGCCGGCCGAGTTCAATAAATCCCACCTGCCTTCCTTCATCATGGGGGAAGAGCCCAAGGAGTGGATTTCCGTCTACCCATTCGTGCGTTCGTATGACTGGTACACGATGGAAGAAGAAAAGCGTCGCCGCATTTTGATGGAGCACGGCATGCAGGCACGCGACTACCCCGACGTGCGCGCCAATACGGTGCCGGCATTCGCGCTTGGGGATTATGAGTGGGTTCTTGCCTTTGAGGCCGACGAGCTACACCGCATTGTGGACCTGATGTATAAGATGCGCTATACCGAAGCCCGCCATCACGTTCGCGAGGAAATTCCATTCCACACCGGACGCCGCGTGAAGGACATCGCAGAACTCATCCAGGTTCTGCCCTGAGGATTGAAACAAAAACAGCGCTGGGAGCGCCCTTTATTGGAGGGAGCTCCCAGCGCTGTAGTTTGATCTCACTGCGCGTGGTAGTGAAATCCTAGTTTTCCTCGATGGGCTTTTCTTCCAGGTTCAAGGAAATAGAGTTAATGCAGTAGCGCAGGTCAGTCGGGGTATCGTAGCCTTCGCCTTCGAAAACGTGACCCAAGTGGGACTCGCAGTTGGCGCATAGTACCTCGACGCGGCGCATGCCCAGGGAATTATCTTCCCGCTCGATAATCTTGTCACCGGCTAGCGGGGAGAAGAAGGAAGGCCAACCACAATGGGAAGCAAACTTCTCGGTGGAACGGAATAGCTCCTCGCCGCAGGCCTTGCAGGAGTAGACACCCTCTGTGGTGGTATCTGTGTATTCGCCCACGTGCGGCGGCTCCGTGCCTGCTTCGCGCAATACGTAATATTCTTCGGGGCTAAGGCGCTTTTGCCAATCGGCATCAGCAATGAGCTTAAAATCAGTCATGACTTTAAGTTTAATCCTTTATTTGCGTGGCACGCCACCACCCTGCAACGCAGGCGAAGATGATGACGATGAGCAGGCTCCAGCCCACGGTCCCTGAGAAGGTGTTCATCCACCGCCCGGCATCGGGATGCGCGTGCGACGTCCATGTCACCGGGGCCAAGAATAGGAACGCAGCCACCCATGCGCCCACCGAGTGAAAGACCGAGCGCGGCAGGAGCACGGTGAATATTAGCGGGAATAGCCACATTGAATAATATTGCTGTCCTAGCGAGGACAAGAAGAAAATCCCAACCATAATCGTGCCACTCGTCGTCAGTGCCCAAAATACTGGTTCGGATTGTCGCCACCGCAACAGTCCGAGCACCGCGCACGCGACCAAGGCGGCGAAGATTGCCCACACCACCCAGTAGAGGACGGGGCCGAATTCCACATAGGCGCGTAATCCCGCCCAGGATGAGTTGGCATAATCGCGGGTCGTGGAAAGATAGGGCACCAGCTTGTCCAGGTAACCGCTAGCACCCGGTACGAGCGGCCACGCGAGGACATTGAGCACAATCGGAATCCCAAGCCCCGCGAGGAGGTTACGCCACTGTAGTTTGACCAGAGGCAAGAATAGGAGGGGTGCGAATTGGGGCTTAATCAAAATGGCTAGCCCGATGGCTATACCGGAAACCCATGCGAGCTGCGGGGTGCGCTCAGCCTCTAAGAAAGCCCACAGGAAAAGCGCCATGCAGAATAAGAGCGCACCGTTGATATTGGTAAACGCCAAAGTATTGGTGACGGATTCAGTGGCGAAGGCTAAAGCAATTGAGACTGGAAACACCGGCGAGCTGAGCTTTCTTCCCACCACGTGGGTCAGTAGCGCCAGTGCCGCAATAATGCCAAGGGCGTTGACCACGATGAAAAGGCCGCGCGCTAGGCCGAAATCGAGCCACGCTAAAGGCGATAAGAATAGCGTTGCACCCGGGGTGTAGAGATACAACGGATCCACATGGTTATACGCCTGCTCATACACCGGAATGCCGTCGACTATGCGTCTTAGCGCCCTATAGACCGTAGTGAAATCATCAGTCAACGTTCCATTGCGCGCCACGACGAAAACGCGCTGGATGACGAGGAGAACGGCAATAGGCCATGCGGCGGCGTTTATTCGAGCAGTCACGACCTCTTAGTCTACGGGCTCCGCTGCCCGCGAGTACCGCAGAAACACCGTGCTATCTGTATCGGCGGCAACATTGTCTAGCTGCATTCGGCGGTGGGAGTGCGTGCCATGAAAGGTAGCCACGGGTTTTTCTACGCCGGTGGAAAGGTGGGGATCCAGGGTTAAATACATCTGGTCAATGGCATCGATATGCACCAGCTGGCCGAGCATTCCTGGCCCACCTTCGCAGAGGATGCGCTGAAATCCCCGCTCCCGCAATACGCGAAGATAGTCCTGCATGGTGCCTTCGCCGGCATCGATTACCTCTGCGCCTGCTGCCTCGATAGAGCGCTTTCTCGCGGAGACCTCTGTGCTCTGCAACGCCGCGTGGGGGACAAGGAAGAGAGGGGCAGTGGTGAAGTGGGTTAAAAATTTCGAGCTCGGATCAAACTTCAAGCTTTGCGTGGGCACGGCGATGGGGGCGGGCTGTGAATCGGGAGAGTGCTGCTCCACTCCCGCATAATCTTCTGACCTGACTGTCTGCCCGCCAACAAAGACGACGTCCGCCCAGCCGCGCAAGGCTTGAAAAAGCTGTGCATCGGTGTCATTGCCCATGGCCTCTGAAAGATCGTTGATGGTGGCAGAGCCTGTGAGGGTAGAAACCATATTGGCCCGCACGGCGGGCAGGTGAGCGGGCTCGGGGCCCAAAAGCGAAGCGATGTCCATGGTCTGCCAGTGTAATGGTTGTGAAGGAGCGAATCGGCCTGTCGGCTACACCAGTCGAATGAGCACCACACCAGTCAGGAGGAGGGCAATGCCTAGGACCTGGCGGGACTTAATGGGGGCGCCGCTTACGCGGTCAATGATGAGCGAGCCCAGCATTGAACCAAGCAGGCCGGCAACTACGGTGAGGCCGGTACCAATCTGCGGAACGAGGGCGGCGTTGCCGAAGATGAAAAGCGCGCCCAATACACCGCCTATCCACATCCACCACGGGTTGGGTTTTCCTTCCGGGCGCTCGATGCGCGGGCGCCAGCGCAACACAATATTGACGATGACCAAGGCGGTAACGCCGACGGCAAAAGATACCAGCGCAGCGCTCACCGGAGATCCCGTCACCTGGCCTAGGTGGCCGTTGATGGCGGATTGGCTGGCGGTAAAACATCCGAAGATAAATCCGGCTAGCCGCCACAGCCACAGGGCGGTCGCGGAATCTTCATTACTTGTTGCAGCGCTAGGGGTGGCTACCACCGCAATCACGCCGGTGAGCACGATGATGGCACCTACGATGCGCACCACCGTTAAAGAAGACTGAGGCGACTCGAAGAGCCCGAAGTGGTCAACAATGAGCCCCATGATGACTTGCCCAGCAATGGGTAAGACCACGGTCTGCACCGCGCCTAGGTGCGGAAAGAGAAGAATATTTCCGGTTAGAGCGACAACACCCAGCAATCCGCCGAACCAAATCCAGAGTGGTTCGTCAAAAGCCTGCGCAATGCCGTAGTCCCCGCCGGTAACGGCGGTGGCCACGATGAGCAAGGTTACTGTTCCTACGGCGAAGGAAATCATCGAGGAGGAAAACGGGGTACCGGTGGAGGCGCGAAGGCGGGTATTGACCAGCGTTTGTATCGGTAAGACCAGACCAGCAAGAATTCCCAAAAGTATCCACAACACGAGTGGACACTTTACTCAGATAAGACAAAAAGCCCACTTGAATGGGAAAGCCCACCTAAGCGAAGAAAATTAAGCTTAAGTGGGCGGTGGTGGTCCTAACTGGGATTGAACCAGTGACCTTTCCGGTGTGAACGGAACGCTCTCCCACTGAGCTATAGGACCTTGCGGGGGATAAATCTACACCCGGTGCGTTCCATTTTCCTAATTGGCTGGATGGAGGGCGTGGAAGATGTGGGTTAAAGCTGAAATGCCTAGAAAGGCTGGCTTGCGGATTAAATGACAACATTGCAATTTACAGCGCCGATAAGTGAGTGATTTACGCCGCGCAATAGGTGTGCTGGGCTGGGGATTTGGAAACTGGCAGGGAGCACGATAATGTTTGTTCACGCACCGCAAAGCATTAAGCACTGCGGCGCGATGCGGATGTAGCGCAGTTGGTAGCGCATCACCTTGCCAAGGTGAGGGTCGCGAGTTCGAGTCTCGTCATCCGCTCCACGCTTTTCTGGAGGGTGTTATACCGCAAAGGAAAGTGGAACTAAATGAATAACGCGCGATTAGCTCAGTGGGAGAGCGCTTCCCTGACACGGAAGAGGTCACTGGTTCAATCCCAGTATCGCGCACAAGGACTTTGTCCTAGAAACCGGGCCTGGTTTCGCATGCGGATGTAGCGCAGTTGGTAGCGCATCACCTTGCCAAGGTGAGGGTCGCGAGTTCGAGTCTCGTCATCCGCTCCAGCACTGTATTGTGTGCTCCA
>NZ_JBEHGD010000016.1:0-50767 GCF_040225835.1 Corynebacterium sp. KPL3927
CCGCGTCAAAAAACTAACTGGACTCCGAGTCCAAAAAGTCAATGGACTCCGAGTCCAAAAAGTCACTAGACATCACATCTTTCGGCTAAGAACCATCTGGTCGCGCTCAGCTATTTCTGCGGTGATCCGCGGAGCGCCATACATCTCGTCGAAGTCTTTTCAGATCCGATGAATCTTGCGATCAACATCATCGTAAAAGGACTTCCGGCAATCTTTACCGGATGAGCGTTGCTGCTGCGTGTACGCCCATGTGTAGTATCCAGACCGAGTTACCTTCAACAAGCGTGCCATGCGCTTGATGATGAAATTCGCCTTGCTCTGGCTACATTAATTCAAACTTTTCTATTCGCGTTGCCTTAAAGCGAAGAAGGCTATCGTTTGACAAAAACTCGTTATCCATCTTCGCTTCTGCAAGCTCACGGCGTAGACGAGCGTTCTCAGCGCAAAGATTGGCCTCGCTTAGCCCATTGGAGGATCCTCGGTGGTTCCGCTCATTTCTACCCACCGGCCTAAAAGGCTAGGTGTCACACCGATTTCATTAGCCATATGAGAGATTGGGCGCTGCGATTTAATTACCAGGTTCGCGGTTTCACGTCGATACTCCGGCGTGTATTTTTGGCGGTGTTGACTCACGGTGAACATCCACTCTCACGGACACATGATTCGCACTCATCGGGTGTCCACTAAACGAGGGGGTACCTCATTTGTGGAATCTAGGATCTTTGTAACCTTCGCCAGAATAGGGGATTCCACGAAAAATTCGGAAAGGAAGCTGCTTCTCGTCGAGATCTGCATCCGTAATTTCAAAGTTCGGGTCTTGCAACTCGAAGCGGATAAACTGAACAGAAAAAGCCAACCCAAGGAGTCACCATGAACCAGAACAAATTCCGTCACGTCGTCGTCATGGGAGTCTCTGGCTCGGGCAAGACAACGGTGGGGGAGGTGCTGTCGCCGCTGGTAGGGCTAGAGTACCGCGACGGTGATGACATGCACCCGCAGGCAAATATCGACAAGATGGCCGCGGGAACGCCGCTGAATGATGAGGACCGGGAGCCGTGGCTAAAACAGATCGGTCAGTGGTTGGCGGATAGGCCAGAAGGCGCGATGGTGGGGTGCAGTGCACTGAAGCGAAAGTACCGGGATTTGATTAGAAAGTACTGCCCAAGCGTGGCGTTTGTGCACGTACACGGTGACTTTGATGTGTTGTATGAGCGGATGCAACACCGTCCGGGACATTTCATGCCGGCGTCGTTGTTGCAATCGCAATTCGATACCTTGGAGCCCTTGGAAGAAGATGAAACTGGCCGCGTCTTCGATGTGACGCGGCCAGCGGAAGAGATTGCAGAAGACGCTGCGGCTTGGATTAAAACCGGCGCCTAAAAGACTGCGGCCACGCCGTAGAGGACTAGGACGAGTGTGAAACCGATGATGGAGATGAGCATCTGGTTGACGGTCCAAGTCTTCAGAGTTGTCATGGTATCCATACCCATCAGGCGGCCGACGAGCCAGAATCCGGAATCGTTGACGTGAGAGCCAAAGACCGAACCGGCGGCGGTGGCCACGACGATGAGTGCGAGTTGGAGTTCGTTGAACCCGCCAGCCTCCACGGCGGGGACCATGAGGGCAGCAGCAGTGGTGAGTGCGACGGTGGCCGAACCTTGTGCCAAGCGGAGGGCTACGGCGATGAGATAGCAGGCCAGGATGACGGGGATACCGAGACCGGAGAGGGAATCGGCAAGCGCATCGCCAATGCCGGAGGTGCGAAGCACTCCACCGAACATGCCGCCCGCACCGGTAATAAGTACGACGGAACAGATAGGGCCAAGCGAGGAGTCAACGAGTTTTTCCAACGCCGACTTTTCCACGCTGCGGCGCAGGCCCAGAACTACCAATGCGATAAGCACCGTAATCAGCAGTGCGATTGGGGTTTGGCCGAGCATGACGAAGAACCTGACCCACGTGGCATCGGCATCAATGGTGCCGTAGGAAGCTAGAGCGTTGAGCCCAGTATTGAAGAAGATAAGCACCATCGGGATGAGCAGGATGGAAATCACTGTGGTGGCGGACGCAGGTTTTAAGGGTTGTTCTTCCTCATCAAGGACGGGCCCGGCGATGGCGTCAGTGACCTTGAACGGGAATTTCTTTCCGGCCACTAGTCCAAAGCGGTAGCCAGAGATATACCAGGTAGGCAGAGCCAGCAGTAGGCCGACGAGCAGCACCAAGCCAAGATCGGCGCCGTAGAATTCGCTTGCGGCGACAGGACCGGGGTGCGGTGGCAGGTAGACATGCATGACAGAAAATGCGCCAGCGGTCGGCAAGCCAAAGGCAAGGACTGGGCCATTCAAGCGGCGGGCAACAGCAAAGATAACCGGCAGCATCACGATAAGCCCAGCATCAAAGAAGATAGGGAAGCCCATAATCAGCGAGGCGACGCCGAGTGCAAGAGGCGCTTTATTTTCGCCGAAGCGGCGAACCATGGCATCGGCAAGCGATTTCGCACCGCCGGAAGATTCCACGAGCCGGCCGATCATGGCGCCGAGCCCCACCAGTAGCGCAACCGAGCCAAGGGTGGAGCTGAAACTTTCCGTCATCGTAGGGACAATGCCTTCGAGTGGTATGCCTGCCGCGAGTGCCGTCAGAGCGGACACCACCAGCAGCGTGAGAAAAGCATGGAGCTTGAAATATATGACCAGTACCAAAATTACAGCGACCGCAGCAACTGCAATCCCTAGCAACGTACCAGTGGACAATGTGGGCTCCCACGTCTCCATAGGGCAGGCTCCTTTACTTGTGCAAACCTTTGAATAAGGGCAACGTTAGCAGCAGCGCTGCTAGCCGATGCCCATATTCGCCCAACGCGGCTTATCCAACACCCCGAAACTGGGCATATAAAAATCCCCTGGCTCCCGTTCAGGACCAGGGGAGAAGCCGAGGCAAGCTTAGTCGAACTGACCTTGGATGATGGCCGCTGCATCAAGCGGGGTTACGTGATAAGAGATTGGATTTTGATTGGAACCTGCCATAAGTGCGCCGGCACAGGAATGCCCCGCGCCCATCATGTGGCCTAGCTCGTGAGCAATGGTGCCTTGGAGCGCCTCAGGGTAGGTGGCGTTGGGCATCTTGATGGAGACCAACTTGTGATCTGGGTAAGCCGACCCCTGGACGTAGCCGCGAGGATCCGGATTGTAGATGATGGAAATGGTGTCATCATCAGCTTCGGAAGGCTTTACTTCCTGAAGGGAAGCCTTCCCCCCGAGAGCCTCATTCCACTCGGCAACGGCGGCGTCCAGCTGCTTGCGGTATGGGAAGTTATCCGCCACTTTGTACTTCAGTACGCCATCGCTGAAATAAGGTTTTACAGAGTCCTCATCGTGGAGGATGGAAGGATCTGGAACCGGCTTGCCCTCGTTAGCTAGCTTGGTGATGGTCTTGCAGGTTCCAGGATCGATGATGGAACGTACTGGGTCGCTCTTTGCGTTCGCTGCCGGCGCGGCGATAGTACCGAGAATGGCGGTGGTGGCAAGGGCAGTGACAGATAGCTTCTTTAGAGAGCGCATCGGCAGTTAGTGACCTTTCGATTGGCTTTATCGTTCGTGGAATGCATTTGGCCTTAGCAATATCCGCGGGAAACAGAATTGCGTGGATGCCTCAGGCAATCGAGTAACAATGAATTTTTGCTACACCGGGCAAAGTAGAAATTTACATTGTTAACTTCGCTTTGTCGACTTTAGTTTAGACGCTCACCAGTAGAAGAACTAAATAGGTGGATGCGGTCAGGATCTGGGGAAACGCGGAAAGTGTCACCCACCGTGCAATCACGGCGAGCGCTTACTAACATGCCAGTTTGTCCGCCCATTCGGGTCGTCGACTGTAGATTCTCCCCGGATTCTGCCAAGTCGCCATAGAGGTAGGTTTGATTGCCGAGCTCTTCAACGTGCTTAACGGTGAATTCCGCACCTTCCTCTGTGTGCACCCAATCTTCAGGGCGAACGCCAACGGTAATGGATTGCGCACCATCGAAGTCGTAATTGGCCAAGTTGATGCGAGTAGACCCCAGTGAAAGCTGGCTAGAGGTGAGTGCGAGGTTGTAGATATTCATCGCAGGGGAGCCGATAAAGCCGGCAACGAAGACGTTTTGGGGGCGATCGTAGATTTCACGAGTGGTATCTACTTGTTGTAGGACACCGGCGTTAAGAACTGCGACGCGGTCACCCATGGTCATTGCTTCGGTCTGGTCGTGGGTCACGTACACCGTCGTGGTGCCTAGGCGGCGTTGCAAATTTGAAATCTGCGCGCGGGTAGAGACGCGTAGTTTTGCATCCAGGTTGGATAGTGGCTCGTCCATGCAGAATACAGCAGGTTCGCGCACGATGGCGCGGCCCATCGCTACACGCTGACGCTGGCCGCCTGAAAGATTCGCGGGTTTTCGGTCAAGTAAATCCTCCATCTGCAAAATTTTCGCGGCTTCTTGCACCCGTGTCTTAATCTGATCCTTGGGAACTTTCCGGTTCTCCAAAGCAAAGGACATATTCTGCGCGACCGACATATTCGGGTACAGGGCGTAGTTCTGAAAGACCATGGCTACGTCTCGATCTGATGGGCTGACTCCAGTGACGTCTTTTCCGCCGATCCGAATGGAACCTCGGTCCGTTGGCTCAAGGCCAGCGAGCATTCGCAGGCTGGTGGATTTTCCGCAGCCAGAAGGCCCGACGAGGACCAAAAATTCGCCATCGGCAATATCTAGATTGAGTTGGTCAACTGCGGGACGCTCCGCGTCTTTGGAGTAGATGCGGCTTGCTCCATCAAATGTGACAGTAGCCATGGTGTTACCTTTCAGATGTTAAGGAGAATTGGCACGGTTAGCCGTTAATGACGGGCTTTACCTGGTTGTCATAAATGGACTGCAGAGTCTTTTCCAGATCCGTGAGCACCTTGGTGACATCGTCGCGGTTGGTGACGATCTTCTCGAAGGCTCCACCAATCTCCTGATCTGCACCAGGGAGGAATACACGGGCGTTGTCCTGTGGGCGAGTTTCTGGAAGCTGCTTGATAGCAGTCTCGAAATTCGGGTTCTCTTCCATGAATTTCTTTTGTTCCTCGTTGTCGGCAGCAGAAGAGCGGACCGGCATGTAACCCACATTTTGGGACCAGTACGAGGTGTTTTCGTCGTTCGTGATGAAATCAATCAGCTTAATGGCTGCCAACTGGCGGTCCTTGCTAATACCGGAAGGAATGGCAAGACCGGCACCTCCGGTGGGGCAAGCGCCGTCTCCCTTTGGATTGGGAAGGAATGCGGTTCCTAATTCGAAGTCAGCGGTATCAGAGATACCTGCAAGGTCGCCTGTGGATAGGACAGTGGCTGCAGCGCGTCCGGTACCGAATTCCATAGCCATGTCATTGCCCATGTAGGAATAGCCATTCTTGCTATCGGTAACATCCTTGAGCCATTCCACAGCCTCGATGGTTTTGTCATCAGTGAACTTCAATTCCCACTCATCGGAGTAGGCGCCGCCCTTAGACCACAAGGGGCCTTGGAAAATCCATCCCAGGTAGCCAACGGCGTCGCCCCAGCCAAATGGCTTCATTTTGGAATCCGCGCTCGCGAGCTTTTTAGACCACTCATCCATTTCGTCCCAAGACTCCGGTCCGCGGTCCGGCAGGCCAGCCTTCTTCCAAGCGTCCTTGTTATAGAAGAACAGGGGAGTCGACCGAGCAAAGGGAAGCGCGAAGTGGCCGCCGTCGTAGTTGTAGTCCTCATAGAGTGGCTGGACATAGCTTGAAAGGTCAATATCGGCTTCTTTGGCTAGATCATCAACATTGGCAATCTGCCCGTTGATAGCGAAGTTGTACCACCACACATCGGAGAGAACCACGATGTCTGGAAGATCAGATCCGGTGAGTGCAGCATTAAACTTTTGTGCTGCCTCCTCGTAGTTCTTTCCAGCGTCAACAAGGTTGACCTTAATATCAGGGTTTTCCTTCTCGAAGCGAGAGATGATTTCCTTTTCGATGTCCTTTGAAGAAGCTGGGTGGTTGGACCACCACGTCAATTCCGTGACCTCGCCACCATTGCCACCGTCGCTACTGCCCTGGGAACTCGTAGATGAGGTGCCAGCACAAGCGGCAAGAAATGAAGCGGTAGAAGCAGTGGAAGCTAGTGCGAGAAACTTACGGCGAAGCATGGGTATCTCCTTATATTTAAGTCAAATTGCGAAGAAGTGGGTGAAAACGGCGAGCGCGATGGGGATAGAAACCTTCTAACCTTTTACGGCGCCAGTGGTGAGACCTTGAATCATGTATTTCTGCAGGCCAAGGAAGATGACGACCATCGGAAGAATGGTTAGAACGGTAGCGGCCATTACTGGGCCCCAGTTAGTAACGCCATCATTGTTTTGCAACATGGTCAGGCCCACCTGCAAGGGAGCGACACGTTCCGTATCTGCCATCAGGAAAGGCCACAAGTAGGTATTCCACTCGTTTACTAGTGTGATCACGGAAAATGCTGTCAGCGTTGGCCAAGAAACGGGAAGAAGCACCTTGGTGAGTAAGCGAATGGGGCCGGCACCGTCCATGCGAGCAGCTTCCACAAGTTCATACGGCAAGGAAAGAAAGTGATTACGCATGAGGAAAGTGCCGAAGGCAACACCAGCCAGCGGAACGATGATACCGACAAAGGTATTGCGCCAGCCCAAGGAATTGACCAAGGCATAGTTGGAAATCACCGTGATTTCTGCAGGAACCATCAGGGAAGAAATCACTACGATGAAGACTAGATTGCGTCCTGGGAAGCGAAGGATAGATAAGGCGTAGGCGGAGACGACACCAAGCACAATTTTTATAGCGGATAGTACCGCGGTAATGAAGACCGAGTTGCGCAGGTAGGTCCAGAAGGGAACGCGCGTGGTGGCATCTGCGTAATTTTTCGTTTCCCACGTCGGCGGTAGCCAGTTAACTGGGTCGGTGTAAATGTCACTTCTGGCCTTGAATGAGGTCATCAAAATCCAGAACAACGGCAGTCCCACGAGCAGGAGGACGAGGATAATTCCCACGTAGCCGCCGATGAGCTTGGCGCGCCTAGCTACAGGGGAAGAGTCTGTGACCATGTGAAGATTTGAATCAGCCATTGGGTGGTTAACCTCGCTTATCCATGATGCGGACCTGAATCAGCGTAACGACGAGCAGGATGAGGAATAGGATTGTCGCAGCAGTGGCGCCGTAACCAGCGCGGAAATTGACAAAGGTTTCGTTATAAATCTGAAAAACCAGCGTCTGGGTGCCGTTGCCTTGTGGGCCGCCTCGGGTCATGACGTTGATGATGTCAAAGACCTGCACAGAGTTGAGCAGTACCGTAATGGAAAGGAAGAAGGTGGTATTGCGCAGTTGCGGCATCGTCACGCGCCAGAATTTGCGCCAACGGCCTGTTCCATCAATGGCAGCAGCTTCGTCTAATTCCTTATCTAGGCCCTGTAGGGCAGCCAAGTAGATTACAAACGTATAGCCCAAGTTTTTCCACACGAACGTGAATGTCACCATGAACAACGCCCAGCCAGGCACGGCATAAAAGTTTGGAGAACTTATGCCAAACCACCCAAGGATTTCTTGAATCAATCCGAAGTTGGGGTCGAATACGAATTGGAAGGCGATACCAATCGCGGCACCGGAGATCGCATAAGGCGCGAAGACCACCGAGCGTGCAAAGTTGCGACCCCTGATTTTTTGATTGAGAAGAAGTGCAAGCGCGAGCCCAATCACCATGGAGCCGATGACCGCGAAAAAGGTGAAAATGACGGTATTTAAGACAATCGTCTTTGTGTCATCGCGCGTGAACCACTCCACGTAATTATCAAAGCCAACAAAAGTGGAGCTTGAACTGGAAATATTCCAATTAAAAAAGGAAAGCCGAATATTATCCAGCAGCGGCCGGTAGGTAAAGATAGCCAGCAAGATGAGGTTGGGCGCCAAAAGTACGGCAGCCAGCAACCATTCCTTATGTCGGCTCTTTGTAGCCTTTCGTACGAGCTCCGATGAATTATCGTTGCTCGGGCCAGTGGCCGTGGCAGTCGCGATGCCGTTCTTAGCGTCGGCGTGGTCATCCCTGAGAGTCACCCAGCCAACGTAAACCGCGTAGATTACGGGGTGTTTCACATAATGGAAACTTTTGATGAATTGTAATCGTCGAGTCCGTAAAGGCTAGGGGACTATTGCGAACTCGATGAAAACAACTCCAGCGCCCGGGCCTCAGTAAAGGGCCGCAGGGCGCTGGAGCTGGTTCTCTCTATCTCTCTTGCGTTCTCTCAAACGCTAAGGAAAGTATGGCGCTAGACCCTGTTATAGGCATTGAAAAAAGCTGGAATTTTCCTGAAAGTTAGTGGAGGCTAAGAGGGGACACGGGGTAGGCAGGCGGTGCGCTAGTCTGGAAGGTAGAAGAAACAGCCAAAATGTGGGTGGAAGCTGGGGCAATGGCCGGCGAAAGGCGGCCTGGCCCGCAGCTTTCCCGCGAGGTAGAGGTGAAAGATTTGTCGTCGCAGTATGATCCGAATTTTCACCGGCAGATGGGCGTGGAAGCTGACGTCGTGTTGCGTGTCGGGATGATGCTGATGGGCGCTGGCACATCGGGATATCGCGTGCTGCGCGGTATGAAGCGCAGCGCCCGGGCGCTAGGGTTTGACTACTTGGATGCCAACGTGGGGCTAACGCAGATTACCTGTACCTTTCACCGGGGTGACTCCTTTCGCACCGTGATTGCGCGCACGCATTCGCCGGCCGTTGATGCCTCCCGCATTGAGGCATTGGAGGACCTCACCCATAACCGCCTGTACTCCGGAATTACTGCAGAAGAGCTTTCGGGAATGCTCGATTCCATTGAAAGTGACGTAAAAAAGCGTTGGAATGTGTGGGTTCTATCCACCGCAGCCGCGGTCGCGTGCGCGGCGTTTGCATTCCTGAACTTCTTTCCGGTGCAGGCGGTAGGGCTCGTCGCGCTGGCGGCGTTCGTGGGGCAGTTCGTGCGCTATGAGGTGCTCCACCAGCACGTGCACCAAATTGGCGGGATCATCGCCGGTGGCGCGGCAGCCAGCATCACGTTCTTTATTCTTATCGAGATCCTAGGATTTGCCGGGGTGGTAGAGCCGAGCTCGCTGTCCTCGGGCTATGTCGCGACGGTGCTCTTTTTGATTCCGGGGTTCCCGCTGTTTTCGGCCCTGATCGATATTGCGCGCTTTGACTTTGACGCGGGCATCGCCAGGCTGGGGTATGCGTTTACGGTCATCTTTACCGCTACGTTTACAGTCTCCATGGTCAGTTGGTTGACGGATCTTAGCCCGGATCCGCCGGTCCCCGCGCCGGATACGCGGTGGTACCTGCTGGCTTTTGTCGCCAGCTTCTTCGGCATCGCGGGCTTTGCCTTCCTCTTTAATTCCTCGCGCCGCATGGTCCTAGTTGCCGCAAGCGTGGGAACCGTGGCCAATGCGGTGCGCCTGGGACTCCTTGAACTGGGCACGACCATCTACTTTGCGGCTTTTATTGGCGGGCTGATTATCGGACTCTTGGGAGCGGTGGCCTCGCAAAAGGCGCGGTTGCCGCGCATTACCACGACCGTGCCTGCCGCCGTCATTATGATTCCTGGGGTGACGATGTTCCGCGCGGTTTATTACCTCAACGATGGACAGATGGATCAGGCTGTGGCGAATGTGGCCACCGGTTTGATGGTAGTAGGCGCTATCGGCGCGGGGATGGTATTTGCCCGGCTGCTTACGGACCGCGATTGGGCATTGGGACGGCTCATTGACTTCGATAAGGAAATCCCACGGAAGAAGCCCGCCTAGCGCGGGTGGTTCGGCCTTGCAGCGGGGCCGAGGCGATAGCCAGCGGCGGCAGGCAGAGGCAGCGGGCAAAACGGCGGCGAATAATGTGACTAGTAAAACGCCAGCGGCACCCGGTTCCTGTCGGTTCCGAGTGCCGCTGACGTCTCTCTCTACAAGGGTGTTTCCATGTATCGGTTTTCACCGCCCTCTGGAAACTGAGGGGTTCTCTCTATCTCTCTCGTATGCGCTCTCTCAAACGCATGATTTAAGTATGGGGCATGCGGCTGGGCTCGCCATTGAATCTGCCTGAAAGGTTGCTGCTAAGTGCTGTGAGTTGGGTGGGGAAGGGGAGGCATCGGCAAGCAAAGCCTGTAGTAGAGGCAATAAAGGTGTACGAAAGTGATCTAAACCATAGTAAGTTCTGTAGGCTCGTCGCTATGGGTGCAGACTATGCTGCGCCATTTTTGCGAATGAAGCTCAACAGAAACGAGGTGAGGAGCATGGCTCCTCTGATAGCCCCACCGCCAGCGAGCGATGAATCTGCCCCAACGGGTGTGGACGTTCCTGGCACTTCACACGAACAGCGCGTTTCCGCCATCAAGGCCGCTTTCATCGGCACGTTCATTGAGTGGTTCGATTATGCGGCCTATATCTATATGTCCGCGATTATCTCGCGCGTCTTCTTCCCGGAAATGGAAGGCCGCCGCGCGCTAATTTTGACCTTCGCGCTCTTCGCACTGTCATTCCTGGTGCGCCCCATCGGCGGAATAGTCTGGGGCCATATTGGTGATAAGCACGGCCGCATCCACACGCTGACCTATTCCATCGTATTGATGTCGATGGCAACCGCCTGCATCGGCCTATTGCCTGGGTATGCGACCATCGGCTTTGCGGCCACACTCTTGCTCCTGCTGTGCCGCATGGTGCAAGGCTTTTCCGCAGCCGGTGAATACGCCGGCGCCGCCACGCACCTGGCTGAGATTGCCCCACCTGGAAAACGCGGGATTTATGCCGCGGTGGTGCCATCGGCAACCGCATCAGGGTTGCTCTTGGGCTCGCTCATCGCGGCATTTCTTACCGGTGTGCTTGAAGATGATGCCCTGCATTCCTGGGGCTGGCGCGTTCCCTTCCTGGTGGCGCTGCCGCTGGGCTTGTACGGCCTATGGATCCGCCGCCACACGGAGGAATCCTCCCGCTTTGAAAAGCACGCGGACACTGAGCTTTCGCCGCTGCGCCAAGTGCTGAAGTACCCCAAGGCCCTGGCCATTGCTTTTGCCGGCGCGGTGCTCAACGCGATTGGCTTCTACGTCATCTTGACCTACCTGCCCACCTATCTTTCGGAGGAGCTGGGCATGGCAGAAACCCCGGCGTTTGTCGCCTCCTCGGTGGCTTCCGCGTTCTACGTGTGCTTTGCGCTATTGACCGGCCTGCTGTCCGATCGCCTAGGCCGGCGCACCACCATGCTGTGCGCCGCGCTCTTTATGGGCCTTGCCATTATTCCGGCATTCATGCTTCTCGATGGCGCAGGCATTCTGCTCGTCATCATCATCCAGGTGTGCCTGGGTGGGGTGCTGGCGCTTAACGATGGCGTCTTGCCCTCCTTCCTTTCCGAGCAGTTCCCCACGCACGTGCGCCTGTCTGGTTTCGCGCTGACGTTTAATACGGCCAATGCCATCTTCGGTGGTACAGCCCCGATGATCGCGACGTGGCTGATTGATACCACCGGAAATAAACTCGCCCCAGCGTTTTACTTGGTGGCTGCGGCGATCGTGACGGGTACCGCCGTGCTCTTCGCGCCGCGCAAGAACGACCTGGTGGCATAGCCCTTAACCCAGCAAGTAGAACTAGAAAACGCCAGCGGCACCCGGTTCCTTTCGGTTCCGAGTGCCGCTGACGTCTCTCTCTACAAGGGTGTTTCCATGTATTGGTTTTCACCGCCCTCTGGAAACTGAGGGGTTCTCTCTATCTCTCTCGTATGCGCTCTCTCAAACGCATGATTTAAGTATGGGGCATGTGGCTGGAACAGCAATGGAATCTATCTGATAGGTCGCTGAAAATTACTGAAAGTTTCCTGTAAATCCATTTGCGCTGGTAGAGCGGCCAGATGATTAAGCTTCTAGCAGCCCTTCATCGATAAGGAAATCCCGGGCCACGGCGGTGTAGTCCTCACCGTCGACGTCCACGCGGGCATTGAGCTCCTGCATCTTCTCATCCGTCAGGAGCTCCGCTAAGGGAGCGAAGAGATCCTTGATCTCTGGGTGTTCCTCCAGGACCTCCGTGCGCACAACTGGGGCGAGGTTGTATTTGGGGAAGAAGAGCTCAGGATCCTCAAGTACGGTGAGGTTTAAGGACTTAATGCGGCCATCGGTGGCAAAGATCGAACCGAAGGTGCACTCGCCCTTATTCAAGGCGGCATAGACGGCGCCGGAATCCATAATCCGGATGCGGTCGCGCGGTGGTTGTTCAATGCCATAGCTATCCAGCATGGTAAGCAGGCCGTCGTTGCGGGCCAAGAACTCGCTATCGGTGCAATAGGTCTGTTCATTGGCGGGAATACCCTTGATATCGGCCAGCGACTCAAGGTCGTACTGTGCGCGGGACTGTTCGCTAATGGCCAGCGCGTACGTATTATTCATCGGCGCAGGGGGCAGCCAGGTAAGTCCATGGTCCTTATCGGCTTCTTTTACCGCCTCGTATTGCTCCTGCGAGCCGGGGACCGGATCGGCGTTGCCCAGGTAGGTAATCCAGGCGGTACCGGTGTATTCAAACATGGAGTCCATATCGCCGACCTCCAGCGCTTGGCGCGCCGAGGTGGAGCCGGGGATATTGGTCAAGTCCTTTACGTTGGCACCGGCGGATTCCAAGAGGATGGCGCCAATCTTGCCCAGGATCACCTGCTCGGTGAAGTTCTTGGAACCGATGGAAATATTGGCGCCATCCAAGTCGATATCGGCTAGGTCGCCCTTTAACTGTCCGCTCGGGATGAGGCCACCGGCGGTGCCGAGGCCGCACCCGGCGAGGAAGAAGGTGCCTGCGGCGGCGAGGGTTGCGAGGAGGCGTTTCATTTGATCATTCCCTTCGGGGCGAAGACAACCTCAAGAACGCGGCCCACCCATTCGACCGCTAAGGCTAAGGCGGCGATAAGGACCGCGCCAGAGATGAGAATAGGATTGCGGTAGAGGGTGATACCGGTGGTAATCAGCCCGCCGAGGCCGCCGGCATCGATAAAGGTGGCAAACGCACCCGCGCCGACCAAGAGCACCAGGGAGGTGCGGATACCAGTCATGATGACCGGCAGGGCCATGGGCAGCTCGACCTTGGTGAGCACCTGGATTGGTGACATGCTGAGTCCGTAGGCGGCCTCGACAAGCTGCTTATCCACGCCCCGCAAGCCCGCAATCACGTTGGCGAGCACGGGCAAGAAGGCATAGAACCAGAGGCCGAGGATGGCCACCGGCTCACCAAAGCCCAGCCAGATGGCCAATAAGACGATGACGCCGACGACGGGCGCGGCCTGGCCAATATTCGCGATGCTGGTGATGATCGGCGCCATGAACTTGGTGGACTTGCGCGTTAGCACAATGCCCAGCGGCACGGCCGTGGCGATGACCAGCAGCGCGGAGATAACCACGAGGACTAAGTGCTCGCGGGTCATGGTGAGCACGGAGCTAATCTGTAGGGTGCGCTCTTCAATATCATCCAGCTCGGCCGTGGCGTGCCAGATGAGCCAGCCGCCCACCGTGAGCACCACCAAGATGGGGATGCCGATGATAAGGAGGCGGTCTTCACCGGTCAGGCGCTTAAATTTCTCCACCGGAATCCACCTCCTGGTCATCTAAAGCCTCTTGGGCGGCGGCATTCATCTGCTGGATATAATCTGTGACCGTTTCGTAGTACAAAACGCCCACGAATTCACCGCGGCGGGTAACAAGCGCCCCGCTGTGGGAGGAAGCAAGCATGGCAGACATGGCATCGCTAAGCGTAGAGCGCGCATCCACGACGGAGTTGAGCTCGAACTGCGGTTCTGGGATGGTCTCGTAGCGCTCGAGCTGGCGGGCGAAGATCCAGTCGCGGGGATGGCCCTTGTCATCGATGATGACCACCATTTCTTCACCGGCTTCGCGCAGGCGCGCTAGCGCCTTGCTTGTGGATTCGCCGATGCGCGCGGTGGCCTGGTCCGCTAGCTCCAGCTCATCCGCGCGGCGCAGGTTGAGCTGTTTTAGGGCGGAACCGGAACCAATGAAGTCGGCCACGAAGTCATTCGCGGGCGCGGCCAGGATGTTTTCGGGCGTATCGTACTGGCTGATCTTTCCGCCCGGCTCAAAGATGAGGATGCGGTGGCCCAGCTTGATGGCTTCATCGATATCGTGCGTGACGCAGATGATGGTCTTTTTCAACTCGGATTGGATATTGACCAATTCATCCTGCAGGCGGGTGCGGGTGATGGGGTCGACAGCGCCGAAGGGCTCGTCCATCAAGACAACCGGAGGATCCGCAGCCAAGCCGCGGGCGACGCCGACGCGCTGTTGCTGGCCACCGGATAGCTCGCTGGGGAAACGATCGCGGTAGGTGGCAGGATCGAGCCCGACCATATCCAATAGCTCGTCGGTGCGCTGCGAAATCTTATCGGCCTTCCACTTTTTCAGCTTGGGCACAAGCGCGATATTATCCGCGACGGACATGTGCGGGATGAGGCCGCCGCCTTGGATGACGTAGCCAATATCGCGGCGCAGCTGCGTGGGGTTTTTCTTGGTGGCATCCTCGCCGTCGATATAAATGGTGCCGCTGGTTGGCTCCACCAAGCGGTTAATCATCTTCAGCGAGGTGGTCTTACCGCAACCAGACGGGCCGACGAATGCGACCAGCTCGCCCGCCGGAATTTCGAAGGAAAGGTCCTCCACGGCGGGGGAGTCCTGGCCCGAATAGGCCTTGGTGACGTGATCGAAGACGATGCTGGCACCGCTATTGCTCGTGTCCGCGGCGTGCGTGGAGGAAGCGTGCGTTGAATCAGACATTCTTAGATACCTTTCGGGGTGGTCAATTTTTGGATTCCGGCGAGAATCGCATCCACGATGAGCGCAATGATGATGACGCCGATGGTGCCCACCAGCGTGAAATTAAGTGCGTTGGTGCCGCCGATTTGGCTAAGCCCTGAGTAGATATATCCACCCAGCCCTGGGCCGAGCGCGTAGGCGGCGATGGCGGCAACACCCATAGACATTTGGGTGGAGACGCGGATGCCGGTCATAATGACCGGCCAGGCCAGCGGCAGCCGGATGCGGAAGAGGATGGCCGTCGAGCTCATGCCCTGCCCACGGGCGGATTCGATGACATCGTCGCTGACATTGTGCAAACCGACGATGGCATTGCGCAGGATGGGAAGGACGGCATAAAAGACCACGAGGACAACGGAAGGTATGGTGCCGATGCCAAAGAGCGGGATGGCAAGGCCAAGTAGTGCCAGCGAAGGCAAGGTCAGGCCGATGGAGGTTAAGGCATTAGCGATAGCCGCACCGCGCGGGCGTTGGGCTACAAAAATGGCAATAATCAACGCGATGACTAGGGCCACGGCGACCGATTGGATGACAAGGCTTGCGTGCTGGTAACTGCGGAAAAGGATGTCCTGCCAGCGCGCAGCGATAAATTCGTTCATTTCATCACCTAAAAGAAAGAGAATAGGGCGCAGGGAAAATTGATGGAGGGTACAGACTCTCTGGTCCTTCCTCTGCGCTGATGATGCACTTCTAGCGTACAACCTTTTTTCAGCGCGAAACAATAGCTGGACAGGCTAGAGACAAAACCGGGGGCAGTGAGCACGAGGTAATGCCGGTCTTATTGGCGGCCTAGAAAAACAGCACTTGGCCGATAAGTGCCAGGGCAGCGGTAATAGCTACCACTGTGACGATGCGGTTCAGGCGCTTGGTATCGATGAAGTGGTTGAGGTAGTTGGCAATGAATAAACCGACGACCACCAACGGGCTATAGGCCGCGGCGGCGTAGACCTGCGGCTGGGTCACCTGGCCGTTGAAGCCCAGGATGATAAGGGACATGACGGTACCGATCACAAAGGTGCCGGCGAGGCTGCCGCGCGTGCGCTGTGGGTCGAAGCGCTTCATAATCAGCGCCATCGGCGGCCCACCGATGGAGGTAGAGGTTCCCAGGAATCCGGAGGTAAGCCCGGCTAAGACGGTATTGCGCCTGGTGGGCTCGGGGCTCCAGCCGAGGCTGGAGAGGGACATCGCCAAGAGCACGGCGCAGCCGATGAAGATGGACAGGCCGTCGTGTGAGAGGGATGCGATCGCCCACGCACCGGCGAACGAGCCCGGAATGCGGGCGATGACGGATATGCCGACCAAGCGCCATGAGGTTTCGCGGTAGGTTCGCGCCAGCGTATAGATGGAAATGCACAGCGCGAGGAGCAAGATGAGTGTGGGGACTAAATCTGGGCGCAAGAGCGCGACTATGGGGGTGGCGATGGTGCCGAGCCCAAAGCCGATCGAGCCCTGAGTGATAGTGCCGACCAAGATGAGCACACCAATAAAGATGTAGACCCACGCGTCTGAAGAGATTCCCAAGAACATGATGGAAGGCAAGTATAGGGCACTTAACCTACAGCCGGGCGGTTACTTTCTCATTCGCTGCAATTTCATACAAGCGGGACGCGGGGCAGAGTCCAGCGACGATGACGGCGGAGCCGCCGACTGCTAAGGGCTCGAGCACGGCGCGGGTGAAAGAAGATTTATCGCTCCACCCAGTAGACAGCAACCGCTCGGCACTCGCGGGCGGGGTCACCAACTCTGGCAGGGGTTGGGTTTCACCGAAGTATTGGTCGCCATAAAAACGGACGGTGGGGCCGAAGTCAATGGCACCGGTGGGCAGATCCCCGCCGGATTCGACGATGCCACGGCCAAAGGGATCATCGCTGATGAGCACGATATCGGCCTGCGGCTGCCGCTCTTGGGCTGAAAGGTAGCGGGAGGGGGAGGTAAAGACGACGTCGGCAAGCGCGGCCGACTCACCGAAATCAAAGGTGGGCCCAGCGGCGAGGGCGCCTAAGGCAATGACGGCGGCCTGCCACGAGGTGGGCACATCGATGGCGATGGTGGAATCCGGCTCCAAGTCGAGCTCTTCTTCCAACATATTGGCGATCTTGGCCACCCAGTTATCTAGGGTCTGCGCGGAAAAATCCATGCGTGCGCCGGTGGATTCGTTATAAACAGTCAGCCGCGGGGTGGCGGCATCGGCGTTTAAAAGATGGGCGAGTAGTTCCATACCCGCCCATCGTAGGCCAGCCTGCTTAGTTCACGCAGCGCGGTCCGTCGCCGCCGGCGTCGATTTCAGGGGAAACCTTGTTGGCGCCGAAGTCATTGCCCGGGGTGCCTACCAGGTCGGTATCTTCCTCGGCCGCGGATTCCTCGGCGCTTGCTTCCTCATCGGAGGGGCCCTGGTAATCATCGGTGGCCACGACGAGCAAGGTATTGTCATCGAGCTGCGGGTTTTCTACCACCGGCAGGCCACCGAGCTTTTCCGCCAGCTTCTTGGCATCTTCGCTATCGGGGTCCGCGGCCACGACCTGGGACTCGGAGTAGATGCCGGGCTGGGCGTTGGCGGAGCGCTCGACGGTATAGCCGGTGTTTTCCAGCCAGGTGCCGATGCCGGCGGCCAAGCCATCGATATTGCCGGCATTGAGGACGTGGACCTCGTTATCGGAGTTGATATCAGCATCATGCTCCGGCGCGTCTTCTGTCTTCTCGTCCTTCTCGGCCGCCTCTTCTTCGGCTTCCTCGTGCGACTTGGCCAGATCCTCCATAAAGCGGTGAACCTCATTGGTATCGATGGTGACGATGGATTCGCCGTAATCGCCGCGGCCATCGATGGAGGTGACCGGGATGGTGGTGAAGGTGACATTGCCGCCGGCCAGGCCGGCCAGCTGGGTGACGAAGCCCATGATGTCCCAGCCATCATCGATGACCACGGAGCGCTCCACGGCCTTAGCAATCTTGGAGAGCTTAGACGGGCTGGTCAGCGTGTCATTATCGAGTACCTTCTTAACCAGCGAGGCCATATACGCCTGCTGGCGCACGATGCGGTCGAGGTCACCGCGCGGCAGGTTATAGCGCTGGCGCACGAAGGTCAGCGCCTTCGCGCCATCGAGGGTCTGGGTCCCCTTGTGGAATTTGGCGCCGGACATCTCGTCCTCAACATCTTCGTTGAGGCACACGTTGACGCCACCGACGGCATCAGTAAGCAGCGTAAAGCCCAGCAAGCCCACCTCGGCGTAGTGGTCAATGGATACGCCGGTCAGGGAGTGCACCATCTTGAGCAGGCCTTCGCGGCCTGCTTCCACGCCGTGCTTTTCGATGTCCTTATCCGAATACGGTTTCTTCTCACCCTGCGCCTCCGCCTCGGCGTTTTCCTGCTGGAGCTCCTGGACTTTGTCGTTTTTGTGCGAGGCGTAGACGGCATTGATCTTCATATTGCCGTAGTCCGGGTCGTTGACATAGGTATCGCGCGGAATGGAGACAGCCGTAGCACGCGAGCCGTCTTCCGGAATGCGCACGAGCATGATGGTGTCGGTATTTTCCTCGCCCTCGGCAACGCCGGCGTGGAGATCCGCCAACTCCTTTTCGGAGAGCGGGTTGCCCTGGGCATCGGTACGCGAGTCCTTGCCCACGAGCAAGATATCGGCGGCGCCGTCCAAGGAAGGATCGGATAAACCATCCTCGCCCAAAGATAAGTCCGAGGCGGAGGACATGCCCGTATCCAGGCGCCCCACCGTGGCGTAGCCCACGCCGGAGACAGCCAGGATGAGGGCAGAAATAACAGCCACGATGGTTTTGGTGGCCGTGGAACCCTTTTGCTTAACCGCGCTAGCGGCAGAGGGCGCGGGTTGGATATTGCGCGCCCGGCGAGTGTTCTCAGAAGTCACAAGTGAAGGCTTTCTACTTTCCGGGGATCTGGAGACAGTTTAGGGGAGATCTCGCCAAAATTAGGGATCCGTGGCCAGTTTCGCGCAATTGAACAGTGTCTGTCTCCGGACACAGCCTCTGGCGTGACTAAACTTGGGGCCCATTGTGACTACTGAAACTACAGCTCCGCTCGCCGTTATCACTGTGACTTATAATCCCGGTGAGTACTTGGCGCGCTTTATAAGCTCCCTGCCGGACGCCTGCGTTAACGGCACCGAGGTGATACTGGCGGATAATGGTTCGACCGATGGCGTCCCCGAAGCCGCCGCTGCAGAAAAAGAAGACGTACACTTCCTCGATACCGGCGGCAATATTGGTTACGGCGCCGGCATGAATGCCGGCGCGCGGTGGGTGCGCGAGAACCGACGCGTAGATGATGAGTTCTTCCTTATCTCTAACCCGGATGTCACCTTTAGTAAAGGCGCAATTGACCAGATGATTGCGTGCGCGCGCCGCTGGCCGGACGCCGCCGCGGTGGGCCCGCGCATCGTGGAACCGGACGGCAGCAACTATCCGTCCGCTCGGTCGGTGCCGAATATATCCACGGGCATCGGGCACGCGCTGTTTTCCAACCTATGGCCGTCTAATCCATGGACGCGCACGTACCGTAACGATGCCGATATGTCCGTCCAACGCCCCGCCGGGTGGTTATCCGGATCCTGCCTCTTGGTGCGCTGGGATGCCTTCGATGCCATTGGCGGCTTTGATGAGCGTTACTTCATGTACTTGGAGGATGTGGACTTAGGTGATCGCTTCGCCCGCGCCGGGTACCAAAACATTTTCTGCCCAGAAGCCGTCATCAGCCACGCCAAGGGACATTCCACCCAGGCGCACGCCGGGGCGATGCTGCGCGCGCACCACAGTTCCGCGTACCGCTTCCAGGCGGACCGTCACCCGGCGTGGTGGCAGGCCCCGCTGCGCGCCGCGCTGTGGCTGGGATTGCAGGCGCGGGGAGCGGTGACGGCCGCTCGCGCCAGTACGGCCAAAGATTCGGAGGCCTGAAGCGCGTGCCGTTGACCTGGTTTCTGGCCGCGGCCGCATACACTGACCTTCGAAAAACCTCAGAATAAGATTGTCTGCATACAAAGGATGACTATGACTGAAGCAGCCACCACTCACGGTGCCACCACCGATGCAGTGATTTTGGTGGGCGGGCGCGGTACCCGCCTGCGCCCACTGACCATTGGTACGCCCAAGCCCATGCTGCCGACGGCAAATTACCCGTTCCTGCAGCACCTGCTCGCCCGCATCAAGGCCGCGGGCATTGAGCACGTGGTGATGTCCACCTCGTATAAGGCAGAGGTTTTCGAGGAATACTTTGGCGATGGCTCCGAGCTCGGCCTGGACATTGAATACGTGGTGGAAGAGACCGCGCTGGGCACCGGCGGCGGCATCCGCAATGTCTATGACAAGCTGCGCAATGACACCGTTATGGTTTTCAATGGTGATGTTCTTTCCGGCATGGACCTAGAGGGCATCTTGACCACGCACCACAACAAGGGTGCCGATGTCACCATGCACCTGCTCAACGTGGCGGATCCCCGCGCCTTTGGTTGCGTGCCCACGGATTCTGAAGGCCGGGTCACGGCCTTTTTGGAAAAGACCGAGGATCCACCAACCAACCAGATCAACGCCGGTTGCTACGTCTTTGACCGCTCCGTCATCGAATCCATCCCTGCAGACCGCGTGGTCTCGGTTGAGCGCGAGACCTTCCCAGGCTTGCTTGCCGATGGCCGCTTGGTCGTCGGCCACGTCGATAATTCCTACTGGCGCGATATGGGCCGCCCAGATGATTTCACCCGCGGCTCCTCTGACTTGGTGCGCGGCATCGCCCCATCGCCGCTGTTGGAAGGCCGCACCGGCGAGTCCCTCGTGGAATCCTCTGCGGGCATTGCCGGCGGCGTGCTGCTGCTATCTGGCACCGCGGTGGGCCGCGGATCCGAGGTGGGAGCCGGCTCCCGCCTCGAGGGAACGGTGGTCTTTGATGGCGTGCGCATCGAACCAGGGGCCATCATCCACAACTCCATCATTGCCTCGGGCGCGCATATTGGCGCCAATGCGGTCATCGAAAACTGCGTCATTGGCGAAGGCGCCCACGTAGGCGCCCGCTGCGAGCTCGTGGACGGCATGCGGGTATTTCCTGGTGTGACCATCCCCGATGCCGGCATTCGCTTTAGCTCCGACGCCTAAAGCGCCCGCCACCTACCCTCCGCACCTCCTGCAGCTCGGTAACGCTGCGCGGTGCGGAGGGCTTTGTGATCCTTGCCCGGCTGAGATTTTGGGAGACACGCCGACACTTCCTGAAAATTGTTGACAGAAAAACCGGGAACCACTATATCTAGTACCCCCTACCTATACACCCGGATAGCACCGGGTGTTACTAATGTGACGGATGGGGATCGTGTGCAGCGTTTTTGCGATAAAGCGCGAAAAAGGCACTAATTCAGGTTGACGATATTTAGTGATCCGGTGTGAAATTACATCAGTGCAAGAAACGGCGACCGACGCACTTGTTTTCACGGATTGGCTCGCGGGTTGACCGCGATTCAGCCGCACTTCAGCCTCGTGTACAGTCGGTTGCACTGATTAGGATTACCCAACCTCGGAGAAAGGAAAAGGCGTGGACAAAATGGCTAATAACAACGCCATTCTCCGTGGCGGTGCTGCTGCAGAGGTATCGCTCGATGAACTCTTCGGTGCCGTCGAGCAGGAGTGGCAGGATCAAGCGTTGTGCGCGCAGACGGATCCAGAGGCATTCTTCCCTGAAAAGGGAGGTTCCACCCGTGAGGCAAAGCGTATCTGCCAAGCCTGCGCGGTGCGCGATGAGTGCCTGGAATACGCGCTGGAGCACGATGAACGCTTCGGAATTTGGGGCGGGCTTTCGGACCGCGAACGCCGCCGCCTCAAACGCGAGATTGGTTAACTAAGTTGTGTGCTCTAGCCCTTGGCTGCGCCCCCTGAGCGGTGCGGTCAAGGGCTAGAGTTTTCTTTGTGGTGAGAAACCTCCCTACCAGCCATAGCGCGGGTCTACCTCCTCTGGAGCGAGGTTTAAGTAATTGGCCACCAGGGCGGTAATGACCGTGCCGAGGAGCTCCGCGCGCTCGGCGGAGGTGACAGCACGCTGCTCAATGGGCATGCGGAAGATAACGAGCCGGGCGCGGGTAGGGGTGCCAGCAGAATCGACACCGGCGGGCACGATGCGACCGAGCGGCACTGGCCCATCGGCAATGATTTCATCCGGCAGCACCGTCATATCGGCAGAAAGGCGCATGCGCGGGATGGTATCTACCGCAAGATCGAGCCCGCGCAATTGCGGGGCGAAGGCGTGTTGAATGGGTGCGTAGGCCTCGAGGACGGCGGCATCGAAAAGCTCGCGGGCGCTGCGGTAGCGCGGGGTTTGCTGCGGTAGCAAGGACCCGTGCAGCCCGCGCCCGTGGCGGTCGCGGGCGGGGCGAATATGCGGGCGGGGGCGAGCGGCGGTCATGGCGTTGATTCTAAAGCTCTATGGCTGCGCAATAAGTGCAGCCACGCCGGGGAAGTACTATCTAAATCTCAACCAAGGGTTTAGACTATTGCCCGTGACTGAATCTCGCCATTGCTCCCGCCCAGGCTGCGGCCGACCCGCCGTGGCGACGTTGACCTATGCATATGCGGATCAAACCGCAGTGGTTGGACCGCTGGCAGAAGAGGATAACCCGCATAGCTGGGATCTGTGCAGCACCCACCGCGACCGCATCTCTGCGCCGGTGGGGTGGGAGTTGGTGCGCGTAGACCGCATCGAGCTAGATGAGGACGATGACCTTATGGCCCTGGCCCAGGCGGTCAAGGAAGACGGCAGGGTGACCACGGGGCTTGTCGATGACCGCAGTGCCGGCTCCGGGGCAGACCCCATCGATTACGCCGCCACCTTCGATGGTGCTGACCCCGCCAATTCCAATCACCCGGTATTTCGCACTCGTCGCGTGGCCTATGCCAAAAAGGCCCGCCGCGCTCACCTGTCCGTCGTTCCCGATGCGCACAGCGAAGATGATCCTGCCGAGAAGCAGGACACGGACACCGAGTCCGACTAAACCACGGGCGCTGGGCACAGCGCCCGTGAAAGTTTGCGCTAGCTAGCTGCAGACACGGACGGAACACTGCGCTAGTTGCCCGCAGGCGGGGAGTATTATTGCGAGGTATGCGAACTCGTGAGCATCTTGATGCAGTGATTAAGGCCTATGACGTCCGTGGCGTGGTGGGCGAAGATATCGATGAAGACTTCGTGCGCGATACCGGCGCCGCCTTCGCCGCAATCCTGCGCGAAGAAGGCGAAAACACCGTGGCTGTAGGTCACGATATGCGCCCGTCTTCACCCGCACTGGCGCAAGCCTTTGCTGAGGGCGTGGTGAGCCAAGGCCTCCACGTGACGCTTTTGGGGCTTACCTCCACCGATGAGCTCTACTATGCCGCGGGTTCTATGGAGTGCGCGGGTGCTATGTTTACCGCCTCCCACAACCCGGCGAAGTATAACGGCATCAAGCTCTGCCGCGCCGGAGCCGTCCCCGTGGGGCAACAAACTGGGTTAGAAGAGATTAAGCAGATGCTTATCGATGGCACCCCAAACTACGACGGCCCCAATGGTGCCATCGCCGAGCAGGAAATCCTGACCGGCTACGCGGATTTCCTGCGTCACCTCGTGCCGCTGGAAGAATCCAAGCCGCTGGTCGTCGCCGTCGATGCCGCCAATGGCATGGGCGGGCACACGGTCCCGGCCGTTTTCGATGGCCTGCCCTTTGATGTCCGCGATCTCTACTTTGAGCTCGACGGTACCTTCCCCAACCATGAGGCGAACCCACTGGATCCCAAGAACCTAGAGGATCTGCAGAAATTCACCGTAGAGCAAAAGGCCGATATCGGCCTTGCCTTTGACGGCGACGCGGACCGTTGCTTCGTGGTGGATGAAAAGGGCCAGCCGGTATCGCCGTCTGCCATCTGCGCGCTGGTGGCAAGCCGCTACTTGGATAAATTTACTGGCGCGACCATCATCCACAACTTGATTACGTCCAAGACGGTGCCGGAGCTCATCGTGGAAAAGGGCGGTACCGCCGTGCGCACGCGCGTGGGCCACTCCTTCATCAAGGCCCAAATGGCCGAGCACAAGGCGGCCTTTGGCGGCGAGCACTCCGCGCACTACTACTTCCAGGAATTCTGGAATGCCGATTCCGGCATGCTAGCCGCGATGCATGTCCTGGCCGCGTTGGGGCAGACGGATAAGCCACTCAGCGAGCTCATGGCGGAATACTCCCGCTACGAGGCCTCTGGGGAAATCAACTCCACCGTGGCGGATCAACAGGCCGCCACCCAGGCGGTACTCGATGAGCTGGCGGATAAGATTGAATCCGTCGATGAGCTCGACGGTGTCACGGTCGAGCTCAAGGGTACGGATGCCTGGTTCAATGTGCGCGCTTCCAATACCGAGCCGCTGTTGCGACTCAATGTTGAGGCGAAGACCTCCGAAGAGGTTCAGCAGATCGTAGACGAGGTCCTCGCCATCATCAGGCGCTAATTACTGAATTACTGCGCGCGGGAGTGGGCGACCATGTCTTCCCACTCCACGTACTTCTTTCGCTCGCGGCCTTCGCGCTCGCCCAAAGCGCGCTCAGCGGCATCGAGGCGCTGCCAATCCTGCCACGTGAGGTAGTCGATGCCCTTATCTGCGAAGGCCTCGGTGATATCGTCGGCGGTGGGGGACGGTAGGGTGCCCGCGGCGGCATCATCAAGCAGCATGCCAATGGTTTCACTGGCATCGGACTTGGTATTGCCAATCAGGCCCACGGGCCCGCGTTTTACCCAGCCGGTGGTGTAGAGGCCGGGCACGATGGCGCCCTCTTCGTCGATGACGTGGCCGCCGTCATTGTTGATGACGTTTTTCTCGCTATTAAATGGCACGCCATCCACGGCGTCCGAGCGATAGCCCGTGGCAAAGTAGACCGCTTGCACTGGCCACGTGGTGAATTTACCCGTCCCGCGCACGCTGCCATCGCCGGTCAGCTCTGTGCGCTCCGTTTTAATCCCACTGACCTGGCCGTTCTCACCGAGAATTTCCACCGGCTGCTCGAAGAGGTGGATCTGCAGCGTATGCGGGGCCTGTTTGGGATCGCGAATGGCATATTGCTCAAGAACCTGGCACACCAAATCCGTAGACTTGCTGGAAGCGCGCGCCTCTAGCGAGGCCTCGTCGTAATCAATATCTTCGGGGGAGACGACCACATTGATGTTCTCCGAATGGTCGAGCTCTTTGAGCTCTTGCGGGGTGAACTTGGCTTGGGCGGGCCCGCGGCGCCCGAAGACGCGCACGGTCTCTGCCTTATTTTGTGCCAGCGAATCGTAGACATTATCGGCGATTTCGGTCACCTTAAGCTCATCGCCCGTCTTAGCCAAGATGCGCGAGACGTCCAGGCCCACATTGCCTACGCCGATGACGGCGACCTCGCTGGCGGAGAGATCCCACTCGCGCTCAAAGCGTGGATTGCCATCATAGAAGCCCACGAACTCACCGGCGCCGTGCACTCCCTGTAGCTGCGCGCCGGGGATTTCGCGGTGGCGATCGCCTACTGCTCCGGTGGCGAAGATGACGGCATCGTAGTGCTGCTGCAGCTCGTCCACGGTGATATCGCGGCCGATGTGAACGTTGGTAAGCAGGCGAATCTGCTCAGTATCTAAGACGCGGTGCAGGGATTTAATGATTCCTTTAATGCGTGGATGGTCGGGGGCCACGCCGTAGCGGATGAGGCCGAAGGGGGCGGGCATCTGTTCAATGAGATCGATGCGCACGTTTCCGCCGGTCTTTTTTACCAGGATGTCGGAGGCATAAATGCCGGCGGGACCGGCACCGATGACTGCTACGTTTAAGGGTTTATCTGACACGGTAATTCTGCCTTTCTTGTATGCGTATTCTCCCGCGGCGATGTGAAGGGAAACGGGGTTCCTTAACGGATATACACTAATAGACCGATAGGTCTATTAGTGGCGGTTGAGTGCGGGATTTCTCTTAAGAGAGTGAACCGTATGGTCTGTTTGTGCACAAGTGGGATATTTAGATTCTTTATTAGATCTCTTTAAGGTGCTGGTCACGGCATTAATAAAAGTGAAAATAAAACAGACCGCTTTGTCTGTACTCTATAGACGGGTAGGTTTTCCTTCAACGCTTTGAAAGGGAGGTCTACACCACATTATGGCTACCGCAACGACGACCAAACGCAAGCCACGGGCCAATAAGCCCGAGGGCCAATGGAAAATTGACGGTAAGAAACCGTTGAATAACGATGAGGCCATCAAGCAGGACGATGGTGGTCTCTCAGCCAGGCAGCGCGTGATAGACATCTACTCCAAACAGGGATTTTCCTCCATCCCACCGGAGGATTTAGCACCGCGCTTTAAGTGGTTAGGGCTGTATACGCAGCGCAATCAGAACCTGGGCGGGGAGATGACCGCCAAGCTATCCAACGCAGAATTGCAAGATGAATACTTCATGATGCGCGTGCGCTTCGATGGCGGCCGCGCTGATCCAGCAAAGTTGCGCGCGGTAGGGGAAATCTCGCGCGATTATGCTCGCTCCACCGCGGACTTTACTGACCGGCAGAATATCCAGCTGCACTGGATTCAGATCGAAGATGTGCCCACCATCTGGGACAAACTCGAATCTGTGGGCCTGGGTACCTTGATGGGGTGCGGCGATGTGCCGCGCGTTATCTTGGGCTCGCCGGTCGCAGGAGTTGCCGAAGATGAGATTATCGATGCCACCCCAGCTATCGAGGAAATCAAGAATAATTACTTACCGCGCGAGGAGTTCCATAACCTTCCCCGCAAGTTCAAAACCGCTATTTCCGGCAATGCGCGCCAGGACGTTACGCACGAAATTCAAGACGTTGCCTTCGTCGGCGTCAACCACCCCGAATACGGGCCCGGCTTTGACTGCTTCGTGGGTGGGGGACTGTCCACCAACCCGATGCTCTCGCAGTCTCTAGGCGCGTGGGTGCCACTCGAGCGCGTGCCGGAAGTATGGGCCGGCGTGGTCAGCATCTTCCGCGACTATGGCTTCCGCCGCAACCGCAACCGCGCGCGCCTGAAGTTCTTGGTGGCTAAATGGGGCATCGAAAAGTTCCGCCAAGTGCTCGAGGAGGAGTATCTGGAGAAGCCGCTGGCCGATGGCATCCCGCTCGAGGTCAATCCCGGCAGCCGCGATCACCTGGGCGTGCACAGGCAAAAGGACGGCAAATTCTACGTCGGCGTGAAACCTACCGTGGGCCATGCAACGGGCGAACAGCTCATTGCCATTGCCGATGTCGCAGAAAAGTTCGGCATCTCGCGCATCCGTACCACCCCGATGAAGGAATTGCTCTTTCTTGATGTGGAGGAAGACGATATTCCGGCGCTCTCGCGCGCGCTAGATGAAACGGGCCTGTATTCCCAGCCCACGGAGTTCCGCCGCGGCGTCATTTCCTGCACTGGTCTGGAATTTTGCAAGTTGGCGCACGTGACGACAAAGGCCCGCGCCATCGAATTGGTGGACATCCTCGAAGACACCCTGGGGGATTTGGATGTGCCCATTTCCATCGCATTGAACGGTTGCCCCAATGCGTGCGCGCGCTCCCAGGTATCCGATATCGGGCTCAAGGGTCAGATCGTCACCGATGCCGATGGCAACCGCGTAGAGGGCTTCCAAGTCCACCTGGGCGGTGCCCTAGGCCTTTCACCTGACTGGGGCCGCAAGCTCCGCGGGCACAAGGTTGTTGCCGATGAGGTACCGGACTACGTCATACGGCTGGTCAATAAATATAAGGAACAACGCGAAGAAGGCGAGCAGTTCCGCCACTGGGTACTGCGCGCCGAGGAGGAAGATCTGCAGTGAATTTTCGCCGTAAGCCTAATCCCAATCGCAATCACCCCACCTTTTGCCCTTACTGCGCCGGCACCGATCTCTTCCCGGATGAAGAAGACGACTTTGCCTGGAATTGCCAGGAATGCCTGCGCGTATTTTCGGTCCGCTTCCATGGACAAGACGATGCCCCCGTAGCACCGGCCCCAGCAGTCTCTTCCACCGAGGCCCTGCAGCGCTCCCTAGCTCGCCGCGGACACTCCACGGCTCCAGTGGATTAAGGATGGACCATGACCGCACTCGTTACTTTGTCCCACGGCTCGCGCCACCCGGGCGCCGCCGCCGGCATTGAACGGCTCACCCAGGCCGCTGCCGCCTCGATACCAGGCCGACCTGCTTATCGTGCGGCGCACCTGGAGTTCAATACTCCCGATCTCACCGGAGCTGCAGTCGATCTCGCTCGTTGCGGGGAGGATACAGCCGTAGTCATTCCATTGCTCTTTACGCAGGGTTACCACCAGCGCGTTGACGTTCCCCGCGTTATTGCGGCGGCCGAACAGGCTTCAGGCCTGCGCTTGGTGCAAGGCGAGTGCTTAGGCGGAGGGCGCGCCGCACGAGATGCGGACAGGCGGGAAGCCGCAGAAGCGGAATTGGCGGCGGTACTCGCCGCGCGCGCCAGGCCCGCCGATACCCACCACGTCATCTACTCCGTTGGTTCCTCCGATGCTGCGGCCAATGACTCCATCCGCCGGCTCGCCGCTCGGGTATCCCAGCTCACCGGTGTACCCGCCACGGCCGCGTTCGCCACCCGGGGTGGCAGCAACGACATTCATGCATTGGCAAGAAGCACTGCGCGAATGCGGGTTATCCCGCTCTTTGTAACCGCAGGACTGCTCCTTAAACCACTGTCATCTACTCCCAGCAATGTCACCGTCGATCCCGTTCTTGGTACCGATCTCGCTGGCATCGTTGCTGCCCACTATCACATCGCCCAGGAGGTCGGTGTCCCATGCTAACTCTTATTTTAATCGCCGTGGCCGGTGCGGCCGCCCAGCTTGTCGATGGCGGCATCGGCATGGGCTTCGGCGTCACCTCAACCACCATCCTTCTCCTGGCGGGCCTTGGGCCCGCCCAAGCCTCCGCCGTCGTCCACACCGCTGAGCTGGGGACCACCGCAATGTCGGGCCTGAGCCACGCCCGCTTTGGCAATGTGGATTGGAAAACCGTCTTCCGGCTGGGCGTTCCCGGTGCCATCGCGGCATTTATCGGCGCCACCGTGCTCTCCAATATCTCCACCGATGCGGCAGCCCCCATTACCGCGCTCATCTTGGTTGCCATCGGCAGCAACCTCATCTGGCGCTTTTCCCGCCCGCGCCGGGCGAAGTTCGTGCAGACGCGCAGCCATTCCACCCCATTTTTGATCGGGCTCGGTTCCGTCGGCGGCTTCGTTGACTCCACCGGTGGCGGTGGTTGGGGTCCGGTATCCACCTCGACGCTCATGGCGATTGGCCGCGAGCAGCCCCGCCGCATCGTCGGCACGGTAAATACCGCCGAATTCCTGGTCACCCTGGGTGCAACCCTCGGCTTCGTCGTTGGATTGTGGCAGGATATCGTCGCCAACCTCTCCGCCGTGTTGGCCCTGCTCATCGGTGGTTCCATTGCCGCTCCGATTGCGGCATGGGTGATTTCCCGGATTGAGCCGGTCGTCCTCGGTGGCCTCGTGGGTACGGCCATCGTGGCTCTCAATATCGGCAAGGTCTTAAGCGGGCTAGAAACCTACTTCGGGCTGACGGTGCCGGGCTTTGTCTCCCCGCTGCTCATGGTCATGATCCTCGTCGTGGGCATTTCCGCCACCATCCACGGCGCACGGGCGACCCGGGCAGCCCGCGCACGGGAGCTGGAAGCCGAAAACGCCGAGACCAAGGCACATGCGGAATTTCATGCCGCAGGCTTTGCACACAACGCGGCCGGTGCCTCCAAGGGCGAAAGCGTCGTGGAGGACTCCGCACCGCAGGCGGATAAAGCCTAATCGCTGGCCGGGTCGAGGCCGGCAACCTCGCCGATGACATATACGGCAGGGGAGGAGACGTTATTATCCTCCATCGTCTGCGCAAGGTGCGCTAGTTCACAGCGAAATTCCCGCTGCGTGTCCAGGGTGCCCTCCTGGATAATCGCGCACGGTGTCGAGCCAGCAAGCCCGCCGTCTTGCAATGCCCTGGCAATCGCCGGGGCATTTTTCACGCCCATGATGATGGACAAGGTCGCGCCGGACTGGGCCAGGGCGTGCCAATCCACTAGGGACTTCTCGTGTCTTGGAGGCAGGTGGCCCGATACGACGGTAAAGCCGTGAACCATTCCGCGCTGGGTGACGGGGATGCCAATGCCCGCGGGTACGGAAATGGCGGAGGTCACCCCTGGAATGACGGTGGTGGGGATAGATGCCTTGGCTAGGGCCTGTACCTCTTCAAAGCCGCGGCCGAACACGAAAGGATCGCCTCCTTTGAGCCGCGCTACCTTCCGTCCGGCTTGGGCGTGTTCGATGAGCAGCTCGTTGATCTTGTCTTGCGTAATCGACTTCTTGTAGGGCAGCTTGGAGACATCGATAAGCTCCTTTGCGGAAATATCGCAGAGCTTATCCAACTGCGGGGCAGGGCCTAGGTGATCGGTCAAGATGACCTCGGCCTCCTGTAGGGCGCGCATGCCGCGAACCGTAATCAGGTCCCACGCGCCGGGGCCGCCACCGATAAGGGATACGGGATGAATTTGTGCTGACATCATGCCGCACCATCATAGTGGGAGCCAGACTATGCTGGAGCGATATGGATAACGGTTTCACTGATGGTTCCGCCTATGACACCGAAACGGTGCGATTTTTTGATGTCGCCCACGAGGGCGCGCAGATTCGTCTGCTCGCCGGGCAAATGGAGCGCTGGGGTGAAATCTTAAACGGGCTCAACCCGCGCTCCCTGGTCATCCTGCCCACCGATGCCATCGCCCGCGAGGCAGCGCACCTTGGCGTCGGCTTGGCCGAACCGCTGCGCATTCCGCTGGTGGTGACGGAATCGCTGCCGCAATACGTGGGCGCGCTCGATATCGTCGTGGCGGTGGGCGAGCCCGCAGAATGCGATTGGGCCTCCCGCGCGCTCATTGCGGCGAGCCAGCGGGGCGCCACCACCATTCTGGTGGGCCCGGCAAGCGGCCCCCTGGTAGAGGATTGCCCAGAAGATACCCTGATTGCCCCGTCGCTTCCCACCGCAGAGGGCTGCTCGCCGGCGCGGTTTATCACGGCCTTGTACGCGCTGTGCAGCATCGTGCATACCTCCCCGTACGCGGTGCGCGAGGAGCTAGAGGATCTAGCAGCCGCGGTAGATCGCGAGATCGAGCAGCTTTCGCCAGAGCGCGATGATGCCATCAATCCGGGTCGGCAGCTGCGCGAATACGCCGAGGGTGCGCGGATTATCCACTCCTGCGTCATCGATGCCTATGCGTATGCCGAGCGCCGCGAGCGCGTCCACATCGATACCTTGGTCGCCCGCATGGCAGCAACCATCTGGGCCGTGCACGGGTTGCCCGGCACCTATGTCGAGCCCGCTGACCTGCGCGGTGCACTCGATCGGGGTGCCGAATCGAGTACGGCGCCCGCGCCTGCCGATGACCTTTTCTACGATCCCTTCATCGACGGTGCTGGCGCGGATGCACCTTTGATACCCTTGAAAGTGATTTTCTGGGGGCAGGAAGAGGCGAACCTGCCCAACTCGCTTGCAGTCCGCAGCACCGACCCGGAACCGGGCCTTGGGCACCTTGCCCGCTCGCTGCAGCTTATTACGCGGAGTTTTGCCGCGACCGCCTACGAGATTTCTAAAGGATAGAAATAAATGCAATTACTGGAAGGCGCTACCCGCAACTACTCGTGGGGCTCGCGCACCCTCATCCCTGAGCTGCGGGGCGAAGAAGCCGCAGAAAAGCCGGTGGCCGAACTCTGGTTTGGTGCCCACCCGGGCGATCCCTCCACGGTGGATGGCCAGCTTCTCAACGAGGTTATTGCGGAGGATCCAGAAGGCCAGCTGGGTGCTCGAGTTTATAAAGAATACGGCGAGAACCTGCCGTTCCTGCTGAAGATTCTCGCCGCCGAAGATCCACTGTCTTTGCAGGCCCACCCGTCCAAGGAGCAGGCCGAGGAGGGTTTCGCCCGCGAAAACGAGGCAGGCATTGCCCTGCAGGCCGCAAACCGCAATTACAAGGACGATAACCACAAGCCGGAACTTATCGTGGCTCTTTCGGATTTCTACGCCATGGCGGGTTTCCGTCCCTTGGCACAAACCCGCGAGCTCTTTGCCGCCTTGCAGTGCCCAGAGCTTGAGCGCTACCTGGCCATGCTTGACGATGACCCCGCGGAATCCTCCGAGTCCGCCAACCTCCGGGTGCTTTTTACCACGTGGATTACCATCCCTTCGGCCAAGCGCAAGGAGCTCATTAAGGCCATCGTTGCCGCCGGCGAGCGCCTGATTGCTGCCGATCCGACGGATTGGAAGGCGCGGGTCATGGCTACGGTGGTGGACCTTAATGACCGTTATCCTGGCGATATTGGCGTGCTTGGTGCGCTCTTGCTTAACCACATCGAGCTTGCCCCGGGCGAGGCCGTCTACCTCGACGCCGGACAACTCCACGCGTATGTCTCCGGTCTTGGCGTAGAAATCATGGCCAATTCCGATAATGTCTTGCGCGGCGGATTGACCCCGAAATTCGTGGATGTGCCGGAGTTGGTGAAGGTCTTGACCTATGCGGCCGCCAATGAGCCGCGGGTGCAGCAAAAAGATAAGCGGAACCAAGACAACGTCCACGGCGCCGAGGCTTGGTCCTATCCGGTGCCCATCGATGAGTTCTTGCTCGACCGTGCCGAGCTCGGGCCGGATTCTTCCGTCGACCTCGATTATGACGGCCCCACCATCGCCTTGTGCACCGCTGGTTCCCTCAGCCTGCGCAATGCCGCGGGCGAGGAATTGATCCTTTCCCCTGGCCAAGCCGCATGGCTGCCGGCCGCCGATGGCGTGGTTACCGCCCAAGCTCACGCAGTAAATGAGGCAACTCCTGAGGTCCGCGCGGCGCAACTATTCGTCGCCCGAGTTTAAAGGACCTTATAACTGTGACCCCCTTGCTGGAAACTCCCAGCAAGGGGGCCTTTTAGGTCTTGGCCGCGTTTGGCTGAGGCTAACTCCCTGATACCAGTTGTGCTAGCCGCGTAGAGGACTTAACGCGCGGCGGAAGATCCTGCGGCAGAGCTTCCCGTTGCCGGGAGATCCGTGGGCTCCTGGTTGCCGGACTGTTGCGTAGGGGCAGGCTTCCCGGTTGCTGCCGGCTCGGCGTGTGATTTGTTTTTCGCCTGCGGTGCGCTAGAAGGCGCTCCCGCTCCGGCACCGTGCCCCTCTGTGGTGGCGTCAGGAGCCGCTGGGGTGCGCTGCGCGCTCCCCTTTGTATATGACTTTTGTGGAGTCTGCGTCGATGGCGGCTCCGGGGTTTCTGATCCGGCGGGTTCTACCGGTTTTCCGGACTCTCCACCCTGATCGCCTTGACCTGGCTTTTCTTCGCCTGGGGCAGGGGAGGGAGCAGATGAGCTTGGTGCTGGGGAGGACGGCGCTTGGTTATCCGGCTTGCTGGGGGTATCTGGGACTGCCTGCCTAGTGCCGGCACCGTTACCACTCTGCGGAGCCTGGCCGCCCTGTGTGGACGGGGCGTTATTAGCGGAAGCGTCTGGAGAGTACACATTTCCGGGGCGGTACACCTTGGTAGGGCGGGTGGCCGCGTGGGGATGCGTGACGGCATTGGGCGCCAAGTATGGGTCCGTCGTTTTCGGGTGCTGATGGTCTGATTCATCAGCGCCAGAATTGGACTTTGCTGGGGCGGAGTTTTCCGTCGAAGGCTTTTTATGTGTCGACGATGTCGTCGATTCTTCAGCGGAGGTATTTTTTGGTGCCACAGTAGAGGTCGGGGACTCATTCGCGGCATTGGAGTAATGGGCGCTCGGAGTGCTCATGCGCCACACGCCCACTCCCACGACGACGGCGGCGATAAGGCCGAGCACGATGAACACGTACACGCGACGTGAATCTGGCTTCATCGTGCCCTCCTTTCTTAGTTGCATAGGGTGGGTAACAAGTTGATAACGACAGTATCATGCATTGGAATTTCCGCGACAGCCTGCAAAATCCGTGATATGTAAACAATGCACAAATGGGAAAGTGGATTTTCTATGCAATCCTTTTCATGCCCGATTTTTCTGCGACGGAAAAGCGTGTATAAATGGCGCTAAACCCGTCGAAGGAGTGAGAAATGAGCAGCTGGGACGAAGAGATTTTTAGCACCGATCTCAACGTGGATTTTTTAGATGAATTGGCAAACCTCGATGAAGAAGGGGTAATCCGCGCAGTACAGGACGCCTGCGAGGTAGCTCGCAGCAAGAACGATTTAACCGAGGAAGAGCAACTCAATGCCCACGCTGCGGCTACGATCGCCGCCATTTGGGCAGGCGCGCCGTTCAGCGCCAGCGAAACCGTCGAGGACTACCCCTATATTAGGGGCTTGGTGGGGACTGTTGACGATACCTTGACCGAAAACGCCCTTGAGATCTTGGACACCGTCGAAGAAGACTACGACGTGGAACCGTTTATCGAGGCGCTTTCTTAAAACCATGTCCCTCGGTGCCAAAGGCGCCGCCACAGAGCAGAAAGGATTCTGCGTATCTCACCATGCTCATAAGCATTGAAGGCATTGACGGCGCCGGAAAAAATACGCTTGCGACCGCAGTGCGAGACGCCCTCGAAGTCCCGGTAAGGACCATAGCCTTTCCGCGCTATGAGACCTCCATCCACGCGCAGCTCGCGCGCGAGGCGCTCTACGGAAAGATGGGCGATCTTACGGATTCGGCCTACGGTATGGCCACGCTCTTCGCCCTCGACCGCTTTGGGATAAAAGAGGAATTGCTGGCGGCGAAGGAAACCCGCGAGGTAGTGATCTTGGATCGCTATGTGGCCTCCAACGCCGCCTATTCCGCGGCTCGGTTGCGCGACGATAGCCTCTTCCAGTGGGTCTATGACCTAGAATTTGGCACCTTGGGCCTGCCACACGCAGACCTGCAGGTGTATGTGGATACGGCGGTGGAGGTGGCATCGGCAAGAGCACAGTCCCGGGCCGCCACCGATTCCACCCGCGAGCGCGACCACTATGAACGCGATGGGGGATTGCAAGAGCGCACCGCCGCCGCCTACCGGCGCTTGGTCGAATCCGGTTGGGGTGGGCGCTGGATCGCCACCGCCGATGCGGATACTATTACGGCAGCAATAAATGACCTTGTAGGAGATTAAAACGTGGCGCCAACGATTTTGGTTGTGGATGATGATCCAGCGATCTCGGAAATGCTGACCATTGTACTTGAATCTGAGGGACTCAATCCCGTCCCCGTCATGGATGGCAACGACGCCGTTCCTGCCTTCCGCGAGCACGAACCGGATCTCATCCTTTTGGATCTTATGCTGCCGGGCATGAATGGTGTGGATATCTGCCGCACCATCCGGCGCGAATCCGCGGTGCCCATTGTCATGCTTACCGCCAAGACCGATACCGTGGACGTGGTCTTGGGCCTTGAATCCGGCGCGGATGATTACATCACCAAGCCCTTTAAGCCGAAGGAGCTCATCGCCCGCATTCGGGCGCGCCTGCGCCGCACTGACTCCGCGGAACCGGAGACCCTTGAGGTCGCCGACCTGATCATCGACGTGCCGGAACACACGGTGCGCCGCACCGATGGCACCGAATTAAACCTGACCCCGCTGGAGTTCGATCTCCTGCTGGAAATGGCGCGCCACCCAGGCCAGGTGCATACCCGCGAGTCACTCCTGGAGTCCGTCTGGGGCTACCGCAATGCCTCCGATACTCGTTTGGTTAACGTGCACGTCCAGCGCCTGCGCGCCAAGATCGAGCACGATCCGGAAGATCCGCAGATCGTGCTGACGGTGCGCGGCGTGGGGTATAAGACCGGCAAGGCCGGTGCCGGGGAGTAAGGAAAAATCAGAATTCTGGACCGCGTGCGGCGCATTCGTGACGCCATAGTAGATACGCTGCGCACCTCATTGCAGGCGCGCGTTATCGGCATGATTGTGGTCGCCTCCTCGGTGGTCATGATTATCTTGGCCTACGCCTTGGTCTCCGTGCTGACCCAGCGGTTGGTATCCCAAAAGGAAGACGTGGCGCTGCAGGAGCTCGAGCGTGCCCGCACGGCGGTGGAGCAGCAAATCGATGCCACCAGCTCGGCCAACTCGGTGCAGGTGCGCATCAATTCCGCCCGCGCTTCCTTGGATCAGCTCTCTGCGCAACAAGGCGATGCGCAGGCCGTGTATGAACCCGTCATCGTGGTGGAAAACCAGGATGGTTCCATCACCACCTCGCCGGAGGATTTCCCGGTGCCGGAACAAATGCGGCAGATGGTGGGCCAAGACCAGATTGCGCAGCAGTATTACCCCGTCCCGCGCGGCAATGGCGATTACTATAACGCGCTCATGGTGGGCACACCCACCGATGCCGAGATTCCGAATCTGCAGGTCTACCTTGCCCTGTCCATGGAATCTGAAGAATCAACGATGGCGCTTATGCGCGGCCTGCTCTCTGCCGCCGGCGTGGTGGTCGTGGTCTTGCTGGTGGGCATTGCCTGGTTGGCTACCCAGCAGGTCATTACCCCGATCAAGTCCGCGTCCCGCATCGCCCAGCGCCTGGCCGCCGGCCACCTCAAGGAGCGCATGGCCGTGGACCGGGACGATGAGATGGGCCGGCTTGCCGCCTCCTTTAATAATATGGCGGATAAATTGTCCTCCCAGATTGCGCAGCTGGAGGAATACGGCGATTTGCAGAGGCAATTTACTTCCGATGTCTCGCACGAGCTGCGCACCCCCATTACCACCGTGCGCATGGCCGCAGACCTCATCGAATCTGAGGCCGATAGCCTGCCCGCGGGCGCGCAGCGCGCCTCCAAGCTCATGTCCAGGGAGCTGGACCGCTTCGAGGAGCTGCTCGCGGATCTGCTGGAGATTTCCCGCCACGATGCCGGCGTGGCGGACCTATCCACCACGGCCATTGACCTGCGCTCCTGCGTGGATGCCGCCTACCGACAGGTCGAGCATTTGGCGCAGAAGCTCGACGTGGAGGTTGTTCGCAATATGCCGGATGAGCGGATTTCCATCCGGGCCGATTCGCGCCGCATCGAGCGCATTTTGCGCAACCTCTTGGCCAATGCCATCGACCACTCTGAGGGCAATCCTGTGGTGATCGATATCGCCACCACAGATAAGGCCGTGGGCGTAGCCGTTACGGACCAGGGCGTGGGCCTGAAACCTGGACAAGAAGAACTGGTATTCAACCGTTTCTGGCGCGCGGATTCTTCCCGCAAGCGCCACTCTGGCGGCACTGGGCTGGGCCTTGCCATCGCCCGCGAGGACGCGGCCCTGCACGGCGGCACGCTCGATGCATTTGGCGTATTTGGCTACGGCTCCCGCTTCCGCCTCATCATCCCGCGCGAGCCGAATACCGAGATTGGTGAAGAGCCCATCTCCCGAGAGATTCCAGGCGCCCCGGGCACTGGTTCAGACGCCGCGCACGACGGGCTTGCCGATGCCCCTGCTTCCTCTGACCCCAGCGGCGCAACCGGCGCCGCTGTTGGCGCCGCTGCCGACGCAGCTAGCGGTGCCGACACCGGGCAAGCTGGTACAGCGGAAGCTGGTGCAGCGGAAGCTGGTGCAGCAGATGACGAGGACGAGGGTGGTGCCGGTGGGGCATCGCCAAGCAATAGCTCAGTGGTAGGCCGCGGAATCGGCATCGACGATGACTCGGCGGAGGCATCTGAGGCGGATGGTGATGGCATCCTGTGGCCCTCCGAACGCGAGCGCAATCGCGGGGCCGCGTCGCCAGAGAGGCGCTCCTATAAGGCGCCGGATTTTAAGGGGGATAAATAAATGAATTCGGTCATTATGAAGGGAATATGGCGGCGGCACACCGCCGTGGGCGCGGTGGCGGCGCTGTGCTTTGTCACCGGTTGTTCAACCTTGCCGCACGATACGAGCCCCCAGGTCGTAGGTACCTACCACAATCAGCCCGATGGTCCGGAAGAAGTCATTACCCCAGAGGTGGGGGCGGACCCGGACCTTACCCTGCGCGATTTTTACCGCGCTGCGGCCATTCCCACCAATGATCACGATGCGGCCCGTGGATTCCTTACGGATTCCGCCCGCGGGGCCTGGGATTCCTCGGGCGATGTCATGGTGGTCGATAGCCTGGATATCGTGACCGCGCCCGATAAGAAACAAAATACCGCGGAGGATGTGCGCTCATTTACTGTGCGGGGCACCATCATCGGACGGCTAAAATCCGGTGGGGCATATGTGCCGGAAAATGAAGGCTACGAAGCTACCATTGATATGAAAATGGTGGATGACCAGTGGCTTATTAATGGGTTGCCGGCAGGATTGGTCATTGAGCGCAATGAGCTGCGCAATCATTACACCCCGCAATCGCTCTATTTTTATAAACAAACCGATGACGTCCTTGTCCCGGATCGCCGGTGGCTCTATAAAGGCAGCGAGGAATCCGAGTCCACGCTGATCACCCTCTTGATGGAAGGCCCGTCCAGCAGCATTGCCCCTGCCACCCGCCGGGCAGCGGATGAACAGGTCACCTTCGCCGGCTATGACAATGAAAACGGATACCAGTTCGAGGGGTTGTCAGAACTGGATGAAAATGACCGCACCCGCTTTGCCGCGCAATTGGTCTGGACGCTTTCTGATGCCGGGCATATCGGCCCCTTTAAGGTCAAGGCCGATGGTAGCAACCTGGTAGAAGGCATGGACACCGTCAGCGTGGATGATTTTGCTGACTATAACCCCAAGATCAATAGCAATTCCCTGTCCACGCTGTACGCCTTGAACGAGGGCAACGTGCTGGAAGTCGATAGTGGGGTGGCCGAGCCGATCACTGGTGCCTTGGGCTCGAGCGGCAATGTGCAGTCGGTCGATGTCACCGAGTCCGGCATGATTGCGGCGGTCAGCCGGAAGTCTAATGGTGACTTCAAATTGCAAATGGGCGAAATCGGCTCCGCCATGCAGGACTCGGTCGACGGGAAGACGCTGGCGCGGCCCACCTTCGAATTTAATGGGCAGGCCGCTTGGACGGTGGTCGATGGTGACCGCATCGTACGCGTCGTGCGATCCAAGACCACCGGGCGGATCTCAGAATCCGAGGTCGATGCCCGCAGCATCGACGATATCGAGGGCGAAATCTCCGTTATCCGCTTATCCCATAGCGGCGCACGTGCGGCGATGATCATTGATGGCCACGTCTACATCGCCGCGGTGGCCCAATCCAGCAGCGGTGAAAAGCGCATTGTCAACGCCCGCGAGGTGGGCCCTGAGGTATCCGGCTCGGCACTGTCGCTGGATTGGAATAACGATGGCTCGCTCATCGTGGGCACGTCTTCTGGGCAGTCGCCGGTATGGCGCATCGAGCAAGATGGTTCCTCGGCTTCTACCATGCCGACGGGTAATATCACCGCCCCGGTAGTTGCGGTGGCTACCTCGCCCTCGAAGCTTTATATTACGGATTCCCATGCCATGCTGGAACTTCCTGCCACGGTGGTAGATGAGGTGAACTGGCGCGAGGTGCCCGGCCTGCAGGGTCGGCGTTCTTCGCCTATCGTGTCCGATTAGAAGGCGGCCGCGCTGGGCGGCGCTGCCGCAGAGGACCTTTCGGGTATGGGGTGGTGTCGCGCCGTGAGCGTGCGAGAGCTGATTTTTCCGCGTGCGTGCGCCGGGTGCCGGGCGCCCGGACATGTCTTGTGTCCGCAGTGCCGTGAGCACCTGCGCCAGCCTCCTTACTTGGTAAGCCGCCCGCGGCTTTTGGGGGCACCGGTATTTACTCTAGGGTCCTATTCCGATATTCGCCGCAATATCATCATCAGCATGAAGGAACAGGGCAATAGGGAGGTGCGCGATTATATCGGTGCTGTGGTGGCCGCGGGCGTGGCGCACTTGGCCGCCCGTGGCGAGATTCCCCGCGAGCTGTGCCTGGTGCCGGCACCTACTCGTCGCCGCTCGGCGCGCATGCGCGGCGGCGATCCCGTAACGGCCATGTGCCAGGGTGCGGCGAGACGACAGCAGGGCCTGCGTGTGCGCGAGGCGCTTACCATGGGCGCGGATACGGCGGATCAATCCGAGCTCAATGCGCAGGATAGGTGGGCGAACCTGCAGGGGCGCGTGGGGGTTAGCACCCCGGTTGGCGGTGAGCAGGCGCTGCTTGTCGATGACGTTATAACCACCGGTGCCACCCTCGCGGCCAGCATGGCGGCCCTGCGCGCCGCCGGCGCCACGGTCTATGGGGCGTTGGCTTTTGCCGATGCTTAAGGTACATCACAGAGTGGGGTGCACGGTGTTACCCCCTAATACCATCAGGTCATAACCACTGGTATTATTAAAGGTGTCACAGAGGAACAGTTACTGTGATTGTTTCTAGTCCCCACTACCAAAGGGAGGCATCTCAATGTCCCAGCCAAATAATGCTCAGGTAACGATTACGGGCCGTAACGTTGAAGTACCGGAACACTTCCAAGAGCGCGTCAATGAAAAGCTGGCCAAGATTGAACGCCTTGATCCCACATTGACCTTCTTCCACGTGGAGTTGCAGCACGAGCCAAACCCACGCCGTGAAGCAGAGTCCGACCGCATCCAGATCACTGCGACCGGCAAGGGCCACATCGCCCGCGCAGAGGCTAAGGAAGACTCTTTCTACGCAGCGCTGGAAACCGCGATGGGGAAGATGGAACGCTCCCTGCGCAAGGTGAAGGTTCGCCGTGAATTCGTCAAGGGCGGCCACCGCGCACAGAAGGGCACCGGCGAAATCGCCGCCGAGATGGTTGCGGAGGCAGAAGCACAACGCGCCAAGGAAGAGCGCCTGGTCGATCCTTATGCCGAGACCGTCGAGGATGTTCGCCCCGGCCAGATCGTGCGCACCAAGGAGCACCCGGCCACCCCGATGAGCGTGGATGATGCCCTGAGCGAAATGGAGCTGGTTGGCCACGATTTCTTCCTCTTTGTTAATGAGGAAAACAATAAGCCATCTGTGGTTTACCGCCGCCACGCTTTCGACTACGGCATCATCTCCTTGTCTGAGGATGCAGAGGGCTAGAACCTCCAGCGCCCGCCTAGAGCGCTAAACCACTTCTCCCTCCTTCCTGCCTATCGGGCTATTGCTCGATGAGGTGGGGAAGGGGGGATTTGTCATGCTGTGAGCTATCCGTTTTCTTAGTGTCCTTAGTGTGAAATCACTATCGTTTAAGGGCGGGTAGAACGCGACAAGGGCAGTGGCGTGAGTACAATTGCGGGAAGTTAACGAATGTGTCGCGATAAGAAGGACTAACGAATAGTGTTTGGACTTTCCAAGCTGCTGCGCGCGGGCGAGGGCCGTACGGTCAAGCGCCTGGGCAAAATTGCAGACGATGTAATTGCACTCGAGGATCAGTACGCGGAGCTTTCGGACGATGAGCTAAAGGCCAAGACTGACGAGTTCAAGACTCGCCTGAAAGATGGCGAAGAAAAGAACGACATCTTGCTCGATGCTTTTGCTACCGTCCGCGAAGCCGCTTGGCGCGTCCTGGGACAAAAGCACTACCCCGTGCAGATCATGGGCGGCGCCGCCCTGCACTTTGGCAATGTGGCTGAGATGCGCACCGGTGAGGGTAAGACCCTGACCTCCCTGTTGCCCGCTTACCTCAACGCTTTGGAGGGCGAGGGCGTTCACATCGTCACGGTCAATGACTACTTGGCCAAGCGTGACGCCGAGATGATGGGTCGTGTTCACCGCTGGTTGGGCCTGTCCGTAGGGGTTATCTTGGCAGAAATGCGCCCGCAAGAGCGCAAGGAAGCCTACGACTGCGATATCACTTACGGCACCAATAATGAGCTGGGCTTTGATTACCTGCGCGATAACATGGTACGTACCCTCAATGATGTAGTTCAGCGCGGCCACAATTTCTGCATCGTGGATGAGGTGGACTCGATTCTTATCGATGAAGCCCGTACCCCACTCATCATTTCCGGCCCGGTTGATGGTTCCTCCCAGTTCTACGGCGTCTTTGCGCAGCTGGCGCCGCGCATGCGCGAGGGAATCCACTACGAAGTGGACCACAAAAAGCGCACCATTGGTGTCTTGGAAGAGGGCGTGGAGTACGTCGAAGATCAGCTCGGCATTGAAAACCTCTACGCGCCGGAGCACTCCCAGTTGGTTTCCTACCTCAATAACGCGTTGAAGGCCAAGGAGCTATTTACCCGCGATAAGGACTACATCGTTCGCAACGGCGAAGTCATGATCGTGGATGGCTTTACCGGCCGCGTTTTGGCGGGACGCCGCTACAACGAAGGCATGCACCAGGCCATTGAGGCCAAGGAGCAGGTGGAGATCAAAAACGAGAACCAGACGCTGGCGACGGTTACCCTGCAGAACTTCTTCCGCCTTTATGAAAAGATTTCCGGCATGACCGGTACCGCGGAAACGGAAGCCGCGGAGCTGCATTCCATCTATGGGCTGGATGTGGTTCCTATTCCTACCAATAAGCCGAATCAGCGCACCGACCACTCGGACCGCATTTACAAGACGCAAGAGGCAAAATTCGCCGCAGTGGTTGATGATATTGCAGAACACGTCGAAAACGGCCAACCGGTGCTAGTTGGTACCACCTCTGTGGAGCGCTCCGAATACCTGTCGCAGTTGCTTTCCAAGCGCGGCGTGCAGCACAACGTGCTCAACGCCAAGCACCACGAAGAAGAGGGCCAGATCATTGCCCGTGCGGGCCGCCCCGGCACCGTGACCGTGGCAACCAACATGGCGGGTCGTGGTACCGATATCGTGCTCGGTGGTAACCCGGAAGTCATCCTCGATGAAAAGCTGCGCGAACGCGGCCTCGACCCCTTCGAGGATGAGGAAAAGTACCAGGAAGCCTGGGAAGCCGAGATCGACGGGGAGAAAGAGCGCTCGAAGCGCTTGGGCGACGAGGTGCGCGAATCGGGCGGACTCTATGTTTTGGGTACCGAGCGCCACGAGTCCCGCCGCATTGATAACCAGCTGCGCGGTCGTACCGGCCGTCAGGGCGACCCAGGCGAGACCCGCTTCTACCTGTCCATGCGCGATGAATTGATGGTGCGCTTTGTGGGCCAGTCCATGGAGCACATGATGAACCGCCTCAACGTGCCCGATGATGTCCCCATCGAGGCCAAGATGGTCTCGAACTCCATTAAGGGCGCCCAGGCGCAGGTGGAGAACCAAAACTTCGAGATGCGCAAGAACGTGCTGAAGTACGATGAGGTGCTCAATGAGCAGCGCAAGGTGGTCTACTCCACGCGCTATTCCATCCTCGATGCTGATGACATCAAGGACGATATCCGCACCATGATCGATGACACAGTCTCTGCCTACGTCGCGGGTGCTACCGCCACCGGTTATGTCGAAGACTGGAACCTCGAGGAACTCTGGAACGCCCTTGAGGCGCTCTACGGCCCCACGATGTCCCCGGAGGAACTCGTAGAAGGCTCCGAGTATGGCTCCCCAGGCGAGCTCACCGCGGAGCAGCTGCGCGATGCCCTCGTCACCGACGCGAACCGGGAGTACGACAAACTGGAGGAAGCCGTTTCTGCCATCGGCGGCGACAAGCAGATGCGCAATACCGAGCGCATGGTCATCCTGCCGATCATTGACCAGAAATGGCGCGAGCACCTCTATGAGATGGACTACCTCAAGGAGGGCATCGGCCTGCGTGCGATGGCGCAGCGCGACCCGCTGGTGGAATACCAGAAGGAGGGCGGCGATATGTTCAATGCCATGAATGAAGGCGTGAAGGAAGAAACCGTGCGCCAGTTGTTCATGCTGCGCAAGCAGTTCAAGCAGCAGGAAGAAAACCAAGAATCCGGCGGTGACTCGGGCTCTGGCCCTGCAGGCCAAGAAACCGTAGAGGCATAACGCTGCAGCGTCCTTTCGCACCCCCTTCCTCTGCCTCCCCGCCTTCGCGTGGTAAGGAGAGCGGGAGGGGGCACTGTCAGTTTTAGAGCAGCCGAAACGAGCGCAGCCCCTGGTCCGTGGCGGAGCCGGTAAAGGCGTGGCGGTGGGTGCCGATGACCGCGGAACCGAAGTATTCGCCATTAGGCCGCGCGTGCAGGCTGGTAAGGCGCAGGGTATCGGTGTCATAGGGGCTTTCCCGCCGGTGCACCCAGGAGCCAATATGAAGGCGGATGGAATCCGAAAAGCGCGGGGAATTGAGCTGGGCAAGCGGGCGGTAGCCGGCGGCGACCTCAAGGATGAAGACGACCCAGGCTTGGATATGGTGCTGGGCGGCAACCTCTGCCGTAGTGGGCAGGCGGCCGTAATGGATGCGGTGCGGGGCGATATACAGCTTGAGATGGGAGTAGCCGGGAATGGGCTCATACATGGTGAAATGAGTGCTCCTGCGAAAAAGGGCAGGGAGGCGAACGCGTGATAATTATCTCATGGGGGCGCTGCGCGCGCTATTTCTGGCAGGTTCCTGTATGAGGCGGGCGAGAATATAAGCGCAGTTCGCTATACTTTCGAGGGTTACAAAGAATTCGTGTACTGAAGGATTAAAAATATGCGTGGTCTCATCGTTGACTATGTCGGCGTCCTCGATGGCGCTGAAGAGGACAATCGCCGCTGGAAGGCATTGCTATCCGCGGCGAAGGCAAATGGTGCCGCAACCGCTATCTTGTCTAATGACCCGGGCGGTTCCGGCGCTGAGCACATTCGCGAGTGGGAATACCGCGGCAACGTCGATGCCGTGGTGTTGTCTGGAGAAATCGGGGCGGAAAAGCCGGAGGCTGCGGCCTTCCAAGCGGCTGCCGATGCCCTCGAGCTGCCCTTGAGCGATTGCGTGATGGTCGATGATTCGATTCTCAACGTGCGCGCCGCCGTCGATGCCGGGATGATCGGTTTCTTGTACACCAGCTTCGACCGCGTGTCCGTAGAAATTCAAGCCGTATTCGATATTGAAGGGGAATTTTAGTGGCTGAAGCCCGCGTCTATATTCCGGCGACCTATGCCATGTTGGCGGAGCTCGCAGAAACTGGTACGCTCGCGGCGCGTTCCGGTTGGGGTTTCATGGTTACCCCGGCCCTGCGAGATTTTTATACCGCAGGAGATGAAGAAGAGATAGCCTACTCCGCCTTCCTTGAGGCCTCTATGGCCTCGCTGCGCCTGTTGACCATTGGGGACGAGGAGAAGTTCCCACACCGGCGCGTGGTTATTTCCATTGACGTTGATGACACTGCAGTTACCCCGCGCCCAGATATGGGCGAGCCGGTGGTAGAGCTCCAACCGGCGCAATTTGGCACCGATAACCTCGCCGCCATTCACGTCGATATTGAAGAATCCGAAGAGGCAACCGCCAAGGCCATTGAGGCCATCGATTCCGCAGACCTGGGAGATGAGGATGCGGAGCTCGCGGTGGGCGATGCCCTGGATAACTTCATGGCCTTCTACCACCCCACGGAGCTGCCCTTCCTCGTGGAATTGCTTTAAGCCGCGCTAGTTTTCCCACTCCACGTTGGAGCGCAGGGCTTGCAGCAGCCCGCGTACCGCATCGCGACGGCGGGCGGTAGCGGTGCCCTCGGGAATGATTTCTGGATCATCGAGCCCGCATTCCGGATCCGCCGGTGGCCCCGCGTGCGTACAGCCACGCGGACACTCCTCAATAGCCGCGGCGAGGTCCTCGAAGACTCCAAGGACGTTATCCGCGTCCACGTGCGCCAGCCCAAAGGAACGAATGCCCGGGGTATCGATGATCCAGCCGCCCTGAGATTCGGTTCCTGTAGCGTCGGTGGGCAAGGGGAGGGCCACCGATTGCGTCGAGGTATGCCGGCCCTTGCCGATACCCGATACTTCCCCCGTTTCCCTTTCCGCTTCTGGAACCAGCCGGTTGACCAGCGTGGACTTGCCCACCCCGGAATGCCCGATGAGCGCGGTAATGTGGCCATCCACCTGCGCGCGCACGGCATCTAGGCCATCCTCGACTCCGGCTTCGACCACCGTGACGTCTAGGTCGGCGAATTCTTCTGCAAACGGCGTCGGGTCCGCGAGATCTGTCTTGGTCAGGCACAGGATGGGGTGCAGGTTGCCCACGAATGCGGCAATCAAGGCACGCTCGACAAAGCCGGAACGCGGGGGAGGGTCTGCCACGGCAGAAACGATCAGCAATTGATCGGCATTGGCCACGATAATGCGCTCATACGGATCCGTGTCATCGGCGGTGCGACGCAGCACGGAGGTGCGATCCGCGAGCTTGACGATGCGCGCCAGCGTGTCCTTGGCACCAGAGGTATCACCAACCACGCCGACGCGGTCACCGACCTCGATGGCGGTGCGGCCCAGCTCGCGGGCGCGCATGGCGGTGACCTGGGGGCCATCGTCAAGCGCAACGCCCCACCGCCCGCGGTCCTTGGTGATTACCATGCCGTATTTGGCATTTTTGTGCTTGGGCCGATCCTTGGTGCGCGGGCGCGAGCCCTTGCCGGGGCGCACGCGCACATCAGATTCATCAAAGGAACCGAAACGTCTAGCCATGTAAATCCTGTTGGTCGGGGTGCAGCATCGTCTCCCACATGCGGGCGAAACCGGGCAGTGTCTTGGAAGTGGTGGAAATATCCTCAATCTGGATATCAGGGACTTTCAAACCCAGAATGGCGCCGGCGGTGGCCATGCGGTGATCGGCATAGCACGGCCAATCGCCGCCGTGGAGTTCGGCGGGTTCGATCACTAGGCCATCGTCAAGCTCGGTGACCCTGCCGCCCAGCGCATTGATATTCGCTGTGAGCGCCTGCAAGCGGTCGGTCTCGTGGCCGTGCAGGTGGGCAATGCCCGTAAGCCGCGACGGCGTTTCCGCAAGCGCGCACAGGGCCGCAACGGTGGGGGTGAGCTCCCCGATATCGCCCATGTTGCGCTCGATGCCCTGCAGCTTTCCCGCCGGGTTGCCCGCTGCGGTCACGCTATTGTGCTCTTGGGTTACCATCACGCCCATATCCAGCAGGATCTGGCGGATGGCATCGCCTGGCTGGGTGGTATTTGCCGGCCAGTTCTTGATGGTCAAGCGCCCGCCGGTTACCGCCGCGGCGGCGAGGAATGGCGTGGCATTGGAGAGATCCGGCTCAATGAACCATTCGCGACCGGCGATGGGGCCGGGGTGCACCGTCCACGTAGTGCCATCCGAATCCACGCGCACGCCCGCCTGGCGCAGCATGCCCACCGTCATTTCCACGTGCGGCATGGATGGCAGCTGGCCGCCCTCGTGGGTGAGTTGGATGCCCTGGGAAAAGCGCGCCCCGCTGAGCAGCAGGCCGGAGACGAACTGGGAAGAACCAGAAGCATCGATGGTGACCTTGCCGCCTTCTGGTACGCCGTTGGAGGACACCGTAAAGGGCAGGCTACCTCCTTCCACATCAACGCCGAGGCTGCGCAGCGCATCTAGCGTAGTGGACATGGGGCGGTTATAGGCCTGCTTATCGCCATCGACGCGCACTGGGCCATCCGCTAGCGCCGCGACCGGCGGCACAAAACGCATCACCGTGCCGGCCAGCCCGCAATCCACCGTGGCACCGTGCAGCTTCCCAGGCTGGACGTGGATATCGGAGCCGTCATGGGTAAAGCGAACCCCCAAGGCACTGAGCGCATCCTCCATTAGCTGAGTATCGCGCGATACCAGCGGGGCGCGCAGGATAGACGGGGAATCAGCCAGCGCGGCCAGGATGAAGGCGCGATTGGTAATAGATTTCGATCCTGGCACCTGGTGTTCCCCCGTAACGGGGCTGGTAGCCAGCGGGGCGGTCCAAGGTTGAGACATAGTGTCCATAATAGAGGGCATGTGCGGAAGATTCGTTCTTTTTACCGAGTCCCTCCTCGATGAGGTGGGAAGCCTCCCGGGAATCCAGGAAGTCCACGCCCCACAGGGTACGCCCGGGCCGCGATATAATATTGCCCCGACCCAGCCCATTCCCATCGTGCGCGTGCGCGAGGAGCTAGCGGAAGTCGACCCCGCGCGGTGGGCGCTCTTGCCGCAGTGGAAGAAAGACCTGGATGGCCCGCCGCTTTTTAATGCTCGGGCAGAAACGGTGGCAAGCAAGCCATCTTTTCGCACCGCCTTTAAAACCCAGCGCTGCCTTATCCCCATGAACGGCTATTACGAGTGGCACAAGGATGGCTCCACCAAGACGCCGTACTACGTCCACCCAGACCACGGCCTGCTGTGGGCCGCAGGGCTCTGGGATACCGGGTTGGATCGGCTCTCTGCCACCATCGTGACCACCGCGGCTACCGAAGAGATGGAGTGGCTGCACCACAGGCTGCCGCGATTTTTGGCGCCGGAGGAGATGCGCACCTGGCTCGAGGGCAGCGCCGAGGAGGCTAAGGAGCTGCTAGTGCCCACTGGCCTGCGGGGATTTGAGTACCACGCGGTGGATAAGGCCGTGGGGACTGTCTCTAATGACTACCCGGAGCTACTCAGCCAGTAGATCGGCAAAGTCGGCCCCGCACAAGCGCGCGAGGTCTTCTGCGTTGAGCTCGATATCTAAGCCGCGGCGGCCGCCGGAGATAAAGACAGTATCGAAAAGCACCGCGGATTCCTCGATCACTGTGGGCAGCGGGTTCTTTTGCCCGAGCGGGGAAATGCCGCCGTGCACGTAGCCTGAGGACTTCTCGGCATCGTGCACCTGCGCCATGGCGGCCTTAGGAGCCCCCAGGGCGGCGGCCGCCTTCTTGAGGCTTAAATGGTGCGTCGTGGGAATCACGCACACCGCCAGCTCGCGGCGCGGGCCCTTGCCCGCGGTGAGATCAATGATGAGGGTTTTCAGCACGCGTTCGGGTTCTACGTCTAAGGCCGCCGCGGCGTGGTCACCGAAGTGATCCTTGCCCGCTTCAAAGGTGGATACGGAGTGCTCGACTCCGGCATCTTCGATGACTTTCAGCGCCGGGGTAGCGGCATGCGGGGACTTTTTGGCCATATAGGAATTTTAGCGTGAGACGTTAGGATAGATTGTGTGGTTAAAGAAACAGTGAGCGAAAAGGAGCTGCAGCGCCGCTTTGAAAAGGAAGCGCTCCCGCTGCTCGATCAGCTCTATGGCGGCGCGCTGCGCATGACGCGAAACCCGCAAGACGCGGAAGACTTGGTGCAAGAGACCTATCTGAAGGCCTATAAGTCCTTCCATTCCTTTAAGCAGGGAACGAACCTAAAGGCATGGCTTTATCGCATCATGACCAATAACTACATCAACTCTTATCGCAAGGCGAAGCGGCGCCCTACCGAGTCTTCTGCCGATGATCTGAGTGATTTTCAGCTCTATACCACCGCAGGCCACGATTCCACCGGCTTGGAATCCGCCGAGGTGGCAGCGCTTAAAGAGATGCCAGATAGGTCCATTTCGCAGGCCATTAATGACTTACCGGAGGATTACCGGATGGTGGTCTACTACTCTGATGTGGAGGGCTTAGCGTACAAGGAAATCGCCGAAATCATGGATACTCCATTGGGAACGGTGATGTCCCGCCTGCACCGTGGAAGAAGAATGCTCCGGAAGGCGTTGAAGGACGTAGCACGTGAACAAGGAATTGGATTAGAACACCCGGACATGGAGGACAAGTAATGGAAGGCGCAACCGGAAAGAACTGTGGTGCGTGCAGCTCCACTGAGGTACACAACCTATTTTGCGAGCTTCTCGATGAATCCACGACCTACGCCCGCGCTTTAGCCATCCGCGAGCACATCGCCCAATGTGATTTTTGCCAGCAACGCCTAGAGCGCGAAGAGCTCGTCCGCTCCCTCGTGCGCAATTGTTGTGCCGGCCAAGCTAAGGCACCGCAATCGTTGCGTCGCCGCATCTCGGTAGAAATTACGGAGATCGAATCCCGCTGGTAAGAAGCGCCCTTCAGAGCTGCGAACGTCTCGCAACAAAAGTCGGGACAGTTCGTGCTGCCGTGTTTTCTCATCCAGTTCAGAAGCATACGTACACACCGTCAGGCGCGCTCTGCCGAAGAGGTGCTGTGGAAAAACTTTTTCCACAGGATCGCACTCGCAGCGGTTAACCCAAGAGTCAAACCCCACCACACGCCTTGGGGACCTAATGCGAGTGGATAGGCAAATAGTAGGGGCCTAACCCTGACGTGTACACTTTCTGGGGTCATGTCCGGCCCCGACTGGTGAATACGCATCCTGCGAATAGTTGAAGAACGGGTTCTATTGTTTGGGCTGGTACCTATCTGGTGGTAGCAGTGCTAGTTTTTCTGAATTCGCTGGCGGTAGTAATCACGATTGTCTTCTTGCATGTGAGCAAATTCCATGAGTACGCCCGGCCAGATGGGATACGTATCGATAAGGTTCTCTGCGATGCTTAGCAACGGTGAAAATGCGATCTCGCCCCATCTGATGCCTATACCTACTCTTTCGGAGTAGGCCGTGCTACTTAAGGGGCCAAGTGCCCACTGGCTCCCTGACATCGCATTCATCCATGTGCCGTTGATGGCGAGGACGCGGGATACTTTCTCTTCGTAGCTGTGTTTAGAGTTTAAGATTTCGAGTACGATCTCGAAGGGAAACTCTTTTGTGCCATCGGTGACCTGCTTGCGCTGAAGAGGCGTCAACTCTGCAAGTGTCGTGGGGACTGTTGTTGAAAGGAAGTCTTCCAGCCTATTTCCGAATTGTTGATGATATCCGTCAAACCACATGAGATTCCTATCGGGCTATGCAGGGCGTATAACCCAAGCCCCTGAATATTGATTTAATGTCTTGTCGAAAAACAGGTTGCGGATTTAGCCCAGTACCCAGTTTTTGCTGTCTTCTTAGACGATCGAGTGTATTCCAGCATACACTTTCTACTACAAGGAAGATTTCGTTGTTGTGTCCTGAGGATTCAAGATTCGGCTTTGTGGGGTGCAGCAGAGACGTTGTCGAAGTGAAGAAGGCGAGAATCGCTGCCCCGAGGAATTATGCGTGGACCTGACCCCCATGTGGTGGACACCTGATATCCAGCCCAGTCGAGCTGGGAAGAAAGGTAATCTACCACCATGTC